>NZ_JBTKVD010000012.1:0-99457 GCF_054454555.1 Acinetobacter sp. ANC 4636 | reverse complement strand
GATTCCACATCTGAAACAGGCCAAAGTCTCTGCACTCTTACTGCCGGGTATTGGAACGGTCGACCATCTGAAAATGGCACATGATGTTGGCGTTGCTACCATTCGTGTTGCAACCCATTCAACCGAAGCCGATGTCTCTGAACAGCATATTACTGCTGCGCGTAAACTGGGTATGGATACTGTGGGCTTCCTGATGATGGCGCACATGGCGACTCCAGAGAAATTGCTCGAAGAAGCACAGAAAATGGTGTCTTATGGCGCCAACTGTATCTATGTGACTGACTCAGCAGGTTATCTGTTACCACAAGATGTCACAGATCGTGTGGGTATCTTGCGTGCCAACCTGCCAACAGACGTGGAAATCGGTTTCCATGGTCACCATAACCTGGGTATGGGTGTGGCGAACTCGATTACTGCGGTCAATGCAGGGGCAGTACGTGTGGACTTGGCCTCTGCAGGTTTAGGTGCAGGTGCCGGCAATACACCGCTGGAACTGTTTGTTGCAGTGGCCAACCGTATGGAACTGGAAACCGGTGTTGATCTGTTCAAGGTTCAGGATATTGCTGAAGACATCATTATTCCAATGATGACTCACCCGATTCGTGCAGACCGTGATGCAGCAACTTTGGGTTATGCAGGTGTGTATTCATCATTCTTACTGTTTGCTAAACGTGCCGAAGCCAAATATGGTGTTTCTGCACGTGAAATCCTGCTTGAGTTAGGACGTCGTGGCACAGTTGGTGGTCAGGAAGATATGATTGAAGATCTGGCATTAACCATGTCTAAATCTATTGCACAAGATGTGGCTAAAGTTAGTTAAGTGATTTAATCAATTCAAAAAAGCATCCTTTTTAGGGTGCTTTTTTTATAAAAAAAGATACTTATTAACAATAACATGAAAGGTTTTAGCTATTAATAAAAGCAGGGCACCGGAATATCTATTTTTATATTGACATAAAAAATCAATTAAATAAGATTTATTTTCATTCTTTTTAAATAAAAAATAATATAAAACAAGGGCTTATTTTTATTGAAGATAGATGTCTATTTGGTGTTATTGTTCATTTATATTTTATAAATATAAAAACATAAATTATCGAATTGTCTAGAATAAAATCAACGGAAAGTTTACTACTGTTGTCTGATATTCGATCTTTGACATGTTCTACATTATAGCCCGCTCATTACATTGTTCGGTTAGGAAGTAGACAATGCGTTGTTATGCTTTATGGATGGCTTTTGTTGGTACAAGTGTTGGAATCACCAGTCCTAATACGTTTGCTGATTTTCTTGAGGATAGTCAAACTCAGCTCAAATTCAAGAATTTCTATTTAGATCGGCAATATGATACTGCATCAAGTAAAAACTGGGGTAGCTGGTCGCAGGGTGTGACTCTAGATACAAAATCAGGCTATGCTGATTTAGGTATGGTGAAAGTTGGTGCTGATCTTTTAGCACAATATGCAGTACGTTTAGATGGACGAGATCGTAATCCAGACTGGGTTTTACCTTATGAAGGAAAGCCAGGAACAGGGAAACAAGCTCGGGAGTTTGCTCATATTGGTGCGACATTAAAAGCGCAAGTTGCACAGACTGAAATTCGTGTAGGTGAGTTGCTCCCAGTTACGCCTGTATTGGTTTATGACCCGTCTAGACAACTTTTAACAACTTATAATGGTGCTTGGTTAGAATCGAAAGATATTAAAAACACCAAAGTGACTTTGGGTTATATCAAAAGCATAAATGCGCGTTATGAAAACCAGCCGATGGATTTAGGTTTATGGCCGAAAAATCTGTCTAAAGATAGCAAAGTCAATGGAATGTATATTGCTGGGGTTGATTATAAATTTAACCAGAATGTGCAAGGTTCTTATTTTTATGCAGATGTTGATAATATCTATCAACAAAACTATTTGGGCTTAAGCTATAAAGAAAACCTGAACAAAGATGCGAAATTAGATACCCATATCCGTTTTTTTGATAATCGCCAATCAGGGGATGCTTTATACGGAAAAATTGATAACCAGGCTTTATCTTTAGGAACCACGCTTACCTATAAGAATCAGACGATTGGTTTGGGCTATCAGCAAATGTTTGGTAAACAAGGATCTAATCCAAGTGCTGCAACTGGTGCACCATATTTCCCAACATTAGCGGGTTGGGTACCACAGCCGTATTTAGATAACTGGGGCGTCGCAAGTTTTGTTCGTAAAGACGAACAATCATTCGGGATGACTTATAGTTATAACTTTGCAGGCTGGGGAATCAATGGCTTAAAAGCGACTGCAAAATATTGGGGCGGCTGGAATATTGACTCGCATTATGAAAGTAATGGTGTGAAATCAGGTCGAGGAACAGAGGATGAGTTTAACTTCATTTTAAACTACGTTGTTCCTGAAGGTAAATTTAAAGGTCTAGGTTTTGAATGGATGTATATTAATGTGGATTGGCATAATGTACAGGGACAGATCAGTAGTTTGAAAGAAAACCGAATTGCGACAACTTACACCTATAAATTCTAATTTTTAGGGTAACTGTAATGCTTTTTACAGTTACCCCAAAAAGCAATGGCTGCGAAGCCATTGCTTTTTTATTATTAACTCTTATTTAATAGATTTCTTTCATAATTGCCTACACCCTCTTTATTTTTCTCCCATAGGGAGAAATAAAAAGGACTTATGAAAGAAATTTAATATTTTGATCACATATAAAGTCTAAATTTAAGCAATTCCTTTCGCCAGCTCATAATATTTCTTTTGTGTTTTATTGGTCTATATTTCAATTTTGCTCATGGAAAAAATAAAAAAGTATAATCCATGATGAAAGAAGCCTATTCTGTAAAAAAAGAAAAAGGATGAGATACATCCTTTTTCTAAGACTTAGGTCTATAAATATGATGAAAATACTATCTAAAACCTATAACTATCAACTTTAGTCTCGATTAATATTTAGGTAAAAAACTTTATTGAGTAGCTCAATAAGTTTCTTGATGCCTATAGATTCGGATTCTTTTCGATAACTTACAAATAAATCAAGATAAGGTAATTCAACTTCTAAAGGACGAATTACGGTGTTATTGACCGTCAATGGTTCAATATAAGCGGGTAAAATTGCACAGCCCAAACCCATGCCAATTGAATTAATATTAAAGAGAATATTATCTGCTTTTTGTACAATATTAAATTTAATATTATGGGCTTGCGCGAATTCTAAAATCGTATGGTGGAGAACTGCAGATTGTTCAACAGCAGGAATAATAAAATCAATACCATTCAATGCTTTGACTGGAATACGATCGTACTTGGTTAATGGATGATCTTTGTGCAATAGAAAGATCAGGGGTTCACGCAACACAAACTGACTTTGAATTTCATCGGTATTTAGATTCTCTCGTATAAAGGCAACGTCTAATTCACCTTTCTTAAGGGCTTCTATTTGACAAGTATTGTTCATACTCAGCAATTCAATTTTCAAGTCAGGATTTTGTACTCTAAGACTTGGTAAAACATAAGGAAATACTTTCATTTCAGCAACAGGCACAAAGCCAATTGTGAGGAGGTGTTTTTTTGATTTGGCGACTTGGCGAGCCATGGTGACAGCCTTGTCTGCCTCAGCCAGAGTAATTTTTGCCCGTTCTAAAAAAACTTTTCCTTCTTCGGTTAATTCAACTTTACGCTTGGTTCTATGCAGCAGTTTTACCCCGACGTACTCTTCAAGGTCTTTAATTTGCTGGCTTAAAGAAGGTTGAGCTGTATATAACTTGAGTGCAGCTTTACTAAAGTTCAGCTCTTCTGCAACCATAATAAAATAGCGAAGATGACGTAATTCCATAATGGCAATAATCCTAAAAATGCTCGTTTATTTCAGTCAATCTGTTGGTATAAATACCTAAACCAAGCAAAAATCCATTTCAGTAGCAAAAAAGTGTATTAAAAAAGTTGGCTATAATTTAGTATAAAAAAGAATAAAGAATTATTCATAAAATATCTAAAATAAAACTTATAAAATATTTCACTTATATGTCTTAAAAAATCATTATCACGCCAACAGATTCCACCATCTTTTGATTTGATGGCGGCAGCAGGAGAGCGATGATCATGAGTGGAAAAATTGATGTGCGTGAAATCGATGCCTTAGTCGATGCACAAAATGGACGTATTTCACCCTCTATTTACACTGACCCTGAATTATATCAACTTGAATTAGAGCGTATTTTTGGGCGTTGTTGGCTATTTCTTTGTCATGAAAGCCAGATTCCGAAGGCTGGTGACTTTTTTAATACTTATATGGGTGAAGACCCGATTATTGTCGTCCGTCAAAAAGATGGTTCAGTTAAGGCATTTTTAAACCAGTGCCGTCACCGTTCTATGCGTGTGAGTTATGCAGACTGTGGGAATACACGTGCATTTACTTGCCCATACCATGGCTGGTCTTATGGTGTTGACGGTTCTTTGAAAGATATTCCATTAGAAAATGTTGCTTTTCCAAAAGGTTCATGCAAAGGGAAATGGGGTCTTGTTGAAGTCAATCGTGTTGAAATCTATAAAGGTTTGATTTTCGGTTGCTGGGCAGAGGATACACCTGATCTACGCACTTATATGGGAGATATCGCTTGGTATCTTGATGCGTTGATTGATCGTCGTGAAGGTGGTTCAGAAGTTATTGGTGGTATCCATAAGTGGGAAATTAACTGTAACTGGAAATTTGCAGCAGAACAGTTTGCTTCAGACCAATATCATGCACCGTATTCACATGCTTCTGCAGTACAGGTCTTGGGTGGTAAACCAGGTGATGACGCAAGTAAAACACTCGGTGCAGCACAAACGGCACGTCCAGTGTGGGAAACCGTTAAAAACTGTGTGCAATATGGTCAACGTGGACATGGTTCAGGCTTTTTCTTAACAGAAAAACCAGACGCTAACTTCTGGGTGGATGGTCAGGTTGCTGATTATTTTCGTGAAACTTATGAAGAAGCTAAAGAGCGTCTTGGCGAAATTCGTGCATTACGTCTTGCTGGACATAACACCATGTTCCCAACCTTGTCTTGGCTCAATGGTATGACCACCATGCGAATCTGGCACCCACGTGGTCCAGATAAAACTGAAGTTTGGGCATTCTGTATTACTGACAAGGCTGCACCACAGCATATTAAAGAAGCGATGGAGCTAAATGCTTGTCGTGCATTTGGTCCTGCAGGTTTTGCTGAAGCAGATGATGGCGAAAACTGGATTGAAATCCAGAAAGTTCTTCGTGGTTATAAAGCGCGTAATAGCAAACTGATCATGGAAATGGGTCTGGGTAATGAAGAGCTACGTGATGACGTGCCTGGTATTACCAATCATATTTTCTCAGAAACAGCTGCACGCAGTATGTATCGCCACTGGGCAAACTTACTGATGCATGAAAAATGGGAAGATGTAGAAAAAGCTACAGCAGCGTATGAGCAAAGCCTTTTGGCAAAAAATGATTCGGCTGTCGCTATCGCAGATGAAACGGAGCTTGCGAAATGAATCAGGTCGTTGACGTGTTAAAACCACAACCAGTCTGGCGTTCTATTGGGCTAGAGCTTTACCATGATATTAGCCAGTTTTTATATGCCGAAGCGCAATTGTTAGATGACTGGAAGTTTCGTGACTGGCTAGATATTTTGAGTGAAGACATGCTCTACACACTCAAAACAACGACGAATGCTCAGACCCGTGACCGTCGTAAAAGTATTGCGCCGCCTTCAACCTGGATTTATCACGACGATAAATTTGTGTTAGAGCGTCGTATTGCAAAATTAGAAACTGGCATGTCATGGTCGGAAGAGCCTCCATCACGTACCCGTCATCTCATTACCAATATTCGGGTAGAGCCAACTGAGCAAGCAGATGAATATCTGGTATATAGCAACTATTTGCTTTATCGCTCGCAAAAAGAAAAAGACGTATTGATTTATGTGGGGAAACGGGTTGATTTAATCCGTAAAAATGAAGAGAGCAGTTTAGGCTGGAGCATTGCTAAACGTGACATCACGCTCGATCAGGCAACTTTAACATCCCACAACATTACGGTGTTTTTCTAATGAATAAGATATTCGTTTGTCAGGTTGATGAACTTGATGAAGGTGAAGCATTAAAAGTGGACTGCGGTGTAGGCGATATTGCTGCACTTGCTGTCTTCAATTTTAATGGCGAATTTTTTGCGATGAATGACAAGTGTAGCCATGGCAATGCCTCAATGTCAGAAGGCTATCTGGAAGACGATGGTACTGTTGAGTGCCCGTTACATTCATCTCGTTTCTGTTTAAAAACTGGTGTACCGCAATGTGTGCCAGCGACTGACCCGATTCAGACTTTTCCTGTCGTCGTTGAAGATGGCGCTTTATTTGTCGAATTGTCAGGAGTGGCATAATGGGCTGGTTACAAGGAGAAGTCGTACTGATTACAGGCGGCGGTTCAGGACTTGGGCTAGCACTGGTGGAACGTTTTTTAAATGAAGGCGCACAGGTTGCTGTGTTGCAACGCTCTCAGTCTAAAGTTGATGAACTGATCGCCCGCTTTGGTGATCGTATTGTCGCGGTGACGGGTGACGTTGCTCGATATGCCGACAATGTTCGTGCTGTTGAAGCGACAGTGGCCCGTTTTGGTAAACTCGACTGCTTTATTGGTAATGCTGGAATCTGGGATCACTATGCCGATGTTGTCAATATGTCAGGTGAGCAGCTAGAAACAGCATTTGATGAAATCATGAGTATTAATACCAAAGGTTATTTGCTCGGTGCCAAAGCAGCACTGAATGAATTGTTAAAAACCGAAGGTTCCATGATTTTTACCTTATCAAATTCTGCATTTTATTCATCAGGTGGTGGGCCAATTTACACTGCATCCAAGCATGCAGGTGTTGGCTTAGTGCGTGAATTGGCGTATGAACTGGCACCTAAAATCCGTGTCAATGCCGTCGCGCCTTCGGGCATGAATGTCAATGTCAAAGGTGCAGCATCATTGGGGCAGGAAAATCTTGGACTGCTCGATGCGCGTGATCCTGAGCGGATTGGTCAAGGTATGCCACTCAAATTCTTACCTGAAGCCGAAGATATGACAGGTTCTTATGTTCTACTCGCTTCTCGACAAAATAACCGTCCATTATCTGGCGTATTTATTAATGCCGACTGTGGTCTAGGTATTCGTGGTTTACGTCAGCCCAATGCAGGCTTCTTTGACGTTTAATCCTAAAGGTCTAGTCTTCTAGACCCACATAGATCGCCTGTAGGCGATCTAGTTTTTGGAGTTCAACATGGCTGTTAAACTGATTTGTGCATCTCATAGCCCGCTGATGGAGTTCGCTTCACCGATTGAGAAGCGTCAGGAAGAAGTTGTTCGTGCAACGTTTAAGGCTTTGGCGGCTGAGTTAAAGCAATATGATCCAACCCTGATTATTACTTTTGGTCCTGATCATTTTAATGGTTTCTTTTATGACCTGATGCCAAGTTTCTGTGTTGGCCTTCGGGCTACTGCTGCAGGCGATTGGGATTATGGCCCAGGAAAACTCAATGTACCTGAGCAAACCGCGCTACAACTTGTGCGCCATGTTCTGAATGAAGGCGTTGATGTTGCATATTCCTACCGAATGCAGGCAGATCATGGGGTTACCCAGCCTTTACACTTTTTATGTGAAGGACAGCTTGATCGTTACCCGACGATTCCTGTTTTTGTCAATGGTGCAGCAGCGCCACTGCCAACCACAAAACGTGCGATTGCGCTTGGCCGTGCTATAGGTTCATTTATTCAGTCTCTTAATCTTGAAAATGAACGTGTACTCATTTTGGGAACTGGGGGATTGTCGCATGATCCACCAACACCACAAATGGGGTCTGTACCTCCTGAAGTGGAAGAATTCCTGATCTCAGGTCGGAACCCGACGACTGAAGCACGCAACGCCCGCCAAGCCAAGGTCATTTCTGTGGGGCAACGTCTCGCTGCAGGCGATACTTCAGTTTCAGTGCCACTCAATCCAGAATGGGATAAACAGCTGTTAGATATTTTTCAAAATGCTGATTTTGAAGCCATTGAAAAAATGACTGAAGCTGATATCCGTCGTGAGGGTGGACGTGGTGGACAAGAGATTCGTGCATGGATCGCCGCTTTTGCAGCGCTTTCAGCATTGGGTGACTATGAAATGAAAGTTCATTGTTATGAAGCCATTTCAGAATGGATTGCGGGTTTTGGCATTGTCACAGCCAATTTGAAATAAAGGACAAAACATGAGTATTCAAACCATTGTAATTGTAGGCGCAGGTCAAGCGGGCGCAAGTGCAATTTTAGAGTTACGCGCACAGCAATTTTCTGGTGAAATTATTTTGATCGGTGATGAACCTCATCTACCGTATGAACGTCCACCGCTATCTAAAGACGCAATTTTGCAGCCAGAACAAACCAAGCTGGAAATTCTCTCTGAACAAAAACTTGCCGAACTTAATGTCAAAGTGATTCGCAATAATGCTGTAGTTAAACTTCAGCCTGAAGCACATCAGCTTGTGTTACAAAGTGGTGATGTGATTCATTATGACAAATTACTATTGGCAACAGGTGGTTCGGCACGTCGTTTACCGATGTTAGATGCTCTAGGTCAACATGTTTATACTTTACGGAATCTTGAAGATTCACAGAAACTGATTCCTATATTACAAGCTGAGAAACGCATCTTGATCGTGGGTGGCGGTGTAATCGGTTTAGAGTTGGCTTCTAGTGCCCGTGCAAAAGGCTGTCAGGTCACAGTGATTGAACAGGGTGCAATGGTCATGGGCCGTTGTTCTCCACTCAATCTGAGTCAATTTTTACTGCAACAGCATCAACGTGCAGGCATTGAAATTCAACTGAATACCAAACTGGTGCAGGCTGAATTACGTGATCAAGAGGTGATTCTCACCTTAGAAAATGGTCAGCAGTTGACGGGTGATGCTGTCATTTACGGAATTGGGATTGTACCTAATGCTGATTTAGCGCGTGAAGCAGGTCTCGATGTCGATTTTGCCATTCAAGTCAATCAGTATTGCCAAACCTCTGATCCTGATATTTATGCGGCTGGGGATGTTGCAACGCAGTTGATCGAAGATGGGCAATATCGTCGTATTGAAACTTGGGAAAATGCCAACAAGCAAGCGGGAATTTTTGCGCGTCATATCATGGGTAATCCATTGGCGCAGCAAACTCCTGCTTGGTTCTGGACAGACCAGCTTGATATGAACTTTCAGTTTGCTGGCGATATGACAGCTACAGAATGGCATATTCGTGGTGAGATGGATATTGAGCAGGGTAGAAATGCCAGCTTTGTGATGTTCGGAACCCGCAACGGAATTCTGGTTGCAGGCATTACTGTCAATCAAGCAAAAGAAATGCGCCATTTGAAGAAAATGATTGCGAAAGCACAACCGTTTGATGCAGAAACACTGCTGAATCTCGCGATTGATTTACGCAAAGTTGCCTGAGCTCAATCACAACAGGCTTACATGTAATCAACCCATGCTGTTTTAGGCATGGGTTGATTGATTTTATGGATATGATTCATGTTTATGTCTAAGGGATCGACGTCTTTTACCCACATTGCAATTTATGCCACCCTTGTCCTGATCTGGGCAGCAACGCCATTGGCAATTGTATGGAGTGTGCATCAGGTTTATCCGCTTTGGGTTTTAATTATTCGCTATGTAGGTGCATCTATTTTAGCGGTTATGTTACTCATCATCTTTCGTAATCCCTTGCCATTAGATCGTCAGTCACTCACAAGTTATGTCGCAGGCAGCCTAAATTTAATCGGTGCTCAACTTTTTATTTATCTGGCAGCCCGTTATCTAACTTCAGGATTAATGGCTTTGTTATTTGGGTTATCACCGTTAATTTCTGGTCTGGTTGGGCATTTTATTTTAAAAAATCAGCATCTCGTTCTCATACAATGGGGAGGAATGCTGATGGCGGTCTTGGGTTTGATTGTAGTGTTTGCGGATCAAACTGGAAATCAGGTACAACCGATTGGTATCATATTAATTGTCATCAGTATTATTTCTTATATTAGTTCTATATTTTGGGTCAAGCATATTGCAGCGCCACTAACGCCGATATCACAGGCTACAGGCTCCTTGCTGGTTTCAGCATTGGCATCTTTACTGTTGATTCCTTTTATTTATCAGCATATGCCACACCACCTTCCTGACTTACACAGCATGCTTGGCTTTGCATTTACAATATTATTTTCATCTATTATTGCGATGCTGTGCTATTTTTGGCTGATTCGGGAATTAAAACCTTCAACCATTGCCTTGAGTAATGTGATTACACCGATTATTGCTTTAACTTTAGGTGCGGTATTTAACCATGAACAACTTAATGTAAGTGCATGGTTTGGTGTAATACTGGTGGTGATCGGGATTCTTTGTTATTTCAGAAAAACCTAGCTTGATTTAATGATTATGATGGACTGATAAAAGCTGTCTAATCATCACAAAGATGCTGTAGATACAAGTTTTTGATTTATTGTGTTTTATTGTTGATTGATCATCAGACATGCTGATTTTTGACTCAAACTGGTAATAAGGAAATAGAATGAAAAAACTTGTATTACTTATGATGCTCGCGACAGCAACCACAGGTGTATTTGCTCAGCCGCATCATTATAAAAAAACAGTGCACCACAAAACATATAAACACCATGTACATAAACATAAGAAAGAGACTTGCTGGCGTACAAACACTCATACAGGTGAAAAATTTAGAATTTGCTAATCATCAAAACATAGAAAATTGTCCCCGCTATTGTTAAATATTTATTGATGCGGTAGCGGGGAATTTCTGCTTTTTATCTCTCTATTTGATCTAATATCCTGCAAGCTCAACCCCGATTTTTCTTAAGCTCAAGAATGATTGATAATAGAAAATCACGATTACTCACTTCTATTTATAAATTTCATTCATCCTAATTTACCCTTCTTTGCCTGTCTTTCAGAGGGAAGGAAAGTCTAAATCGAAGAAGTTTGATGTAAATTGGTTATCAAAATAAAAATATCTATTAAACAATTGGTAAAATAGTGAAGAATTTTTAAAAAATTAACTGATTGAATTAATTTGTTTTTTAAAAAATCTTTGATTTTTATTGTCTTAGTGCATGAAATTGAGTTATGCTAAAACTTGTTTATTGTTTAGCCAGTTATGTGAAATGTGGTAACTGCGCTTTTAAAAACACGACTTGAGGCATGCTTTTCGTTGCTCACCCAGTTTGAAGCAAAACCCTCCCAGAGGGCGAGAAGTGAAAGCTTTACTTGCGAAAAAATGTTTCTATCACAAGATAAAAGTCAAAATACTCAGTTAAATTGGATTACTGGAAATGGATTTGACATATAGATTTGATGATTTGCAAATGCGATTTCAAATTTTCTTTATAAGTATGAATTATAGTCGGTTTCCTTTATTATTTTGTATTAATCGAATAACACAGTATAAAAAGTGAGCTGATCATCCTCATCATTTTGAATGAAAAAACCTTAAGTTTTATCGTTAAAATAGCTTTATTTTTGATCGCTTTTTGTACAGATGTATATTTAAAAGAAATATTTCATATGTAAAATCAGCATGAGGCTAATTTCTTAAACCAATGGAGATTTTAATGGCTAGTCAATTTATTAGTAAAGATAATAGCCATATATTTCAGCTCATTAGTCAAGGCAATAACCTTAAAATTGTTTTAGAAGCAATTACTGCATGGTTAGAGACTCATATTCAAGATGCAATTGTTTCAACCATGCTGTATGACCCTTCAATTGAAAAATTATACTTAATTAGTGGTCATCAACATTTTTCTCCTGAATATCAGCAGATGTTAAAAGCAGTTGTTGTTCATGAGAAAAGTGGCACATGTGGTTCGGCAGCTTTTCATAAGCATTTGGTTATTTCTGAAAATTTAATCACTGATCCTAAATGGTCACGTCAAAAAGATCTTGTACAAAAAGAAAAACTGACTTCATGTTGGTCAATGCCTGTTCTCGGAACGCGCGGAGAGCTATATGGTACTTTTGCAACTTACTATAGAACGATTAGAAAGCCTTCAGATATCGAAATTAACCTATTGCAACGAGCTGCTATTTTAGTTTCCCTAGCCATTGAGATTGATCAGGAAAGAAAAGAAAAATTATTGATAGATGATAAATATAGTTCACTTTTTAAATATCATCCAGATGCGGTATTTGAAGTAAATCTTGAAGGTTATATCGTTTCTGCAAATGTTGCTTCCGAGAAAATAACAGGGTTTTTAGAAAAAGATATCAAAGGGCAATATTATTGTAATTTTGTGCCTAAAACGTCAGTCAATACTGTAAAAATGGCATTTGAACGCAGCTTACATGGTGAAGCTGAACATTATGAACTACAGCTCTATCATGCTTCTGGAGAGTTGTTGTGGTTTGATGTGACAAATTTACCCATAAAACATAATGAAAAAATTATGGGTATTTTAGTGATTGCAAAAGATATTGCTGCTAAAAATCGCTATCAAGAACGGGTAAGGCTTTTAGAAAGAGCAATACAAAATAGTGCACATGGCGTAGTGATTGCTCATGCAGATTCAGATATGCCGATTGTGTATGTTAACGCCGCATTTTTGGCAATGACAGGTTATACCGAATCCGAAATTATCGGGAGAAATTGTCGTTTCCTAAAAGGCCCAGATACAGATGCCATCACACTTAAAAAAATAAAAAATGCGTTGACGATCAAAACTCAGTTACAAGTCAAAATTAAAAATTATCGCAAAGATGGCAGCTGGTTTTGGAATCAGTTGACATTAGCGCCTATTTTGGATGATTTGGGTCATTGCACACACTTTCTTGGAATACAACAGGATGTGACGAAAGAATGGGTAAGTGAAGAATATATTGAATATCAAAAAATGCATGATTATTTGACAGGGTTATTTAATCGCCGCGCTTTTGACGAATATCTAGAAAAAACGCTAAAAAATATACAAGCCCAAAAAGATGTGTATTTACTTTATATTGATCTCGATGATTTTAGTCCGCTCAATGAGACCTTGGGTCATATTGTTGGTGATAAATTATTGCAATCTGTTGCAACTAGAATGAAAAATTTCATTCGAGATAAAGACATGTTGAGCCGAATCTCTGGCGATGAGTTCGCGCTTATTCTTTTAGATTTTAAAACTCCTGATCATGTAGCCGAATTTGCTGAAAGATTACTGAAAAATTTATCAACACCCTTTCAAATAGATGGTCATAAAATTCATATTACTGCCAGCATAGGGATTGCTAAAAACTGTAACCAAGTTTATCAAGGCATTCAATTAATCCAGCATGCGATTCTCTCGATGCAAGAAGCAAAAAAACAGGGGCGTAATACATGGAGTTGGTATCAGGAAAAATATAATGATCTTCCTAAAATAGATTATATAAATTTACGTTTAGACTTATCTGAAGCTTTAGAAAAAGCTCAGCTCAATGTGTTTTATCAGCCATTAATCCAACCTAAAACTGGTGAAGTCGCTTCATTAGAGGCTCTTATTCGCTGGATTCACCCAGAAAAAGGTTTTATCCCACCAGATGTTTTTATCCCTTTGGCTGAGAGGACAGGACACATTGTTTCAATTGGTCGTTGGGTTTTACAACAAGCATGTCACGATATTTTTAAGTTAAATAAAAATCGGGAACGGCCTTTGAGTGTATCTGTCAACATTTCACCATTAGAGTTCCATCGAAAGAATTTTTTAAATGATTTAGAAGAAATTTTAAATGTGAGCCAACTTCCGCCTCAATTGTTAAAATTAGAAGTGACAGAGGGAATGTTGATTACTGATGTGCAAAAATCGATTGAAATCTTACATGCGATACGTGCTTTAGGTATCAAGGTTTCTCTCGATGATTTTGGTACAGGCTATTCAAGCTTAAGTTATTTACGCCGCCTACCTGTTGACCAAATAAAGCTAGATAAAAGCTTTTTTGAAAATTTCCCTATAAATCAACAAGACACTGCTATTGTTAAGTTAATTATCGAAATAGCTCATCAGCTCAACTTGGAGGTTGTTGCTGAAGGGATTGAAATCTATGAGCAGGTTAAATTCCTAACAGAATATGAATGTGACATGATTCAGGGTTATTTTTATTCAAAACCTGTTCCCATAAACCAGTTGAAATTATGATTTAAGCCATGAATATTCAATTAAAATCTAAACTTTATGGAAAAAGTACTTATGAGGGATTTTTAATAGGATTTTAAGTGGCTTTAGATTTTTAGAAGTATTTGAAGGTATGAGTGATTACCCATATAACTTTAAAAATAATGAATGGTTTTAAATTATCCTGATAGGTATTTTGTGTGCTAATTTGAGCCTGAAAATGACTTAAGTAACCAAGAAGAATAATAAAATAAACAGCAGGATCAGAAAAGTATTAAAAAGCGAGGAAGGGTGTTCAGTGAATTTGATATCATGTTGCATCACATGACACAAATTAACTAAATTTTAACTATTAAAATACGGGTTTAAATAATAACTCTGTAATTTAATTTAAATAACTGATTTACTTCAGTGTAGAAACTGCGGCCATCTAAGTTTAAATCGACTTCAATTCCAGATTCAAGTAATACTCTTTTGCCTACTTCAATTGATTTAAATCCAGTACGCGTACTTTGTGTTTTGTTTAAAGGAACGAGTGATACTAAAATTTCTGTACCATTTATAGATTTTGCAATAATGTTATGATTTTGATTCAATGTTACACCGAGTGTTATTTTACTTATTCCATTATGGAATAAATATTAAGATATTTTAGATTTTTTGTAATAAAAAAGTACGATGGACGTACTTTTTTATTTTATTAAATATTATTATAGAGCAACAATATTTACAGCATTTGGGCCTTTTTGACCTTGAACGATGCTGAATGATACTTGTTGGCCTTCAAATAAAGTTTTGAAACCAGAATTAGCGATTTCACTAAAATGAGCAAATACGTCTGGACCAGATTCTTGTTGAATGAAGCCAAAACCTTTAGTTTCGTTAAACCACTTTACTGTACCAGTTACTGTATTAGAATTAGACATAATATACCTATGAGTTTTAAGAGTTTTAGCCATTTCGAAATTTAAATGACTATTTCTAACTTTGAAAAATAATAAGGATTGAGCTTAAGATCTTAAAAAAAACGGAGGATTATGACTAAAACTACGATACTTAAAGAAGATTTACTAAACAATACTTTTTTTCTAGTTAAGCTAACTATACATGAAATAAAATTGTATGCAAGCTTTTTTTATATGTGCTATTTGTTTTTCTTGTTAAATTTTTTAAAAAAAGAATGATTTCTAGGGTGTATTATCAGGATTAAGTCTAACTTTTCAACCAATTGGAAATATATTTCCTGATTTATTACACCAATGTTATTCAAAATATTTTTATAAAATATTGGCTTTATTTAACCTAATATGTTTATTTGCTCAAAAGAATATGATGTGAACATGCCATGAAATCTATATGTTGATTAGGCATTTTTATCCATTTTCCTTTATGGTGGAAATATACAAAAGTATAAATCATAAGAAAATAGAATCCGAATAACAGTCAACAGAAGCCTTGAGCTGAACAGTTTATCTGTCTTGAAATTAGATCTGCATCTTCTTCCACATTGCCAATATTTGACGTTTTATATCCTAAATTAATTTTTCGGTTTAAAGTATCAATTATTCTTAAAAGCGAAGCGCTGTAAGAACTGAATTTGGTTGAGTCATTGAATCTGTTTTTTACTACTTTTTGTGTAACGAACATCAGCAAATGTTGAAGATTAATCTGAAATTTAGTGCAATATTCTGAACAGCCTAGAGTAGGCATGATAGTATTTAGCCTATGAAAAACGGACTAAAACTTGATTCCATGTCTATTTTTACCAAAGAAATTTCTGCACTAAAACTCAATCAATTTAAACAGCATGAAAAACGCTGGGTTGGTGGGCTACTTGGTTCAGCGGGTGCGCTATTATTTAAAGAAATTGCCGAACAATTTCCGCATTTATTTGTACTGATTGCACGTAACAATCAGCATTTGGCACAGCTAGAAAGTGAACTTGAGTTTTATGGGCTAAAACCAACTATTTTCCCAGATTGGGAAATTTTGCCTTATGATCGTTTATCTCCGCATCAAGATATTGTCTCAGAACGACTGGCTATTTTAGCCAATATGCCGCAGCAAGGCATTTTACTGGTTTCAGCATCGACATTTGCCCAGCGCGTTGCACCTGTGTCTTGGGTACTCGGTGCGCATTTTGATTTAAAAGTTGGTCAGAAATTTGACCTAGAACAACAGAAAAAACGTTTGATTCAAGCAGGTTATCAACTGGTTGATACCGTGTATGATCATGGTGAATTTGCGGTGCGCGGCAGCATTGTCGATGTTTATGCTTCTGGTCAGGAAGCACCGATCAGGATTGATTTATTTGATGATGAAATTGACACGCTCAAATATTTTGATCCTGAAACCCAGCGTACCACGCAAACCATTCAGCAATTCCGTATTTTACCTGCTAAAGAATTTCCACTTAAAGAGGCTCGCGCGCTGTTTCGTGAACGTTATGCTGAAAGCTTTCCAACTGCAAACCCAAAGAAAAACCCAATTTATCAGGATGCGTTAGAAGGAATCGCATCTTCTGGTCTGGAGTTTTATCTACCGTTATTCTTTGAAAAAACGGCTATGCAACAGGAAAGTATGCTCAGCAGTTACTTTCCTGAACAGACTATTGTCATTAATACTGATGATCTCGATGAGGGTCTGACGCAGTTCTGGCAAGATGTGTATCGGCGTTATGAAGATCGACGTCACAATGTTGATCAGCCATTACTGCCGCCTGAAGATTTATTTTTAAACCCACAGCAGATTCTGGAGCAGGTCAATCATTTCCGCCGTATTGTGGTTTCAGTTGACCCGATTGCTGAAAAGGCAGGGGCAATCAATCTTGCTACCGATGCGCCGCCCAAACTGCCTGTGGATGCCAAATTAGAACGACCATTTAGCCATGTAAAACATTATGTTGATGCGGTGAGCTATCCTGTGCTGTTGGTTGCGGAAAGTGCAGGACGGCGTGAAACCTTAAAAGATGCTTTGCGTTCAAGCTTTGGCGATATTCCACAAGTTGACTCGTTTCAGCAGTTTTTAAAAGAACAATATTCGATTGCAATTACCAATGCGCCTTTAGATCGTGGGTTGGTAATTCATGATCATCTCGCGGTGATTTCTGAAAACCAGCTGTATGAACATCGGGTGGTACAGCGTCGCCGTAAGCGTCAGCAGGAAATTTCTGAAGAATTTCTGGTTCGTAGTTTAACTGAGCTGAGTATTGGTGCACCTGTGGTTCATATTGATCATGGGGTGGGACGTTATGCAGGTTTGGTGAACTTAACCATTGATAATCAGGAACATGAATTTTTACAGCTTGATTATGCAGATGGTGCGAAAATCTATGTGCCTGTATCGAATCTGAACCTGATTAGCCGATATAGTGGAGGTGATCCAGATTTAGCACCTTTACATAAACTGGGTAATGATGCATGGAATAAAGCCAAACGTAAGGCGTTGGAGCAAATTCATGATGTCGCTGCTGAGCTTTTACATATTCAGGCACGCCGTCAATCCAAGCCCGGTTTTGGTTTTGAGCTGGATCAGGGCATGTATATGCAGTTTGCCAGTGGTTTTGCCTATGAGGAAACGCTGGATCAGGCCAATGCCATTGATGCTACCTTATATGACATGCAACAGGCCAAACCGATGGATCGCTTGGTTTGTGGCGATGTTGGTTTTGGCAAAACCGAAGTGGCGATGCGTGCAGCATTTGTCGCGGTGCAGAACTCGAAACAGGTTGCGGTACTTGTACCCACCACGCTGTTAGCACAGCAGCATTATGAATCATTTAAAGACCGTTTCGCTGACTGGCCGATTCGAATTGAAGTCTTGTCTCGCTTTGGTTCAAGTAAGACTCATCAAAAAGTCATTGAAGATCTAGCAGAAGGCAAGGTTGATATTGTGATTGGTACGCACAAAATCTTGCAGGAAAACATCCAGTTCAAAGATTTGGGCTTAATGATTGTCGATGAAGAACATCGTTTTGGTGTACGCGACAAAGAGCGTATAAAAGCCTTGCGTGCCGATGTGGATATGCTGACCTTGACTGCGACGCCAATTCCACGGACATTGAACATGTCATTTAGTGGCATGCGTGATTTATCGATTATTGCCACGCCACCTGCACGCCGTTTGGCGGTGAAAACTTTTGTACAAGAACAGACTGAAGCCACCATTAAAGAAGCCATTTTGCGTGAATTGCTGCGTGGCGGGCAGGTGTATTTCTTGCACAATGAAGTTGATACCATTGAACGTACGGCAGAGAATCTCCGTCATTTGGTGCCTGAAGCACGGGTTGCTGTAGCCCATGGGCAAATGCGTGAACGCGAACTGGAACAAGTCATGCAGCAGTTCTATCACAAAGAATATAATGTCTTGGTGTGTTCAACCATTGTAGAAACGGGGATTGATGTGCCCAATGCCAATACCATGATTATTGAGCGTGCAGACAAACTCGGGCTGGCTCAGTTGCATCAGCTTCGTGGTCGTGTGGGTCGATCACATCATCAAGCCTATGCCTATCTCATGGTACCTTCTCTTAAAGGTTTAAAAGGCGATGCAGAGAAACGCCTGGATGCCATTCAGCGTGCATCGACTTTGGGTGCTGGCTTTATGTTGGCAACCGAAGATCTGGAAATCCGTGGTGCAGGTGAACTGTTGGGTGAAAAACAAAGTGGTTCAATGCAAGCGATTGGTTTTAGCTTGTATATGGAAATGCTGGAAAAAGCCACCAAAGCCATTCAGCTTGGTCGAACACCAAACTTTGATGCGCCGTTGAGTTTGACTGCGGAAATCAATCTGCACATGCCTGCACTCATCCCTGATGATTACTTGGGTGATGTGCATCAGCGTTTACTGTTTTATAAGCGCATCAGTAATACCAACAGTCAGGAAAAGCTCGACAACATTCGTATGGAGTTGATTGACCGTTTTGGGATTTTACCTATCGCGGTGAAACAGTTGTTTAGTGTGCATGAAATTCGGATTCAGGCTGAGCAACTTGGTATTGTTAAAATTGATATAAATAGCAATGGCGGCTATGTTGAGTTTTCGCCTGATACGCCTGTACAAGCCATTAGTATTATTCAGATGATGCAGCGCCAGCCAACGTATTTTCGTATGGATGGCGGGCAGCGCCTGAAAATTATGGTGATGCTGGAAGACTATGAAAAACGTATTCGTTTTATGCACGATGTCTTGGCACAGCTGATTCGGGAATTACCTGTAAGCTAGTTTTTTGGCGGCTCGAATATATCGCCTAATCGCGTATATTCGAGCGATAAAGCACAATCCGTTCATATTCATGTCAGAATGGATATGTTAGTATAAAACCACTTTTCGTTATTTTTACCATTTATAAAGATATGTTTAGTTTACATCCGCAACTTGCGCAAGATACTTTTTTGGTTGGTGATTTTCCATTATCAACTTGTCGTTTAATGAACGATATGCAATTCCCTTGGTTAATCTTGGTTCCTCGTGTACCAGGAATTACCGAACTGTATGAACTTAGCCAAGCTGATCAGGAACAGTTCCTGCGTGAATCAAGCTGGTTATCAAGTCAGCTATCGCGTGTATTTCGTGCCGATAAAATGAATGTGGCAGCACTGGGTAACATGGTGCCGCAACTACATTTTCATCATATTGTACGTTATCAAAATGATGTTGCTTGGCCAAAACCTGTTTGGGGTTTACCTGCAGTGCCGTATAGCAACGATGTATTGGCTCATATGCGTCAGACGTTAATGCTGGCACTACGTGGTCAGGGTGAAATGCCATTTGACTGGCGAATGGACTAATTCATTTATCCACATAATGTTGCTTAGAGGTGGGGCAAAGGTGCCATTTGAGCGGAATGTAAATAATAAGTTTGTGCTAGAAAGTGTGTATAGATTCATTGCTTATCTCATGCTTTCGTTTGGTGTGTTACTCTACTATTTTCCGATGCCTCTACAATTTCAGCATTATGTGGTTAGCATTTTTTCAGCTGCTGCTTTTGTTGCAATACTCTGTATATTTACGCTTGCAAAACATAAATTTACCCGCCACCAAATTAAGCAAATTGTTTTTGTCTTGGACTTGTGTGTCATAGCGGCAGCTTTATCTGCGGTACATTTATCTTTCGTTTTTAGCGGTCTAATACTCGCGTCGTTTTGGTATTTATCAACTTCATTCAATAAAATTTCTTTTGTTGGCTATAGTCTTGGCTTTCTATGTGCTGTCATGACTTTTTATGTCAGTGCTTTTTTATTTTTTGGTTTTGAAAATTATTTTGAAGATGCCAGTATCTATTTGACTATTTATAGTTTTATCTGCTTCTGTGCCTGCTTTGGCGTAACCAATTATTTTAATAAGAAAGCATTAAAAAATCTGATGACAACCAAAGATTATTATCAGGAACAGATGAACCGTTATATTCAGTTTTCCAATCAGCTCAGTCGTTATGCGCCGTTGCAGTTATGGCAATCGATCATGCGTGGTGATACTCAAGCGAAAATTGATTATAAGCGTAAAAAAATGACCGTGTTTTTTTCAGACGTGATAGGTTTTACTCAACTGGCTGAAAAACTTATTCCAGATGATCTGGCATTTGTCTTAAATGATTATTTGAGCCATATGGCTGAAATTGCCAAGCGCTATGAAGGTACCTTAGATAAGTTTATTGGTGATGGTATGCTGATTTTCTTTGGTGATCCACAATCGCGAGGCGTAGAGCAAGATGCTAAACATTGTATAGAAATGGCGATTACCATGCGTCAGCAAATGCATGTGTTGCGTGAACGCTGGTTAAAAATGGGCTTTCCTGAGTTGCATATTCGTATGGGGGTGAGTACAGGTTATTGTCACGTTGGAAATTACGGCTCAGACTACCGAATGTCATATACGTTGATCGGTCATGATGTCAACTTGGCAGCACGCTTGCAAGGAGCAGCACATCCAGACGAAATTTTGATTGCTGATGAAACTTATCGTTTAGTAAAAGACGAATTTGTTTGCGTTCCGAAAGACCTGATGCAGCTCAAAGGTTTGAGTGAGCCAATAAAAACTTGGCAAGTTATTGATAAATACACAGGAATTCGTTCTGATCTACAACAATGGTTTGACTATGAATATAAAGGCTTTCATTTGTTGTTAAATCTGGATGAAGTGCAGCATTATGAATATCAGCAGTTGCTTGATGTCTTGGAACAAATGAAAGAGCGGATTCAAACTCAGCATGAATTGACGACAGAGCAGGGAATTGCGCGTTTAGATGCTCGCGATGAAGTGCAAGATTCGGGCTCAAAGCTCGGTGGCTTTGAGTCCGATAAAGCCTAAGGCTTAGTGATTTTCTGATGCATGGTTGATGGTGTATTTTGGGATTTCAACTTCCAAATCCTCATTTTCTACCTTCACCTGACAAGACAAGCGTGAATCAGGCTCTAAGCCCCATGCACGATCAAGCAAGTCAGCTTCAACATCATTCATCTCTTCCAGGCTGTCAAACCCACGACGAACAATTACATGGCAAGTGGTGCATGCACAAGACATGTCACAAGCATGTTCAATCTTGATACCATTTTTCAGTAAGCTTTCACATAAATTACTGTGATTTTCGACTTCAAACTCTGCACCTTCAGGGCAAATCTGGGCATGCGGAAGAACTTTAATACGTGGCATATCTTTACCTATTCAGAAGTTGAGTTTGACCAGTCATCGAGTTTAGTGCCTTTGAGGGCATGGTCAATGTGACGGTTCATACGTAATGCAGCAAAAGCATCACTGTGAACTTTAAGCTGGTTGACAGCTTGCTCAATGGCTTGGATATCCTGACCTTGCAACTGGTCAGCAACTTTTTGCTGAGCTTGCTGCAATTCACTGAGCTGAGTGTCATTGAGTAAGTTGGCATCTGTTTTCAGTGCTTGAGTCAACGCTTCAAGTTCACGTTGTACTTCCACTTTGGTTTCTTGTAGGTGACGAAGTTGTTTATCTTCTTCGGCATGTTGGAAACCTTCAAGAAGTAAGCGCTCCATATCGGTATCGGATAAACCGTAAGATGGTTTAATGTCGATATGTGCTTCAACCCCTGATGTAGTCTCACGTGCAGAAACAGCCAGAAGACCATCCGCATCAACTTGGAATGTTACTTCAATACGTGCCTGACCTGCAGTCATTGGTGGAATACCACGCAGCACAAAACGACCTAAAGAACGGCAGTGTTCAACCAGATCACGCTCGCCTTGTACCACATGAATCAGCATGGCACTTTGACCATCTTGATAGGTAGTAAATTCTTGACGACGTGCTACAGGGATGGCGGTATTGCGTGAAATCAGACGCTCAACCAATCCGCCCATGGTTTCTAGACCTAAAGACAGAGGTGTAACATCGAGCAGTAATGAACCATCTTGGCTATTACCAACCAATTGATTCGCAGTAATCGCTGCGCCAATGGCTACCACTTCATCTGGGTTGATGGTACATAAAGGCTCTTGCTGGAAAACTTCCGCAACGACTTTTTTTACTGCATATGAACGTGTTGAACCACCGACCAGTACGACATTTTGAATATCGCTGAGTTCCAGTTTGGCATCACGCAGTACACGTTTACAGACAGTAATGGTACGCTCAAGCGCTACCTGAATAATTGATTCGAATGTTGGGCGATCTAAAGTGATGACTTGGTCAAGCAAATGCAATTGAACATGTTCTAACTCAGACAGTTGCTCTTTGGCTTTACGTGCTGTCACCATAAAGTGTGCATGTTCAGCATCATCTAGCTCATCTAGGTTTAACTGTTTTTTCGCCCATTTTACGATTAAACGGTCGAGGTCATCGCCACCTAGTGCAGTATGTCCGCCTGTTGCCAATACTTCAAACACGCCTTGCGAGAAGCGCAAAATTGATACGTCAAATGTCCCACCGCCCAAGTCATAAATGACATAGTTGCGGTCAGTAGATAAGTTTGTTTCCTGATCTAAACCATAAGCAACCGCTGCTGCTGTTGGTTCATTGAGGAGGCGCAAAACATTTAAGCCCGCAAGCTGAGCCGCATCACGCGTTGCTTGGCGCTGTGCTTCATCGAAATATGCAGGGACAGTAATCACAGCGCCTGTAATAGGTTGCTGAATGCTGTCTTCAGCACGGAGTTTGAGTTGTTTTAAAATATCAGCAGAAATTTCAACAGGTGTTTTTGGTCCGGCATTGGTTTGGAATGCAGGCATTTCATTGTCTGCGCCAACCAGTTCATACGGGTGTTGAAATTTGATATCTGCTTTAGAACGACCCATGAAACGTTTGACTGAAACAATGGTGTTTTTAGGATCGCGGGTAACAAATGGTTTGGCTTCTTCGCCATAAGCATTTTGTTCTTTTGCATAATGCACAATCGATGGCAATAAAACCCGACCATGTTCATCTTCTAAAACTTTAGCTTGGCCTGAGCGTACAGTGGCAACCAAAGAGTGCGTTGTGCCTAAATCAATACCAATCGCAACACGGTGTTCGTGAGGCGCACTTGACTGACCAGGTTCAGCAATTTGCAAGAGAGCCATCTGTTAAAATCCTTGAATATAAAAATTAAAAATCATCATCCAGATCATACTGTTCATCATCAAGTAACTGATCTTCAGCTTTATCAATGTCATTCATGACACGCTGGAAGAAACGTAACTTGCGTACAGTATCGCGTGCTTCGCCCCAGTCTTCATCATCATAATCGATTTTAAATTCACGAACCAAACTACCAATCCATTGATTCACTTCGTCTTTTAGAGAGTGAAGTTGTTCTGGATTTTGTGCTTCATCAAGTTGTTCACGAATTTCAAGCGCTGACTGTAAAAATTCAAAATCATGAATTGACTGATCAAGACCGTGATCTTGTTTTTTAAGCGAGAGCAAATAAGCAGCACGGCTGTCGATATGAGACAGAACTTTATAGGCTTGATTAATTGCACTCGATTTGATGAGTGCTTGATCTTTATCTTGTGCTTTGTCAGGGTGATATTGTTGTTGCAATTTTAAAAAGCTATTTTTTAAAGCTGCTAAATCAATATCGAGCGCTACAGGTAATTCGAACAACTCAAAATGATTCATGGGGGATAATTTCCACGAGGTAAATGTCAATAAAACAGTGAATTATACACTGTT
This sequence comes from Acinetobacter sp. ANC 4636, assembly GCF_054454555.1. Lineage (NCBI taxonomy): Bacteria > Pseudomonadati > Pseudomonadota > Gammaproteobacteria > Moraxellales > Moraxellaceae > Acinetobacter > Acinetobacter sp. ANC 4636. The sequence continues at coordinate 75,184 of NZ_JBTKVD010000012.1, read as the reverse complement.
TTATTGAAAATGAAGGAGAAGGGGAGAATTAAACAGTGAAAGACTCACCGCAACCACATTCACCTTTTTTGTTTGGGTTATTAAATTCAAAGCCTTCGTTTAGACCATTTTTAACATAGTCCATTTCTAATCCTTCGAGATAAACTAAACTCTTAGGATCAACAAAAACTTTTACGCCAAACTGTTCAAAAATTTGATCATGTGTATCGATTTCATCTACAAATTCGAGTACATACGCTAAACCTGAACAGCCTGAAGTTTTCACCCCAACGCGAATGCCTTCACCCTTACCACGATTTTTCAGGTAATTGCTAATATGAGTGGCTGCATTTTCAGTTAAATGGATCATGAAAACTCCGTGAATTTATCTTGCCAAACAATTATGCATTTGATTTTTTGCTACGATAATCTTCAATCGCAGCTTTGATCGCGTCTTCTGCCAATACCGAACAGTGAATCTTTACAGGTGGTAAAGCAAGTTCAGTCGCAATATCAATGTTCTTGATTGCTTGTGCTTCATCAAGTGTTTTACCTTTTAACCATTCGGTTACCAGTGAACTTGATGCAATCGCAGAGCCGCAACCATAAGTTTTGAAGCGTGCTTCTTCAATTACACCTTCATCATTCACTTGGATTTGTAAGCGCATTACGTCGCCACATGCAGGTGCACCGACCATACCTGTACCTACGTTGGTTGCATTTTTGTCAAGTACGCCAACGTTACGTGGGTTTTCATAATGGTCAATGACTTTATCGCTATATGCCATGGTCTTTCTCCGAACCTAGGGGGTCAGCCTGAGTATCCTTAATTTAATATGGGGGTAAAAACATTAATCGCAAGGATTAATGTTCTGCCCATTCAACTGTTGAAAGGTCGATGCCTTCTTTGTACATATCCCAAAGCGGTGAAAGCTCACGAAGTTTTTCTACAGCAGTTTGAGTAATGCTAATTACGTGATCAATATCTTCTTCAGTTGTGTATTTACCAAAACTGAAACGGATTGAGCTATGTGCAAGTTCGTCAGACAAACCTAGTGCACGTAATACGTAAGATGGTTCTAGTGTTGCAGAAGTACATGCAGAACCACTTGAAACAGCAACATCTTTAAGTGCCATCATTAAAGATTCACCTTCAACAAAGTTAAAGCTGACATTTAAATAGTTGGCAACATTGTATGTTGGGTGACCGTTTAGGAAAACTTGTTCTAAACTTTGCAAGCCATTCCATAATTTGTCACGCAGTACACGTAAGCGAGCTTGTTCTGCTTGAAGGTTTTTACCTGCAAGTTCAAATGCTTCACCCATACCTACGATTTGATGGGTTGCCAATGTACCAGAACGCATACCACGTTCATGGCCGCCACCATGCATTTGTGCTTTTAGGCGAACGCGTGGGCTACGGCGTACATAAAGTGCACCAATCCCTTTAGGGCCATAAATCTTGTGACCAGAGAAACTCATCAGGTCAACTTTCATTTGACTAAGATCAATTTCAATCTTGCCTGCAGCTTGAGCAGCATCAACATGCAAGAAAGTTTTGTTGGCGCGAGTCAATTCACCAATTGCAGCAACGTCTGTTACCGTACCAATTTCATTGTTCACCATCATGAGGGACACTAAAATCGTATCTGGGCGAAGTTCAGCAGCCACCATTTCAGGTGTAATCAAACCTGTTTGTGGTTGTGGTTCAATATAGGTAATTTCAAAGCCTTCTGCTTCGAGCTCACGACAAGTATCTAAAACCGCTTTATGTTCGATTTTACTGGTAATGATATGTTTGCCTTTAGAAGCGTAGAACTGAGCAACGCCTTTAAGTGCAAGGTTATCCGATTCGGTTGCACCAGAAGTCCATACAATCTCACGTGGATCAGCTTTAACAAGATTCGCAACTTGCTCACGTGCATACTCTACTTTTTCTTCTGCTTGCCACCCGTAAGCATGTGAGCGCGATGCTGGGTTACCGAAGGTACCATCAAAGGTTAAGCATTCCATCATGCGTTCAGCAACTTGTGGGTCAACTGGAGTTGTTGCTGCGTAGTCAAGATAAATAGGACGTTTCATGTTAAATACCTGTAACCGATAATAGGTCTGACTCATAAGGTGCTGTATTTTGGCGAATCGCGACAGTTTGAACATTGTCACGTGAAATGAGGTCAGCCAAAGAGATTTTTGCTAAATAATCGGCGATATGGTGAGAAAGATCTTGCCATAAGTCGTGAGTTAAGCACATTGCGCCATTTTGACAATTACCTTTATGGTCGCAACGTGTGGCATCCACTGTTTCATTGACAGCTTCAATAATTTCTAAAATAGTAATTTCATTTGCGCTTCTTGCTAAATGGTAACCACCATTTGCACCACGAACGCTAGAAACTAAACCATGACGTTTAAGCTTAGCAAATAACTGCTCGAGATAAGCGACTGAAATTGTTTGGCGTGCTGCAATTTCTGCAAGTGTGATCGTTTGTTCAGGTGGCTGCAAAGCTAGGTCGAGTAGAGCAGTCACTGCGTAGCGACCGCGAGTGGTTAAACGCATAATTCGATACACATGTTTAGACTAGATGTCTAAATTTTATGAATCCTGACTAAAATAGTCAAGTTTTTTTGATAGGAATAAGATAGACGGGATTTAAACAGGTTAAATGACTGTTTTAACCAGCCCAACTATTATATAGCAAAGTACATAGAAGTATGACAATTACCGTAATAAAAAAACTATTCAAGCGGCGTTGCTTTTTTTCTATGTGACGTAGACGGTTTTTATACTGTTTAACTTCAACTTGTAAGCTATTGATTTTAGAACGTTGATATTCAATTTTTTCTAAAAGTGGTGCAATACGTTTCTTTGAAGCAACAACTTCACTGTCAGGTTCTGAGCGAAATAACCATTTTTTCCAGTCAGAAGCGAGTTTAGGAAGTGCGAGTTGGGAGAGTAAATCTCGAAATGGGTCTTTGAGACTGTCATGTCCGTACATGCGAATTCCACGCACACTTTTTTTATGACCTAAGACTAAAGTTTGGACATAACTAAAGACAGTACCGCTAATTTCAAGGTCGACAGGCGAGTCAGGGGCTTGGAGGTCGAACAAAATTCCTTTACGAGTAAAGCGCACATAAAAGTCAACATAGGGAATATAACAATTCACTTTGACTGTGAGTTGCTGTTCTATGAATTCTTTTGCATGTAATTGCACTACATCGTCATGTGTAAAAATGAAGCTGTAAAAAGTTTCTAGTGCAATCATGCCAAAGTTCAACAATAACTTGGGCTGTTCTTGTGTTTGTTGAGATTCACTCATAAAGTCAAAATTCCTCAATGAAAATCTGAAGATTCCATTGATTGTCCTCGAACGATGAAAATGGTCAAAAAAATGAAGTAGTTTTGTAGAACAGTTTGGGGAAATGTTCAAGTCATATCTTTGTTATTATAACGTGATTATGCGCAAAGCAGTTGTTGATATACAAAGAGAGGGGGAGCTGCATGAGTAAAAGCACAATAAAACAGCAAAATGAATCTGATGATATGACAGTTGAACCACAAGTGAAAAAAAATAAGCAGAATCAAAAAACTGCTTTGGATTTTCGCAAATATACTCAACAAATTTGGCTGGCAGGGTTAGGCGCATTTTCACGTGCTGAAGAAGAGGGTAATAAATTTTTTGACTCACTGGTCAAAGTGGGAGAAGAGCTCGAAGCCAAGACGTTGGATTTTGCAGATCAGACTGTGACCAAAGTGACAGATAAAGCTTTAGAATCGGTTTATGAAACCAAAGACAAAGTCGAAAAAATACTGGATCAGAGTGTTAACACCTCACTTAATCGCTTGGGATTGGCGTCAAGTAAAGACATTCAGCATCTAGAACAATTGATTCTATCGCTACACAGTAAAGTTGACACATTAATTGAAGAAAATCAGGCATTGCGACAGCAGCTTTCAAAAAGCTCTCAATAAATGTGCATTTTCATGGTTTTTTGCAGGGAAAATCTTATAAAAGCATTTGATGAGTATTGCCTTTTTACCTCAAGCATTGCTATAAAGGCGGTATGGTTATATACGAAAGCCTTGGATCTTTAACAACCAAATTAAGAGGACGTAATCTTCATGAATAAATCAGAATTAATTGATGCGATTGCTACAAAAGGGGGATTGTCTAAAACTGATGCAGGAAAAGCATTGGATGCGACTATTGCTTCTATCTCTGAAGCGTTAAAAGCGGGTGACACAGTAACTTTAGTGGGCTTTGGTACATTTAGCGTGAAAGAACGCAGTGCGCGTACAGGTCGCAATCCAAAAACTGGTGCAGAATTGCACATTGAAGCCAGCAAAGTACCTAGCTTTAAAGCAGGTAAAGGCTTGAAAGACGCTGTTGCATAAGATGAGACAGCCAATTAAGCGCGCCTAAAGGCGCGTTTTTTATTGAATTGGCGAAATAATCAAGGCAAATCCGTTCATTCATTTATAGATTTCAGTTAAAATCGCACACAAATAAAATATTGGAATACTTATGGAATCGTTTCGTAAACTGATCAAAGGTTGGTTGGGCATCGCATTGCTGGTGTTATTCCTGACTCCTTTAGCGTTAGTAGGTATTGAAGGATATTTTAGTGGATCGAAAAAAACCGATGTAGCTAAAACAGTAAATGGTCAAGACATTACCAATAAAGATCTTGATGATTTGGTGAAAGCTTATCAACAGCAATATTTGCAATATGTTCAAGGTGATGCATCTTTACTCAATATGGATGCGATTCGTAATAATGCACTAGATACCCTAATTGCTCGTCAGTTATTGCTTCAACAAGCACAGAAAATGGGCTTGAATCTAAGCGATACGCAGTTTGTTGCAATGTTGTCGCAAGTCCCTGAATTTCAAGTGAATGGTGAATTCAGTGATCAGGCTTTTGGTAATTATTTGCGTAGCAGTGGCATGACCAAAGAAATGTTAATTGCAAATTTGCGTAAAGATCAGGCATTAAAAATGCTTTCAGGAACGATTTCTAATTATACATTACTCGACAAAAATGATATTCAGCGCTTGGCAGCAACTCAAACTGAGCAGCGTGAGATTTATTTGGCAAGCATTAAACTTGATGAATATAAAAAAGGGTTAACGGTTAGTGCCCAGGAAATTGCTGACTATTACAATAAACACAAAAGTAATTTTAAACAAAACGCGAGTGTTGATGTTGACTACGTGGTGTTAACACCAGCCATGATGAATACATCGACTGCCGCACCAACAGATGTTGAAATTCAGCAGGCATATAGCAAATATCTAGTGACTCAGAAGAAAAATGTGGCAAAAGAAGTTCGCCATATTTTAATTAGCCATGATAATCGCGGTGATGCTGCTGCATTGAAACTTGCCAATGATGTTGAAGCAAAAATTAAAGCGGGCATGTCCTTTGCAGATGCTGCAAAACAGTATTCTGAAGATCCGACATCGAAAGATAAAGGTGGTTTACTGGATGGTTATAAAGCAGGTACGTTAGGCTCAAAAGAGTTTGATGGTGCTGTTGCTACTCTGGCAGATAATCAGGTTTCACAACCAGTAAAAACAAGTTTTGGTTATCACATTATTGAAGTGAAAACGCCAAATGCGAAAATTGCATCACTGGAAACAGTGAAATCGCAATTGGTTGCAGATATTGAGAAAAGCAAAAAAGCCAATGCGTTTAGTGATGTTGTCAATAAATTAAATGACACTGTCATTAGCAATGATGCTTTAGATGTTGTGACCCAACAGGTAAAAACTGCCAAAGTACAATCTGTAAAAGCAGTAACAGTCTGGACTAAAGATCCCTACTTAAGTGATACAACTGTTAAAAGTAAACTCTTTAATGATGATGTGAAAAATGGTGATCGTAATGCATCAAGTAGCATTCAGTTGGCAAATGGTAGTGTAGTTTGGGTTAAAGTTCGCAACTATCATGCTGCTGGTACACAATCTTTAGCTCAGGCGACTGCTGCGATTCGTGCAAAAGTGCTTGATCAAAAAGCAGAGGTGGTAGCTAAACAGCGCTTAGCAGCAACATTCAATGGTTTTAAAACCCAGCCCGCTGCTCAGGTACAGTCATCAAGCATTAAATTCGAGAAAGCAGGGATATTCCCACGCCAAGGCTTGAAGAAAGAAGTGTCTAACATTGCATTCACTTTACCAGCGCCAAAAGAAGGGATGTGGTCAGTTGGAACAACAACTTTACCAAATGAGATGATTGTGATTGCTGTGTCTAAGGTTGTACCAATGGATGCGAAAGCGATTAGTGCAGAACAAATGCAGCAATTGCAAAACTGGTATCAGCAAAGTCGTAGTGAGCAGGAGCTTGCAGATTATGTTGAATATCTGAAATCAAAAGCAAAGATCAAATAAAATAAAAAAAGCGCTTCGGCGCTTTTTTTATGCAGATAAATTTTATAAACAATTGGCTGGTTTGGGAACACCAGCAAGACGACTCAGATGGCGAGCGACCAAACCTGTATTGAACTGTTGCTGTAGTACAGTATTATTAATTTCAGGGCTGACGCTTTTCATTAAATACTTGATTAGAGGACGAGTGGCAGGTGAATGCCCAAATTGCTGATAAAATTGGCGAACTGCATGTAAAATTTCAAAATGCCATGCAGTTAGTTTAATGTCTAAACTGTTTGCAAGTTCTTGAGCAATATCTTCATTCCAGATTCGGTAATCTAGCAAATGACCATCTTGGTCGAGTTCTAAAGCCATGTCTCTCTCAATTATTTCAAACTGATGCAGCGGGTATGTTGCAATAATAAATTGGAAAATTCTGAATAATCAATGATATTTAGACGATGAGGTTTTACTTCAGGCAAAACATCTGCATCTGCTTTGAGGATATAGAGTATATAAGACTCTAAAGCAGGCTCAGCATACAGTAAAACGGATTCTGCCATGAGTACAACCTGATCCTGTGAGGTTGCCATTTGTTGTAGCTGTGTGAGCAATGACGCTGCTTTACTGTAATCGCTCTGAATTAAAAAAAGTGTTGAATTTGACATGATATTTACCAGTAAAGCACGTGTTCAAAATTTTGTAGAAACTCGGCATTGAGCTCAATAAACTCAATTTCATGTTCACTTTGTTCGACAAAAGCATGCTGTTGCTGCTGGCGTTCCACATAAATTGGCGTGAGGTCGTAAAACTCGAAACTATCCACCATGTTTGAGCCGAGTTTGAAGGCATGTGTCGACGGATTAAAAACTAGATCGTTTTTGAGTAGACTTAATGCCGCATCTTTAAGCAAGACTTTAACCTGACAGCCAAATGTTGCCAGTACCATCGTTGCAGACAAGCTTTCATTGCTTTGCGCTTGCATTAGGTTGGCTTGAGTTAAAATAACAAGAACAGTTTTCACAGAACTACCTTTTAAAAACAACAAAACACACGTGTAAAGCTTTTAGAATTGAACTAAACGAGTGGTATTTTGAACAGCATCGGCGAATTCCCCTAGACCAACCAGTTCAAAGCCTGATGCGAGATTAAATTGTGTTAATTGATGGCGTTCGGCATTTTCTTGATTTGTAATGCCCCTAGCCAACGCCGCACTGACACAAACGGGTAAACGAATGCCAAGTTTTTGCCATTCCTGAGTGAGTTGGCGTTGATCATCAGGACACCAGTTCAGGGAGTTTGCTACCATGACCCCATCCTGATAGAAAAAAACCCGAAAACTTTGATTTGTAGCTTGGAGTGCTTGCACTGTACCTAGTGCATGCCAAGCCAAAACAGAATGTGGAGAAGCGGTGACAAGAATTAGGGTGCTCATAACAAATCACTTTACAAAGAATATGGCTATGCACTCGCGTGGGCTTGTAATGGTAAGCCATGAAAAAAATGAACAATAGGTAATTATACAATGATTTTGATCACAGGTGGTTTAGGTTTTATAGGTTCACATATTGCATTGCACTTATTGTCTAAAGGGCAACAAGTTGTGCTGGTGGATAATTTAGTCAATAGTCATCCGCATACCTTAGACCGTTTGCAATATATCGCAGGGCAATATATTCCATTTTTACAGGTTGATGTGCGTAACACTCCTGCATTAACCAAATTTGTAGAACAATACCCAATTGATGTGGTGATTCATTGTGCAGGATTTAAATCGCTACAAGAATCAGCCATGAAACCGATTGAGTATTATAACAATAACTTAAGCGCTTTAATGAGCATTGTTCGTATGATGCAGCGGATTGGCTGTCGGAACTTTGTGCATTTATCCAGCCTGATGATTTATGGAAGTTCTGAAACAAAGCTGTCAGAAACTACACCGCTGAACTATGGCTGTGCTAATCCTTATATCCAGTCACAGCAAATGATGGAAAAAATTCTTGCTGATGTGTTTCAGCACGACAATGAATGGAATATGGCTATTCTACGTCTTGCCAATGTTGCTGGTGCATTTGAACAAGGTTTTTGGGGAGAATTTGTTCCTAAATTACCAAAGAGTATTATGGGATTGTTGATGCAAGCTGCGAATCATGAGCGTGAAGGCATTGAATTATATCAGGCTGCCAAAACTCGGGATCATACAGTTGAGCGCAGTTTTGTGCATATTCTGGATGTCTGTGATGCTTTGGAAAAAACTTTGGAATGGCTGAAACAGCAACAGCACTGTTATGAAACATTCAATATTGCCAGAGATGATGTGATTAGTATTGCTGATCTGCTTCATGCTACAGAAGATGTTACGGGTACGAAAATTCAGGTATTGAATGCTACACATCATTTAAATCAAGGAGTATTAGATCAGATCGGTGCAGATGTAACTAAGGCCAAGCAAGTGTTAGATTGGACTGCACAACGGACGGTCGCACAGATGTTACAGGATCAGTGGCGATTTTATCGTAGTGCATAAATAAAAAAAGTAAATGATAATTATTTATTGAGTGCCTGTTACTGAGTATGATTGGATTCAGCTTGTGATGAAAAAGATTAATCATAAAAATTAGAGGACATTAAGTATGAAAACACGTATCGAACATGACACTATGGGGGAAGTTGAAGTCCCAGATGACGCGCTGTGGGGGGCACAGACCCAGCGCAGTTTACAAAACTTTAAGATTGGTCAGGAACGGTTACCTCGCGCCATGATCCGTGGGATGGGGCTGGTCAAGAAAGCAGCTGCATTAACCAATGCAGAGCTGAAACAGATTCCACAAGAGCTGGCAAACTATATTGTTGACGCGGCTGAAGAAGTGATTGCAGGGCAATGGGATGCACAATTTCCACTGGTGGTTTGGCAAACAGGTTCAGGTACGCAAAGTAACATGAACTGTAATGAAGTGATTGCCAATATTGCCAACCAAAAGCTGGGTAACCCTTTGGGTTCACAAAAGCCCGTTCATCCGAATGATCACGTGAACCGTGCGCAATCGACCAATGATTCATTTCCAACTGCGATTCATGTTGCAGCGAGTGTGCAAATTAATGAGCTACTGATTCCTGCGGTGAAACGCTTGCGTGATACTTTGCAGCAGAAATCAGATGAATTTCAGCAGATTGTCAAAATTGGGCGGACACACTTACAAGATGCAACCCCGTTAACATTAGGGCAAGAGTTTAGTGGTTATGTCTCACAGCTTGAACATGGTTTGAAACGTCTTAATCAGGCACTTGAAGGCTTGTATGAGTTGCCACTGGGTGGTACGGCTGTAGGTACAGGATTAAATGCCCATCCAGATTATGCGGTAAATGCTGCAAAACAACTGGCACAACTGACGGGTTTGCCTTTTGTCACTGCACCCAACAAATTTGAAGCATTGGCTGGACGTGATGCTGCGGTATTTGCATCGGGTGCATTAAAAACCCTTGCAACGAGCCTGAACAAAATTGCAAATGATATTCGCTGGTTAGCCAGTGGGCCACGTTGCGGATTTGGTGAGTTACGGATTCCTGAAAATGAACCAGGTTCAAGCATTATGCCAGGGAAAGTCAATCCGACTCAAAGTGAAGCCATGACCATGGTGGTAGCGCAGGTTTTAGGAAATGACACTACGATTAATGTCGCAGGGGCATCGGGTAATTTTGAGCTAAATGTCTTTATGCCTGTGATCGCATTTAACCTGTTACAGTCGATTCAGTTATTGGGCGATGCATGTAATAGCTTTAATGATCATTGTGCCGTAGGTATTGAACCAAACCGCGAAAAAATTGACCACTTTTTGCATAATTCTTTAATGCTGGTGACAGCATTAAATCCTGTGATTGGTTATGAAAATGCAGCGAAAGTGGCAAAAACAGCTTATAAGGAAAATAAAACCTTAAAACAGGTGGCTGTAGAACTTAATCTGGTAACACCTGAGCAGTTTGATGAAGTGGTACGCCCTGAAAAAATGGTTGCACCAAATGTGAAATAATAGACATGTCTCAACATCAGCAGTTTGTATTGGCGTGAGTTATGCGTACAATATAGCGCTCTATATTTACTGCTGATGATCTTTTTTATGCTCGATATATATTTAACCGATACGCAACAACACGTTCAGTTTCAAGATTATCCGGGTGATCATCCTGTTAAATTTATTCTCAATTTTAAAAAGATTCTTCCAAGTGTCATGGAACTGCTATTGCCAGTTCTACCTTCAGACGAAAATCTGGAAAAGATGAGTTGGGAATCAACCTGTCGCGATTTCGAGATTTTTAAATTACTACTCAGTGGTTGGGGATTGGTTGAACTGCGTCTAAATGCAGTCGCACAATATAAAGACCGTGCTTATGCCGACCAGTTTGTGAAACAAGCACAGGTAAAACGTAAAGAATACAGCAAGAAGAATGCTAAATTGTCGAGTGTTGAACTAGACTATTTGTTCTTACAAGATTTACATGCTTTGGTTGATGCTGATTTGGTCGAAATTGGTGAAAAATTCTATCTGCCAACATTGCGTGAACAATGGAAAAATTATATGTCTGCAAGTATTTTGCAAGGGCAAATCTAAATTTAATTCGCATAAAAAAACCGCATCTTAATGCGGTTTTTTTATATTTTGCATATTAAGCTTTTTGGGCTTTATGTGCTTTTAGCGTTGCATCTAATTTTTCTTTGTCTAACGCTTTGTCCCAACGTGCAACAACGATTGTTGCACACGCATTACCAATAAGGTTAGTCAACGCACGACATTCAGACATGAAGCGGTCGATACCTAGAATAAGCGCCATACCTGCAACAGGAACATCTGGAACAACAGATAAAGTTGCTGCAAGCGTAATGAAGCCTGCACCAGTTACACCAGCTGCACCTTTAGAACTGATCATGGCAACGAGTAATAGGGTTAACTGCTGGCCAATGGTTAAGTCAATATTACATGCTTGAGCAATAAACAATGCTGCCATCGTCATATAGATGTTTGTACCATCTAGGTTAAACGAGTAACCTGTTGGAATAACAAGACCTACAACAGATTTTTCACAACCTGCTTCTTCCATTTTTTCCATAAGAGATGGTAGAGCAGCTTCAGAAGAGCTTGTTCCTAGAACTAACCAGAGTTCTTCTTTAATGTAACGAACCAAGTCAATAATTGAGAAACCGTTGTATTTGGCAACGGCACCCAAAATAATCACGACAAACAATACCGCAGTAATGTAGAAAGTGAGAATCAATAATGCCAGGTTACCAATAGAACCAATACCATATTTACCAATTGTAAATGCCATTGCACCAAACGCACCAATTGGTGCAAGTTTCATGAGCATGCCTACAAGTTTAAATACAGGAGTAGTCAGGTTGTTTAAGAAATCAATAATTGGTTTAGAGTGTTCGCTGGTTGTTGCAAGTGCAATACCAAACAATACTGCAACAAAAAGAACCTGCAAAATATCGCCACCAACAAGTGGGCTAACCAATGTTTTTGGAACGATATTCATCAAGAAGCCAACGACAGTCGAGTCGTGCGCTTTCTCGACATATTCGGAAACCTTGTCGCCGTGTAAAGTTGCAGGGTCGATATTTAAGCCGTGACCAGGTTGGATCACATTGGCAACCACCATCCCAACAAATAACGCTAAAGTTGAGAATGTGACAAAATAAAGCATCGCTTTACCTGTTACACGTCCAACACTTCCCATGTTGTTCATGCTAGCAATACCCGTGACTACAGTTAAGAAAATAACGGGTGCGATGATCATTTTTACAATATTAATAAAAGCATCACCTAAAGGTTTGAAACTTTCACCAACGCTTGGGAAGAAATGACCTAATAAAATACCTATGGCAATTGCGAAGATTACTTGAACATAAAGTATTTGGTAAAACTTCGGCTTGTCCCCTGGAGCTTTGGGTTGATGTGCGTGAATGTCCATTAATATAAAGTCCTATAGATATTCCAAAAAAGTGGGTGCCAATTTTGTGGTTTACTTGCAAAACGAATTTTACTTTAAAAAAATATTTGAAGTTAAAATGTAGCCATAAAATTTGGAAATGATGAAATTAAATAAATAACTTAAATAAATAAAACAAATTTGATAAAAATTTGAAAAAATAAATAAAAACAATAATTTAATTATATTGATTGGATTTTGTTAGTCGAGAAAACGATTTCTAATTCTGAAACCCGACCAAATCAATAAGTTATACTTTAGTCGAACAGAATATTTTTTGTACAAAATTTTTAAGAAAAATTACATTGAACTTTTGAATTTGCATTTGGAGATCTAGAGTAGATTGTTAAGTTTTTCTTGAGATATTTAGCCTGAATTGGCAATAAATAGGGGGAAATTGTCAAATTTCAGGCAAATTCTTTTAAATTAAATAATGAATCTGATTATTATGTATGCAAAAAATGCATTAATATGGTGCAAAAAATGCATCAATCCCATAAGAAATTCTTAAGTATGCTTATGAATGGTCATGATAAGTTTGTATTTATTTATGAAATGACTTAAGGTCAAAATACCGGAAAATGTTGCAGTTTTAGTGTACTAAAATTTACTTATAGGCATTAAATTTGCTTTAAAAGAAACTATAATGATGAAAGTATTATCATCATGATCAATGATTTGAACTTAAGGAATAGGATAAATAAAATCACGTGCAGCAGTTGCATTTGGATCAGGTCAGCCCTTAAAAATTGTAGAAGTTGATGTTGCACCTCCAAAAGCAGGAGAAGTCCTGATCAAAATTACCCATACTGGCGTTTGCCATACCGATGCATTTACTCTTTCGGGAGATGACCCTGAAGGAATATTCCCTGCTATTTTAGGGCATGAAGGTGCGGGTATCGTGGTTGAGGTTGGTGAGGGTGTGACCAGTGTTCAACCAGGTGATCATGTTATTCCTTTATATACTGCAGAATGCGGTGAATGCTTATTTTGCAAATCAGGCAAAACCAATTTGTGTGTTGCAGTACGTGCAACACAAGGCAAAGGGGTTATGCCAGACGGAACAACGCGCTTTTCTTATAATGGTGAGCCAGTTTATCACTATATGGGTTGTTCAACATTTAGTGAATATACCGTTGTGGCTGAGGTATCGTTGGCAAAAATTAATCCTGAAGCCAACCCGGAGCAAGTATGCTTACTAGGCTGTGGTGTGACAACGGGGATTGGTGCGGTACACAATACAGCCAAAGTGCAAGAAGGTGACAGTGTTGCAGTTTTTGGACTAGGGGGAATTGGTCTGGCTGTAGTTCAAGGCGCGCGTCAAGCTAAAGCAGGACGTATTATTGTCGTCGATACCAACCCGGAAAAGTTCAAGCTTGCCGAAGAATTTGGAGCAACCGATTTTGTTAATCCAAAAGATTATGATCAACCTATTCAGCAGGTGATTGTCGAAATGACAGGTTGGGGAGTTGACCACTCTTTTGAATGTATTGGCAACGTGAATGTGATGCGTTCGGCTTTAGAATGTGCACATCGCGGTTGGGGGCAATCTATTATTATTGGTGTGGCAGGTGCAGGACAGGAAATTTCAACTCGCCCATTTCAGTTGGTCACAGGTCGTAAATGGATGGGTACGGCATTTGGAGGCGTAAAAGGACGCTCACAATTACCGGGTATGGTTGAAGATGCAATGAAAGGTGAAATTCAGCTTGAACCTTTTGTGACACATACCATGCCACTTGAAAAAATTAATGAAGCTTTTGATTTGATGCATGAAGGCAAATCAATTCGTAGTGTGGTTCACTACTAAGATCAACCTGAGTTTGAGATGAAATGTGTAGGTATAACAAGGTATGTAGAAACTACAGCTGCATGTTCGAGGTTGGGACTACATGTGCAAGGTCTGTATTTTGACCGATATTTGAATATGTCGACTCAAAACTGTCACCGAACTCAGGTTAAAAAATTTCTAATGATAAAAAAACCTCAGACAAGCTGAGGTTTTTTCTTTTTTATGATCGTAGAAAGGGGATAACCATTTTCCGAATATTGGTCTGCGCATCTAAAACAGTCATAAACGTATATGCACCAATGAACTTACGGCTAATAAACATAAACTCTTTAGGTGGAACACTAAAATAACGTGAAGCCATTGATTTACTGGCGCGTTGCATGACGCGGCTATGTAGTTGGCTGGCTTTCCAGTTATAACGGTTGTGTTCGTCCATTACACCTTTTGGAAGGTCAGGGTTGTTTTGTAAACTGCTAAATGGTTCAGTCGCCAGCAAAAATACTTTTGCCATATCTGGCTTAATACTGGCAGGGATATTATTAAAGAAATCATAACCCGTCATGGCCTGTACCATTTGTTCGAGGTTATGCTGATAACCTGCACTAATCAGGTTATGTGCCACATCGAGTAGGTTCTGGTCAAACTGGCGAATGGCACCAAAATCTAAAAGTACAATTTTGTCAGGAATATCTTGTCCATCGCCTAAACGAACAAGGTAATTACCAAAATTAGGGTCGGTTTGCATTTCACCCCATTCAAACAACTCGCGAATCGCAATTTCAAGAGAGGCTTCGCCAAGCTGATTGCGGCGTTCTTGTGGTAATGCGAGCATGACAGGGCTATTGACGGGAATGCCTTCTTCAAAGCTCATGCAAAGAATCTGCTGGGTACAATAACGATCAATGATTTGAGGTACGATATAACGGTGGTCATATTCTAGATATTGAGCAAAACGCTGTGTCGTTGCTGCTTCAACATCATAACTCACCTCTCGATGCATCATTTCACGCACTTCTTCAAACCATTGATCAAATTCACGGGTTTGAGGCACCATATTGGTGAGTCGAATCATGCTTCTAAATAGATTCATATCTGAATCAATAGCATTGGCAACACCTGGATATTGTATTTTGAGTGCAATATCTAAACCGTCAGATTTTCTTTTGGCGCGATGAACCTGTGCCAAAGATGCTGTACCAATCGGTTCAGGATTGATTTCTAGCTCATAATATTTTTCACCCAGCTCATTTTTTAAATGAGGTTGAATTGCGCTCCATTCCAGTGCCATTGTTTGATTATTTAACGTGCTTAAGGCTTGGGTGATTTCTTCAGGGAGAAAGTGTTCACCGTAGAGTGCCATCATTTGCCCAATTTTAACAATTGAACCTTTGAGTTTGCCAATTTCAGAAACTAAATAGTCCGCTTGCTCTTTGAGTGTTTTTTTGCGCTTACGCTCTTTTTCTTCGTCACTTGAAAATATAGTGGTCGCATTCGATGTTGCCCAGCGTGTACCTGCCAATAAAGATGCTTTTACAATGGATAAACGTCGATCTATAGAAGATGTTTTTAAATTCTTTAACTTATCTTTCTGATCTGACATCGAACACAATCCTTAAGAGAACGGAAATTTGAGCATAAGCCTTTTATTGTAGCGAAAAAAAAGCTTTTCGTGCGTATTAAAACCGTTGAATGTCGAGATTCTTGTGGGATTTTGCAGAGTTTTGTACTGTTACTAAAAGTATGTTCATAATATAACTAGAATACAATCAATAGGGCAGAGGAGAAAAACGTGAGCTATAAGCATAATAATCTGATGGCAATGCGTAAACATTACTGGAATGATTCATCGGTGCGGGTACAACAAGAAAAACAGGCATTGAAGCATTTATTGGAGCATCAACAGATTTTTCCTGATATGCAAGAAGAAGATTTAAAATATTTCTTCTTTAGTTTGCCAAGTCAAGTTATTGTAAAAGGTTATGCACTTGGTTTTACGCATGAGCGGGTTCGAGATATGATCCTTCAGCATATTACCGAAAATAAAACACGCCTTGAAAAACGTGAATTATTTAAAGTCAAATACAGAATATGATAATTTAACCCACTGCTATTCGCTGGATCTTGTAATCAAAATAAAGTTAATGCGAAAGATTTTTGAAAATATGCTGTAATTGAGCAAGCAATTTTTCAATTTGCAATGGTGTTAGTCCTGTGAATGCCTCTTCGAGAACAATACCTGTTAAGTCATTAATTTTTTCAAGCATATCTTGCCCCTTTTCAGTAAGCACGACACGAGTAATACGGGCATCTTCAGGGCATGAATGGGTATCAACATAACCTTCATCTTTAAGACGATAAACGAGTTTTGTTGTCGTTGACATTTTGGATATGAGAACTTCTGATAACTCAGAAACACTGGCATTGGGTCTGGTTAATAATGCAGCTAATACACGACGACGAGAGTTATCCATTCCATATTTTTTGAGGACATGATCGACATTCTCGACATACTTTTGATGAATTTGGGTAATCCAGTAAAATGGAAAGTTGCTGGTCTGAATATTATCCGAAGCGGGTAAATATTTTGCGTATTTTTTGCTCATGTATAGCCAGCCTTTTTTGTATTACTTATGATTGTATTGTGAACAAAATCACGTAAAAAGTAAATATTATACAAAAATGTAAATTTTATCTTATTTGAGAGAATACGTTATAAATAAGCATAATAGATATATTTTCTCAATCTTTTTGTTTTTTCTTTATGGTGGAAATAAAAATGAGATATAAAATATGATGAAAGAGCTTTAATCGTTTAAAAACTGATTGTCAGGTATGGCTCTGATTGTTGAATTGGATATGACGTCAAAATTTTATAAATTATAAAATGGGATTTTACGAAAATACGTCTTTAATGATGAACTTTAGAATTTAGCTCTATAAAACAGGTCAGGAAAGTGTTTTCCTGACCTTGATCTAATTTATTTAGACGTTAAAACGGAAATGCATGACATCGCCATCTTGTACGATGTAAGTTTTTCCTTCAAGACGCCATTTCCCAGCTTCTTTTGCGCCTGCTTCGCCGTTGTACTGTACAAAGTCGTTATAAGCCACAACTTCGGCACGAATAAAGCCTTTCTCAAAGTCAGTGTGAATCACGCCTGCCGCTTGTGGAGCAGTTGCACCCACTTTAACTGTCCAAGCACGAACTTCCTGTACACCCGCGGTAAAGTAGGTTTGTAAGCCAAGTAAGCTATAGCCTGCACGAATGACGATATTTAAGCCTGGTTCCTGCATGCCCATAGCTTCGAGAAATTCAGCACGTTCATCATCTTCAAGTAAAGAAATTTCAGCTTCGATCTGGTTGCATAATGGCACAACAATCGCATTTTCTTCTTCTGCCAGTTTACGCACAGCATCAAGATGCGGGTTGTTCTCAAAACCATCTTCTGCGACATTGGCAATATACATGGTTGGTTTGAGCGTTAATAAACCATAACCGCGTAGCAGTTTACGATCATCATCAGACAAATCCGCAGCGCGAGCAGGTTTACCTTCATCAAGTAAAGGCAGGATTTTTTCTAGAATAGCTTTGGTTGCAATTGCTTCTTTATCACCGCTTTTGGCGATTTTGACTAAACGGGTTAAAGACTTGCTTACAGTGTCCATGTCCGCAAGTGCAAGTTCGGTGTTAATTGTGGCAATATCATCTAGCGGATCGATTTTACCGTTGACGTGAATGACGTTTTCATCTTCAAAACAACGCACTACGTGGGCAATCGCATCGGTTTCTCGAATATTTGCCAAGAACTGGTTACCTAAACCTTCACCTTTAGACGCACCAGCGACAAGCCCTGCAATATCTACGAATTCCATTGTCGTCGGTAGAATACGCTGAGGATTAACGATCGTTGCCAATTTGTCTAGACGTGCATCTGGAACAGGCACAATCCCTGTGTTGGGTTCAATGGTACAAAATGGAAAGTTTTCCGCAGCAATCGCAGCTTTGGTTAATGCATTAAAAAGCGTTGATTTCCCGACGTTTGGTAAACCAACAATACCACAATTAAAACCCATGCAAGACTCACAAAAGTTGTTATGTAAAATTGCTAGTGATTTTACAACAAAGCAGCGTTAAAGTCAGGTGATGATCGAGTGATGATGGGTTATCTACCATATAAAAAGTGCATGAAAGTTTTTATTTTTGAACATTTGCATGTTTAACTCGGTATAAATGGGCATTGAGTTTGCTCAATTTCCTCACTAAAGTAATAAGGTATGCCCGAATCTATAATTAAAATAGTGATCAATTAGGAGAGATCTATGCGCACTTTATACCAATTTCCATTGTCACATTTTTGTGAAAAAGCGCGTTGGTTACTCGATCATAAAGAGCTGGATTTTGTCGCTCATAATCTGGTTCCAGGCTTTCATCGGGCATTTGCACGCTTGAAAACCGGACAAAATAATTTGCCTATTTTAAAGGATGACACTCACTGGATTGCGGATTCGACCGAGATTGCCCGTTATCTGGATGAAACCTACCCAGAGCATAATCTGCTGCCAAACCGTTTTGGGTTGCGGGAAGAAGTTTTACATCTTAATCATGAAGCCAATTTACTCGGTGTACACGTGCGTCACTGGGTGTGGTCACAAATGATTGTCCGCAATAATACTTCATTAGATACTTTGTTGGGTGAAAGTGGTTATTTACGTAAATTAAAAAAATACTCCAAACCTTTGGTGAAAACTTTAATTAGTCATGGTTTTCAACTAGATGCGGAAAGACTGGCAGAATCTAAACAATATATTTTGACCTTCGCTGAAAAATTTACAACACAGCCGCGCTATTTGCTCGCCGAGCGCCTAACACTGGCTGATATCGCGGTATGTTCAATGCTGGCTCCCTTGTTAAATATTGCAGGAACACCATGGGAGCTCGACAGTTTTGATAGGATTTCTGACGAGGCTTATGCATTTTCATTGCAATTACAAAACTTGCCGATTGGGCAATATGTGATGCAGATCTATGCAACCGAGCGTAATGCACGCGTCGACTGGCATGGTATTTAGTCGTTATTTTTTAGGCTCTTGCTTGTAAGTCAGATGGGTTGAGAGCTGAGTTTTGGCTTTGTCACGCAATTTCTTTTTGATGTATAACACCAGTGCAAAACTGGTGGTTGCGATGGTTAAGAACAGGCTATTCATATAACTCATAATAGAACTCACATAGCCAATTGTGGTGAGTCTATTCATCATTTTAATGACTTGTGGACTACTTTCCAGACCTGTAATTGCCCAACTGCATAAGTGTTCGCAATTATTGATAATGAGGTGATAGTCGTTTTCGTGCATACGTGAGCGCATACGCCGAACCACTGCTCGTCCTTTATATTTTGGCTGTTGATAATTGCGGACCAGAATCTTTTTACCATGCGAAAACTGGGCGAGGCTGGTCATTTCAATAGGTTTTTTCTTAAACAGATGGGCAAAACCAGAATAATGAATGACACGCCCACGTCCTGCATAAATACCGTGATGGGTGTAACCAAAGTGTTTCACAATCAGATGTGTACCAACGCTGAAAGGGACTTTCGCCATATTCTCTTTACACTACAAAGATTTATAAAGCCAAGGGTTAGGTGAAGCAGCAAGAGCATAGCATAATTCGGACTAAATCACTCAGGTTGAGTGTGGACATTTATGAGAAGCTTTGTTACGGATTTGCACCTTTACAAGGTGGATGCTCGATCAATGAATAACAGTTTTTTATGGATGAGATCAATTCTTAGAGACTTAAAATTTAAAAGAAACAACGATAAACCCGATTGATTATAGTTCACGCTTTACTTTTTATGTTGACCATACAGCGACATAAAAAGTGTTTTGTGACCAGATAAAGCATAAAATTTATGCTTAATTATTTGCCTTAAAGATGAGCAATTGAAAAAATTTCAAAGAATCCATTTTGTGGGTAGGCTCATCTAAATTTGACGATTGAAATACAGCAATGTGTTGAGTTTTGCTGTGAGAAATATCTGTACAGCAAAATGCTTCTCTTTCTATTTTTAGAAAAAGAAATAAGTTTTTGATTTGTATTTAAAATTAATTATTGTTGTTATCTGGTGGATTTAAGGAGATGAGTAATGATCTCCTTAAATACTACACTAATTTTTGAGGTAGTCTTGTTAGATATGAGCAGATGGTTTTTGTTGGGATTTACGAAATTCCAAGTATTTGTATAACACCAAGTTACCTAAGATGTTGATAAATAAAGCTAGTAAAAACGCGCCGACAATATCAACAGGAAAATGTACGCCAAGATACACCCGTGACCAGCCCACAAGCCAAGCCAGTGCGAGGCAAATACTGCCGACTAATTTTTCGCGGCTAAATAATAAAAATGCCAACGCCATGCTGCTCATAGCAAGCATATGGTGGCTTGGAAAAGAATTGGTTGCCGCATGGTGAATCAGCTTATGTCCCAAATTAAGTGCAAAAGGGCGAGGGTGATAATAAAATTTGTCAATCAGGGCTGCGATGATAGAGGTAATCGCTGTAAAAACTGCTGCCTTGATGGCTGGAATTTTAAAACGCTTAGGGCGAAAAAAGGTGAGAGCCAATAATCCAATAACAAATATGGTGACAAGATCATGCGAGATAAAAATTGCAAATTTGACCAACAAAGGATTTGGATTTGCTGATGCATTGATAAGTCCAAATAATTGGAAATTAAGCATTTCTAGTGACATCATGACCTCAGAAAAAAGCACTGTGCTTTTTATTTAACTTGGCCGCCAATTGAATGACGGCAATATTAAGCTTTGCTTAGATTTTAATTGAATGAAAATAAGAAGAATAGTGGATTAATCTTCAATGGCCTGCACGCTAGTCGCCAAAGATATTTGATAATCAGTTCAATTTACTATGCCGTTTTATGATGTTCGTTGTCCAAAGAACAGAAGAAATATCAGGATGTTCGGTAAATGAGTATATTGCTTGGAGCATTTAACTGGAGATGCCTGTGCAAGATGAAAATAGTTTGGTGTGATCGTCATTTGATTGGCTAAACTTGCACAAAACTTTTAGCCTATGATTGGGATTGCTTTGATTTGGTGCAAAGCCAAATCAGGATACACTCTAGGATGGTTTAATATTCATAATCGCAAAACTGTTCTCAACAGCTTTTCTAGCTAAATTCCCAGCATGATTAAGTGGTGCTATAAAAAAATTATTGGCTTTTTCTAATGAAGACGAGAAAAATAAATAAATTGTCTATAAATTTGCCATAAAAATAGTGAAATCACCTGTTTATTTAAAAATATACTAGTTAAATTAACTAGATTTAGACGGATTATTGCGGGTAGATTCATTGGATGAATCAAAATAGATTTTGGCTTAAGCCCCAGAATTTATCATTTCATACAGCCAACGATTTACATCACCTTGAAGATCAATCAATTGAAAATATACTTTTATTTTCTATGCATTTTTTGGTCGTGGACGCGATGCAAATGATGATCTCAATACGTCAATACCTTCTTCTTTTAGTTATCAATTTAGAGAGCAGCATCTAGAAATTGGTGAAAAGGCCAAATCGTCATTCATCAAGATTTCAAATATAGGTTGGGAATAAACGATGTCACGTCCAATTACGGCAATTATTCATCATGAAGCATTAGCACATAACTTGGCTATGGTTCGTAGTACCGTTGAAAATAGTCAAGTCTTTGCCGTAGTCAAAGCAAATGCATATGGTCATCGCATTGAAAATGTTTACAGTGCATTTAAAACAGCGGATGGCTTCGCGCTACTCGATATTGCTGAAGCGAAAAAGTTACGTGCTTTAGGATGGGAAGGGCCGATTATATTGCTCGAAGGGATATTCTCACCTCAAGACCTTTTTGATTGCGCTCAATATAACTTGAGTTTTGCGATTCATAATGAAACACAGGTGAAATGGGTTCAGCAACATCAATATCCTGCTCAATTTGATGTATTTTTAAAAATGAATAGCGGTATGAACCGTTTAGGGTTTAAACCGAGCGAATATGTAAGTACTTGGAATCAATTACATTTAAATCCTGCAATCAAAAGCATCACACATATGATGCATTTTTCTGATGCGGATGGTGAGCGTTTAGGAAAACCAGGCATTCATTATCAATTAGAAACCTTTGAAGAAACCGTTAAAGATTTGCCAGGTAAACGTTCAGTCAGTAATAGTGCGGCCATTCTTCGATACAAGCTTCATTCGGATTATGTTCGTAGCGGCATTGTGCTTTACGGCAGTTCACCAGATTATCCAACACATACTATCCATGACTGGAATCTGAAACCAACTATGACACTGAAAAGCGAATTAATCGCAATTCAGGATTTACAAGATCATGAAACGATTGGCTATGGATCGACTTTCACTACAGAAGGGCCCATGAAAATCGGAATTGTGGCTTGTGGTTATGCAGATGGATATCAACGTGTATCACCAACAGGTACGCCAGTTTTGGTGAATGGGGTCCGCACTCAACTTATTGGACGAGTAAGTATGGATATGCTTGCTGTCGATGTCACCCATATTAGCGATGCACAAGTTGGTAGTGAAGTTGTACTTTGGGGTAAATCTTCTTCTGGCACAATTTTACCGATTGATGAAGTCGCGAGCGCATCTGGAACTGTCGGCTATGAACTGATGTGTGCCGTCACATCAAGAGTTACTTTTTTAAATCAACCGTAGAGAAATCACACATGTCAAATTCTAGCATTGAGCATTTTAAAACAACTGAAGTCATGAGTGCAGTGACTGTATTCAATAGCGTTGTTTATTTATCCGGTCAAGTACCTAAAAACACCGATTTGGATATTGAAGGTCAAACCAAAGAAATCTTGGCAACGATTGATGAGTTGTTAGCTTTGGCAAACACCGATAAAACTAAATTAATTTCAGCGCAAGTTTTCATCAAAAATCTAGAAGATTTCCCAAAATTTAACGCAATCTGGGTGGATTGGTTAAAAGGCAATGCAACTCCTGCGCGTGCTACCATTCAAGCAGATTTAGTTAACCCGAAATGGTTAATTGAAATTGCGGTAACAGCAGCTCAAATCTGAGTTTGTTAATCGTGCAATCTAGACATGTTTTTATTTAATCAAATCGGGGCATGTCTAGATTGCAAACAAGAATATGGAGCAACATTACCCAGCCATTTGTCATCAGACTCTCCTTATTCGCGATTGTTCACTTCACAACGAGGAAAAATAACAAGTTTTATGAGCTTTCTGTAATTAAATCTATAAAGAGGTGATTCCTAAAGCGCTGTGAACGCAAAGTAATATCAGTCCTCATTAAATTTTTTCTTTCTCTTTTCATCCATGTCGTTATTCCAAGATTTACTGATCAACAATACTGGACGATTTATCTTGAGTTCAATCATCGCGAATCATATAAATATTAAGATTTTTGAAAAGTAAAACTGTGTGTGATTTCATCACTAAAATCGAATTCAATTGAAAATGCTGCAAATTGCCCAATATTAATCTGCGACAGTTAAAGACAACTGAAATAACACCAAGTATGATCAAGTCATGTGGTGTTGAGTTCAGAAAAAAATTAGGACGATATATGAATATTGCAGCAAATCCAGTGGTTGAAGCCGATCAAACGGTTTATTTAAAAGATTATCAAAAACCAAGCTTTCTTGTCGATTCGATTGATTTAGACATTCGAGTCTATGACGACCACACGATTGTGGATGCAACGTTAAATATAAAGCGTCAAACAGCAGGAGATCTGGTGCTGCTAGGGCGAGATCTGGAACTCAAATCAATTCGTCTAAATGGTGATTTGTTATCTGAAACCGAGTATCAGCTTGATGCAGAGCAGCTTGTACTTGCCAATATTCCAGATCAGGCAGTGATCCAGACCCAAGTGATTATTCATCCTGAAAGCAATACCATGCTAGAAGGCTTGTATCAGGCAGGTGATTTGTTTGTTACCCAAAATGAGCCTGAGGGTTTTCGTAAAATTACCTTTTATCCAGACCGTCCAGATGTTTTGTCTGTCTTTACCACGCGTGTAGAAGCTGATAAAAAATATCCTGTATTACTGGCGAATGGTAACTTGCTGGAAACTGGTGAAGCAGGTGAAGGTCGTCATTATGCGCTGTGGCAAGATCCAACCAAAAAACCAAGTTATCTGTTTGCCTGTGTGATTGGTAATTTGGCTGTATTGAAAGATCGCTATGTCACTTCAGAAGGGCGTGATGTCGCTTTAGAAATTTATGCGATTGAAAAAGACATTCCAAAATGCCACATCGCGATGGAAGCGTTGAAACACTCCATGCGTTGGGATGAAGAGCATTATGGCCGCGCTTACGATCTTGATAATTATATGATTGTAGCGGTGAGCCAGTTCAACATGGGCGCAATGGAAAATAAAGGTTTAAATATCTTTAATACTTCGTGCGTACTTGCCGATGAAGAATACACCACTGATGCTGCAATTATGCGTGTGCAATCAGTTATTGCACACGAATATTTCCATAACTGGACAGGCAACCGTATTACCTGTCGTGACTGGTTCCAGTTGTGCTTAAAAGAAGGCTTAACGGTGTTCCGTGATCAGTCTTTCTCGGAAGATTTACAGTCTGCGGCGGTGCAGCGTATTGATGATGTTGCAGTACTGAAATCACATCAGTTCCCTGAAGATGCTGGCCCACTGTCACATCCGCCGCGCCCAGATCACTTTGTTGAAATTAATAATTTTTATACCGCAACAGTCTATGAAAAAGGTGCGGAAATTAACCGCATGATGTCGACCTTGCTTGGTCAGGAAAAATACCGTCAGGGCACAGACGAATACTTCCGCCGTCACGATGGTCAAGCTGTTACGGTTGAAGATTGGGTGGCTGCACTTTCAGCAGGTTCAGGTGTGGATTTATCGGCATTTTTAAACTGGTACAATCAACCTGGAACGCCAAAACTGGAAGCCAAAGGTGAATATGATGCAGCGACTCAGACTTATCGTTTGAGCCTGAAACAAAGCCTAAAAGCACATCCAAAATACCCAAATCTAAAAGCTGTGCCGATTCCTGTGGCATTGGCGCTGTTTAATGCCAATACAGGTGAACAATATACCTTGCGTTCAGCCGACCTGTTTGTAAATAACGTCAAAGATGGCGTGTATTTGTTTGATCAGGATCGGGCAACGATTGAATTTACCGGAGTCAATGAGCAACCTGTCGTGTCATTGCTGCGTAATTTCTCTGCACCTGTGAATCTGGATTTTGACTATTCGAACGATGAACTGGCATTTTTAATTCAGCATGAAACCAATGGTTTCAATCAGTGGCAAGCAACCCAAACTTTGCTGGAACGAATTTTACTCGAAGATCATTCGGCAGATGCTTATATTCAAGCCTTGAAAAATACCTTACCTGAGCTAGTGCAGCGTGATCCGTTGCTAGCTTCGCGTTTACTGGATGTGCCTGCTGAAGGTTATTTGGGTAGCCGTATTGATCAGAACTACCAACCAGAAGTTGTTCAAAGTAAACGTAATACTTTATTAGATACGTTTGCCCGTGAAATGGGAGATTTCTGGAAAGAGATCTATCAGACGCTTGATCCAGAGCTGCAAAATGAATTTTCACAGGCAATGGGTGAACGTGCGTTGAAAAATATTGCACTGAGTTATATGGCGCGTCAGGGTGATACTGATGCCTTTACTTGGGCCGAGTCACAGTATCAAACGACCCGAAACATGTCTGAGCGCTTGGGTGCGTTGAAAGTGTTGGTCTGGAATGATGCGCCACAAGCCAAAGCGTGTCTTGCTGATTTCTATAATCGCTTTAATGATGAAGCATTGGCACTCGATCAATGGTTTATGTTGCAAGCTGCACATCCAAAAGCTAATGCGGAAACCATTCAGTATTTAACCTCACACCCTGATTATGATTTGGGAACACCAAACCGTATTCGTGCGGTGAGTGGCGGTTTGAATGCCAATCCTGTGAATACGTTGAGTTTCGGGGTGCAGCACTTTATTGAGCTTGCTCGGTATCTGGATGAGAAAAACCCGATTGTAGGTTCACGTATGCTACAAGTGTTGTCTCGTTGGTACACTTTGGCAGAGCCGCAGCGTTCGACAGTACAACAACAGTTGTTGGATTTGAAAGCACAAGTCAAATCTAAAAATGTGGCTGAAACTTTAAATAGTATGCTTAGTATCTAATTTTATTAGATATATTGACGTGTGAAAAATGAGTGCTATTTCTTCAATTGAGTTGGGGAAATAGCACTTTTTTATTGAGGATTATTTCTCTAAGGTGACATATAGCATTGCATAATATGCTGTGCTCTGAGTGGGCCAGGTAAGTGCCCCGTATGTGTACTGCCAAGCAAAGGCAACGTTTGCCAAGCAATTTCATTGACTTCTCTTGGGCTTAAATTCAGTTGCCTTAACTGTTTAATTGCAATGCAGTCGGCAGTCATTTCCTGATTTTCATTTGCAGAAGCAGGTTGATAGGTTGCATGAACACATTCGTGTGCCAGCCAGAATATTTGCATGGTCGGTGAAAATTGATTCATGACGACTGGGTTTAAAACAATATGCGGTGGGCTATTTCCTGCTACGCCAACATTATTGAGATTTGGATCGAGATAAATCGGAACTTGATAGCCATTATAAAATGAGCAGTTCCAAGGGCGATTTAAAATATTGACAGAATAGACAGGGTTCGCATGAATTTGTGTCGTTGTCGATAAAAGACAGCCGATCAGTATGCTAAGGAGAACAGAATATTTCATGTTGCGGTTCATGCGCTGATATTTAATTTATTTTATTTGAATTTATTAAAACTAAAAATATGATTTTATATATTTTTATCACAGATCTTCGAGTTTTACTCAAAATAAAATTCGAAAAATACCTCCTGTATCTAAACATTTTCCCTACGACACATTTTTAACATTTTCTGTAAATATCGCGTCTTTATCCGAAGTTTGTTGCAAGTATAGTATTGGCACTTCCTTGAATTGCGTAGTCGTTTTGACCTGCTCAGAATGAGGCGGCTTTAGCATGTTTTGTGCGCATTTGGTTTCCGATGTAATTTGACGAAATAAAAAACAAAATTTTCAACAAAAATGATTGACAGGAAATTTTAAAAATAATACATATAACATTATAGGTATTATTTTTAATAACTGTACATAGGGAATGAACAACACAATGAATACACATAAGCTCAAACATTTTATTAATGGGGAATACGTTGAATCGCTTGGGGGAGCGTACTTTGACCTGATTAGCCCAGTAACAGGCGAGGTCTATGCTCAGTCGCCAAATGCGACCGAAGCTGAGGTCAATGCTGCTTATCAGGCTGCTAAATCTGCGTTTGCCGTGTGGGGGAAAAGTACACCGTCTGTCCGTCAAAAAGCATTGTTGGCGTTGGCAGATGTGATTGAACAAAATGCAGAGCGTCTTGTGGAAGCACAAAGTCGAAACACGGGGCAGCTCAAACACTTGATTGCTTCAGAAGAAGTCGCCACCGCCGCTGACCAAATCCGTTTCTTTGCAGGTGCAGCACGCTGTCTGGAAGGCAAATCGACAGGGGAATATTTACAAGGAACCACGTCAAGCATTCGCCGTGAACCATTGGGTGTGGTTGGACAGGTTGCACCGTGGAATTATCCATTTTTAATGGCTGTCTGGAAAATTGCCCCTGCTCTAGCCGCAGGCAATACGGTGGTACTCAAACCGAGTGATACTACGCCAGAAAGCACTTTGTTACTGGCAGAACTTGCTGCACCACTGTTTCCAAAAGGCGCGTTTAACGTCGTACTGGGGAATGCTGAAGTCGGTGCACTGGTGGTATCGCATCGTATTCCTGCATTAGTTTCCATTACAGGTTCAGTACGTGCAGGCTTGCAGGTGGCAGCATCGGCAGCCGCCAATCTTGCCAAAGCACATTTGGAACTCGGTGGTAAAGCGCCTGTGTTGATTTTTGATGATGCGGACTTGGACAAAGCTGCTGAACATATTGCGCTGGCTGGGTATTTCAATGCAGGCCAAGACTGTACCGCAGCGACTCGTGTTCTGGTTGCTGATGAGGTGCATGACCAGTTTGTAGAAAAACTCGTCCAAGCTGCTAAAAACACTCATTTTGGTCTACCAGATGATCAGGATGCTTTATATGGCGCGCTTAACAATGAAGGGCAATTAAAACGGATTCAGGGTTTTATTGAACGCTTACCTGCACATGCCAAAATTGAAACAGGCGGGAAAAAAGCTGAGCAGGCGGGGTTCTATTTTGAACCGACCGTAATCACAGGTTTGGCACAGCATGATGAAGTGGTACAAACCGAAGTTTTTGGGCCAGTTATTACCGTGCAGAAATTTAGCGATGAAGCTGATGCTTTGGACAAAGCCAATGATGTTGAATATGGCTTGGCATCGAGTGTATGGACCAAAGATCACTCCCGCGCCATGCGTCTGTCACGCGATTTGGATTTTGGTACGGTGTGGATTAATACCCACATTCCACTCACCGCAGAAATGCCACATGGCGGCTTCAAAAAATCAGGTTATGGCAAAGATTTATCGGGCTACGGTTTTGAAGAATATACCCGTATCAAGCATGTCATGAGCGCTTACGAAGATTAATTTAAACAATAATAAATTCCGATCAGGGAGAACAGCATGCAACAGACAGTACGTGCTTTTAGTTTTATCACTTTAATTGCATTGGTTGGTGCGGCACATGCTGCACAGGAAGACCCACAAAAAGTCATTGCGGCTTATATGGCAGCATGGAATGCGCATGATGCTGAAAAAGCATCGAAATATTTGGCACAAGATGCAGTTTACTATGATGTTACAGTGGGTACGCCGCAAAAAGGACGTGTTGCTGCACGGGATCATGTGATTAAAGTTTTTGTTGGGGCTGTACCGAATTTGAAATGGGAAATGATCAGTAAGCCATTGGTCAGTAAAGATGGCATTGCTTTCCAGTGGCGTTTTAGTGGAACCAATACAGGCGCATGGAGTGCAGAAACACCTGCTACAGGTAAACCGCTGTCATTTGAAGGGGTGAGTTTTGTGCGTATTCACAATGGTAAGATTACTTATCAGGGTGACTACTACGATGCTTTAGGCTTCAACAAACAACTGGGTTGGTAAGATCGTCAGATGGGAATTGGGCTGGGGCATACTCAATTCCCATTTTGGCAATTCCGAGCACACCTGTTCATGAGTCATTTGTGGCAAAAGACAGGGGCAATATCAGGAAATAACATGACAAAACATTCGATTAAAGAAGATGTGGGGCTGGTGGTCGATGAAGTCAAACACATCGCACATGCGGTAGATCAGGAAGCCACCCAATTTGAACGCTCGATTGGTCTGATTTCAAATTTCTCGTTGGGCTTTACCTATTTATCACCATTAACTGCGGTGTATTCACTGTTCGCACTGGCGATTACTTTGGCGGGGCCACCATCGATTTGGTGGATTTTAATTGTTGCGATTGGACAGTTGTTGGTGGCGGTAGTATTTGGGGAAACCGCGTCACAGTATCCCATCACAGGGGGATTATATCCGTGGGCGCGCCGTTTGTGGGGACGCAAATATGCATGGATGGCCGCATGGATTTATCTCTGGGCATTGGTCGTAACGGTTACTTCGATTGTGGAATACAGTAGTGGTTTTGTGTTGACATTACTGCATTTACCATCGACTGCCATGAATAACCTCATTACCTCAGTGATTTTGCTGTTGACGATTATGATGGTTAACATGTCGGGCACGAAAAATCTGGCACGCGTTGCGCGTATTGGATTTTGGTGTGAAATCCTGAGCGTGATTGGCTTGGGGTTATATTTACTGATTTTCCACCGTGCGCAGCCATTTTCAGTGGTGTTTGATTCGATGGGGGTGTTGGCGAGTAATGGCTCCTACTTTAGTGCCTTTATGTCAGCATCTCTGTTGGGTTTGTTTATGTTCTTCGGTTTTGAGGCCTGTGGAAACGTAGCAGAAGAAGTACAAAACCCAAGCCGCCAAATTCCTGTGGCGATGATTTTAAGTATTGTGTTTGGTGCGGTGTCTGCGATTTTATCGGTATTGGGTTATTTGATGGCATCACCGAACTTGCTGAAAATCGTATCGGGTAAAGTGACTGATCCAATTCCTGCGATTTTAAATGAAGCATTGGGGACAACGGGCGCGAACATTTTTATTGTGATTGCGATTGTGGCGATGTTGTCATGTATCTTGTCATTGCAAGCTGCTTTAAGCCGTTTGGTATTCTCATTTGCGCGCGATGATATGTTGCCAAATAGCCAATGGATGGCAAAATTGTCAAAACAAGGTGTACCTGACCATGCCATGATTGTGAGCTGTATCTTACCTATTTTGTTGTGTTTCTTAGTCTACTTCCAGCCTGACAGCTTGGCACGTATTACTGCATTTGCCGTGATCGGGATTTATTGTGCATTTCAGATGGTGGTACTGGCGGCACTGCGTCAGCGTTTTAAAGGCTGGAAACCCGCAGGTGAATGGACTGTTGGCGGCTGGGGAATGATCATCAACATCTTGGCACTGGCATACGGTATTTTCGCGATCTATTTATTAGCACAACCTGCAGCAGGGAACTCGTTTGTTGATCGCTGGATTGTCTTGATTGGTCTTGGTTTTGTGATCGGCAGTGGTCTAATCTATATGTTTGTAGCAAAACCATATAACAAATCGCAAGCCCCAGAAGATGATGCTGTAGCATACGCTGCTCAGCTTCGAGTCAAATCTAACACATAAAAAAGATTGCAGGTGCCATGCCTGCAATCTTCATTATCTTTGAAATGTCTAACTTAAATGGCGCTGTGACTGTTGTTGCAGCCATTGCGCAACCAACCGTGCAGCATACTTTGCTTAATCTGGTTTTTTATGTGGAAAGTGTTGTTGCATGATTTTAATCCATGCCTGAACTGCAGGTGAAATGGCATAATTTTTTCTCCATGCCATAAACAAGTGCCAACGAATATAAGGCTGCTGTAATGGAACCGCTGCAAACAGGTGTTGATCAAGCATATTGGTATAATATTGAGGCAGCAATGCGATTCCCATGCGCTGCAAAACCATATCAGCCAACAAATTCCACTGGCTGGTTTTGCAGACAATATTAGGTTCAAAGCCGTAATGTTGACAGGCATTCATAATGATGCTGTTGAGCGAGAAATTCTCAGGAAACATCAAAAATGACTGCTGTTGCAATTCTTCTAAGCGAATGGATGTACGGGTTGCCCATAACGAATCACGGCGCAATAACACCATTAAAGGATAATCACACAACTCTATGGCATTAAAAATGTTGGTATCAAAAGGCTGCAATAATACCCCGACATCCAGTTCATTGTTCAACAACGCTTGCTCAATGCCACGCGAGCCTACTTCTAAAAAAGACAATTCAATCTTTGACCATTGCTGATGATAGTCAAATAGAGCAGGGGTGAGCAATTGCGCGCCGAGTGGCGGAACTCCAAGTCTCAGCGTTCCTGTTTTTAAGGCTTGATAGTTTTCAATTTCTTGAAAGATATTTTGTTGAGTTTGTAATAGATCTAAAGCGTGCTGGTAAATCCGCTCGCCAATTTCAGTCAGTTCAATTTGTCGTTTTCGCCCAGATTCGGCTTTCACTAAAAGCTGTACGCCGAGTTGCTCCTCAAGCTGCTGGAGCATTTTACTGATGGTTGGCTGAGTGAGATGTAGTTCATCGGCAGTATGCGTGAAGCTTTTGGTTTTCACCAAAGTCACAAAACAGCGTAAAAGTTTAAATGAGAGCATAATTGAGTTTTTATTATTCCAAAATAGAATAATTTTAAATTAAATAATTCATGTTTGGTATATCAATTTTTGCTTAACATCATTGTATTGAATTAAACGTGTTGTTTGAAATTTGCTATGAACACAAAGCTGAATATGGGTTTTCAACTGTTGAAATTGCTGCCACAGCTTGGCTTGTTAGCCATTTTCTGGTGGTGTGGAAACCTGATCCATCAAAAATTTAGCTTGCCGATTTCTTCAGGTATTTTGGGCATGTTTTTATTGCTCATCTGCCTGTTTGCAGGTTGGATTAAGCTAGAGCAGGTGGCACTTGGGGCAAATGCAGTACTGGCTGAGTTAGTTTTGTTTTTTGTGCCCATTGTGGTTGCTGTAGTGCAATATAAGCAGTTATTTCTGACCGAGGGCTGGCAAATTGTGGTGAGTATTGGAATCGGAACGATGCTGGTGATGTTGAGCACCAGTTTAACCATTCACTATACATATCGCCTGAAAAAATACTGGCACGTCCGTAAGCGTTTACAACATCGCATGCATTAACTGGAGTCATAATAATGAATCTTTGGGCAGGTCTATGCTTAATTTGGACACTAGTGGCATATGCGGTCACAAAACGAGTTTATCAGCAATATCCGAAACTCTGGTTTTCACCTGCGATTTTGGTCCCTGTGTTGACGATTATCCTCATGATGATTTTTGGTGTTTCATATCAGACGTATCAGCAAGATACCCAGTGGATTGTCAACTTGTTGGGACCTGCGACAGTGGTATTTGCTGTGCCTATTTATCGTTATCGGCACATGATCCGTCAACATTTGGGTGTCTTGTCACTGGCTATTGTGGTCGGAATGAGTGTTGGTATTGTAAGTGCTTATCAGTTGGCGCAGATTTTTAAATTTAGTCCAGAAGTGACCAATAGCTTGATGGCGCGTTCGATTTCAACGCCGTTTGCAATGATATTTGCAGAGAATATTCATGGATCAGCGGCATTGGCTTCTTTATTTACCCTGATTACGGGACTGTTTGGCATGGTGTGTGGTGACTTTATTTTGGCAATGACTAAAGTGCGTTCCAATATTGCCAATGGTGCTGCCTTTGGTAATGCCGCACACGGTTTTGGTACAGTGCGCGCCCAGCAACGTGATAGTGAAGAAGGTGTAATTGCTAGTCTAACGATGGTGATTGCAGGCATTTTAATGGTTTTAGTTGGGCCAGTCGCTATACATTTATGGTTTAAGTTTCTTTAAATTATGTGTATAAAAAAGAGGCTTTTATAACAGCCTCTTTTTTATCAGTTAAGCAATAGATTTATGATTTAATAAATGAGCAACATGTTGCATTTGTTCAAGTCGCATATCTGTCAGTTTAATCAAATCTCCATTGACCCAATGGGGAATATCACCAGAGCGAATCCAGTCTTGAATCTCTTGTGTATCAATATTTAAAAAATCGGCAACCTGACTTTGCCAAGATTCGCCAAATAAAGCTTGTCCAATAAGAACAAAATTTTCTGTTTTCATACCGTCTATTCATTTCACAAAAGACCCGTATAGGATATCGACTTGAAAGTGCTAAACAAGGATTTTTAGCAAAACACAACAAAAGCTCAAAGTTTCTATACGATTTCATGTCAACATTATCATGCTTGCTTGCTTGAATTATTTATTTTGCTCACATAAACATTAATAAGCCTTGAAGCGATTAATAATGCCGAACAGAGTGAATTGATTGATGAGCTTATCTGGTTTCGTGAGCATCTCATCTGCAATTATTCGAAGCAAAATAATTTTTTTAAAACTATTTCTGTAACTGAAGATGCAAATCAAGAAATTTGCCGAATTTTGCGGTGAGGAATACAAGATACTTTCAGTGCGAAGTTTCATCTCTGCTGAGTTGAAATGATTTAATAATAACAAGATATTTTTATTGATAATTTTAAGTTTGGTTTATTTAAAAAATTAAGGAGATTATGAATAATCTCCTTAACTGATGACTGTAACTTGAAGTTAGACTTTTTTTATCAGTCTTTTTTCAAATTTTCTAGCAATAAAAATTCCATGAGCGCTTTTTGTGCATGCAAGCGATTTTCTGCTTCATCCCACACCACGGCATTTTTGTGGTCAAGCATGGTTTCAGAAATTTCTTCACCACGGTGAGCAGGTAAACAGTGCATAAACAGGCAGTCAGGGTGAGCAAGGCTCATCAAGTGTTCATTTACTTGATAATCTGCAAATGCTTTTTCACGAATCTTCTGTTCTTCTTCCTGCCCCATAGATGCCCAAACGTCAGTGACGATAAGGTCAGCATTTACGGCTGCGTCTTCTGCTGAGCCAACCAATTCTGCACAGTGTGCAAACTCAGACAAGAACTCAGGTTTTGGCTCGTAGCCTTTTGGTGAGGCGATTTTTAATTTAAAGCCCCACATATGTGCAGCTTCAATATATGAATTGCACATATTGTTGCCGTCGCCAATCCATGCCACAGTTTTACCTTCAATGCTACCGCGATGCTCAACATAAGTTTGAATGTCAGCAAGAAGTTGGCAAGGGTGGTGATCATCGGTCAATGCGTTAATCACAGGGACTTTTGAATAAGAAGCAAAACGTTCTACGATGTGATGTCCAAAGGTACGAATCATTACAATATCAAGCATGCTTGAAATGACGCGTGCCGAATCTTCAATCGGTTCACCGCGACCTAACTGTGTGTCACGTGGTGATAAAAAGATAGCACTACCACCAAACTGGCTCATACCTGCTTCAAAAGAAACGCGGGTACGTGTGCTAGATTTTTCAAAGATCATGCCAAGAACTTTACCAACAAACGGTTGGTAAACAGTATTTTCATGTTGCAGACGCTTAAGCTCTTGTGCGCGTGCAATAATGCGATTAAGTTCTGCTGTAGAAAGATCACGTAAAGTTAGGAAATGCCGTAGAGCCATGGTTACTCCACATAATTGTTGAATCGCGATGGCATCAACAATTAGTAGTTGTTCGTTAAAGAAAAAGTAATCGATTACTATACTATAAGCTGTCTATTTTGCCAAAGACTTATCGATATTGAAGGGCTTTTAAAAAGTGTTCGACACTATATTCAATATAATGATTGATTTCTTCAAGGCTTTCTTGAGGTTCAACGCCCATTAAGACTTGCCATTCAAAATGCCATAAAATTCCGAGATACATTTTGGCCGAGTGTAATGGGTTAGAGCAGACGATTTGACCTTGTTCATGTGCTTGAATGAGTCGCTGACTTACACTGTGCAGCATTTTCTCCGGGCATTCTTCATATAAATAGATTGCAAGCTCAGGGTTTTGCTTGGTTTGTTCGAATAGTAATCGAACAAATTTACGATTTTCAGGTTTTAAAATATGTTGATAAAAATTATTTAAAATGCTGACCAGTAAGCTTTTGAGGTTGCTGGTTTGCGGGGCAATTTTTAAAAATAGTTCTTTGAAAAAAATATCGCGCCGATGTTCGCAGATCGCTTTAAATAAACCGTCTTTATTCCCAAAATATTTGTATAAGGAAGCTTTTGATCCGCCCGCATGATTCACAATATCATCGAGGGAAACAGCGTCATATCCTTTTTCTAAAAAAAGTTCCGTAGCAGATATTACAAAGGCAAGATGTCGCTCAAACCCACGTTTGGTTTGGGGTGGCACGTTGCAATAACAGTAAAGTTGATCTGACATAGGAAATAAATAAAGATATCACGGTTAATCATTAAGTATAGCAAATCTGAACTAAAATGGCGCAATAGCCTGTGAGTGTATTGTTCACTTTACGATTCTTTGCTCAAATGAATTCTATATCGTTTGAGGATGCTCACGGAATGATGATTCTCTATGCGATTTGCAATTGATGGGCAGGATAAATGCATATTTGTGTATAAAAAAGGCCATGCTGAGCATGACCTTTTGCCTTCAATTTATTGAAATTATTCTAGAGTTGAGAGTTTTTGATCTTCTTCTTCATCGTCATCGACAGAATCCAACCCCAACTCTTTGAGCTTGCGTGTCAGTGTATTGCGTCCCCAACCCAGTAATTCGGCTGCATGGCGTTTACGTCCACGTGTTTGTTGTAATGCGGCATTGATTAATGTGCGTTCAAACATCGGGGTGGCAATATCCAGAATTTTCATCTCGCCGTTACGCAATTTTTGTATTGCCCATTGAGCAAGTAATTCATCCCAATGCTGTACGCTTACGCGTTCATTGCTGATATTGGCATTAGCAACAGGATCACCAGATTTTTGAATCGGGATTTGTTTTAGCTCATTTGGCAAGTCTTCTGGATAAACTTCTCGACCTGTAATCATAACAGTGAGCCAGCGACACGTATTTTCCAGTTGACGCACATTACCAGGCCAAGGCAATTGCTGCATATAACTGATGGTTTCTGGGCGTAAGATTTTTGGGCTAACGCCAAGCTCTTTGCCTGCTTGTGCCAAGAAATGTTGTGCCAGCATCGGAATATCTTCGCTACGATGCGCCAGTTTCGGAATATGGATACGAATGACGTTTAAACGATGGTACAAGTCTTCGCGGAAACGTCCTTCATTGACCAGTTTTTCCAAATCTTGATGCGTGGCAGCAACAATACGCACATCGACTTTGACTGGAATATGACCACCAACCCGATAAAACTCGCCATCTGCCAACACGCGTAATAAACGGGTTTGGGTTTCAAATGGCATATCGCCAATTTCATCAAGGAATAATGTACCGCCATTGGCTTGTTCAAAACGACCTTGGCGTTGTGTATTTGCGCCTGTGAAGGCACCTTTCTCATGTCCAAACAATTCGGTTTCAATCAAATCTTTGGGAATCGCTGCCATGTTTAAGGCAATAAAAGGTTTGCTCTTGCGTGGTGAATGGCGGTGCAGTGCATGTGCAACCAGCTCTTTACCTGTACCTGATTCGCCATTAATGAGAACTGTAATATGCGATTGAGATAATCGACCAATTGCGCGGAAGACTTCCTGCATGGCAGGCGATTCACCGATTATTTCAGTCGAATGAATTGGAGAGCTGGTTTTATTCGCAGATTCTTGTTGTTGTAGCTTAGTAATGTGCAAAATCGCACGATTCACCAACGCCAAAGCTTCATCGATATCGAACGGCTTGGGTAAGTACTCAAATGCACCAGTTTGATAACTTGAAACAGCAGATTCCAAATCTGAATGCGCCGTCATAATAATGACGGGCAGTTCAGGATAGCTACCTTTTACCTTGCCTAAAAAGGTTAAACCATCGATTCCAGGCATACGGATATCAGTTAAAATGACATCGGGCGATTCATTTGGTAGCTGGTCTAATGCGCTTTGAGCTTCCTCAAAACTGGTGACATCGAAGCCTTCTTCTTTGAAGGTTTTTTCCAACACCCAGCGCATGGCGCGATCATCATCAATGACCCAAATTTTATTTCGCGACATGGTGCGACTCCCAAGGTAAATATAAGCTAAAAATGGTTTTACTCGGCACAGAATGGCAAACAATCATGCCGTTGTGCTGATGCATAATATTTTGTGCAATACTGAGTCCAAGCCCCGTGCCATTGGCACGACCTGTGACCAGTGGATAAAATACAGACTCTAAAATTTCTTCAGGAATACCTGGCCCATTGTCTTCAATGTCAACGCGCACTGCAGAGCGATGTAAAACGCCATTAATGGTAACAAGACGCTGAATACGGGTGCGTAAGATCAGTTCAGGCTTATGTTCTTGGAAAAAATCCTTGTGCTCTAGCATGGCTTGTACCGCATTGACACTAATATTGAGCATGACCTGAATCAGTTGGTCACGATCCGCTTTGACATCGGGGAGTGATAAATCATAATCACGTGTAATTTTAATTTTCTTTTTGGTCTGATTGGTAATCAGAGAGCGTACGCGTTCTAAAGGCTCATGCACATTAACATCAACATAGCTAGGCAGTTGGCGCGAACCGAGCATGGTGTCTGCAAGTGTACGTAAGCGATCCACCTCACTAATGATAATGTCGGTGAACTCATTGTATTTTGGATCGTTTAGGCTACGTGCCAAAAGCTGGGTTGCCCCACGAATGCCACCTAACGGATTCTTGATTTCATGTGCGACGCCACGAATCAGTTGTCGTGTGACTTGGTGTTGCTGAATCAGGTTTTCTTCCTTGGAAATTTTCAGCATTCGGTCAATCGGATTGAGTTCAATCAGTAATAAAGGATGATAGGGACGTCCAGCATTAAGCTGTGAAACAGAATAATCCACATGAATGTCTTTAAAATTGACATTAATAATGGCTTCGCGACGTGTATAAGCCTGCCCAGTATTTAACGTGTTAAATAATGCTTCACGCGTATCAAAGGTATCATTTGGTGCTTGTAGAAGCTGAACAACAGGTATACCTGAAGCACGTAACAAACTCATGTCAAAAAGTGCTTCACAAGACGAGTTAAGGTAAAAAATATTTAAATTTTTATCGACCAGTAAGATGGCTGTGGTCAAATTGTCGACGAGTAGACGGTAATCAATCGTTGGAGTAGGGTCCATTAGCGTAATCTTCCTGATGTAAAATAGCGCAATGGCATCTTTGTCATTGTATTTGCTCCCTGTTATGGAACATTTTCTAAAATTAAAACTAGCCTGATTAAAGCAAAATGTAAGCCAACTTTATAAAATGACTTGTTTTTAGGCAAAAATTAGCCTTTGGCACGCTTTTAAAGTGACTTTTATGCATTCATCTCTAAAACAGTATCAAAATGAGGAGTTTTTAGCACTATCTTGGTGCTACTTATTTGTTTTGTTAAAACATGAGCAATATTTTGGTGCATGGCTGAAACATTACCGTTTATGCCTATGCTTACGCAGGGAAAAGTCATACAATACGCGCATTCTAGTGGAGTGTTGTTTGCATGAAATCCCCCAAAGTCGGTTTTGTTTCTTTAGGTTGTCCTAAGGCATTGGTCGATTCTGAGCGTATATTAACCCAGTTGCGTACTGAAGGTTATCAGGTTGCATCAGATTATGATGGTGCTGACCTCGTTGTGGTAAATACCTGCGGTTTTATCGAGTCTGCGGTACAAGAGTCGTTAGATGCAATTGGCGAAGCCATGAATGAGAATGGTCGTGTAATTGTGACAGGCTGCTTGGGGAAAGATGAAGATAAAATCCGTCAAATGCATCCAAATGTATTGAAAGTGACGGGCGCAGCAGCATATCAAGATGTGATGGAAGCTGTACATGAGTATGTACCTGCTCCACCAAAACATAACCCATTTATTGATTTAGTCCCTGAGCAAGGTGTGCGTCTTACGCCAAAACACTATGCTTATTTAAAAATATCGGAAGGCTGTAACCACCGTTGTACCTTCTGTATTATTCCAAGTATGCGTGGCGACTTGGTTTCACGTCCTGTAGGTTCAGTCCTTGAAGAAGCTGCGGCACTAAAACGTGCAGGCGTTAAAGAAGTCTTGGTGATTTCTCAAGATACGTCAGCCTATGGTGTCGACACTAAATATAAATTGGACTTCTGGAACGGACAACCCGTCAAAACCAAATTTTATGACATGTGTGAAGCACTCGGTCAGTTAGGTATCTGGGTACGTTTACACTATGTTTACCCATATCCACATGTTGATGCAGTGATTGATTTGATGGCACAAGGTAAAATTTTACCTTATCTGGATATTCCATTCCAACATGCAAGTCCGCGCATTTTAAAACTCATGAAACGCCCCGCACATAGCGAAAATACGCTAGAGCGTTTACAAGTTTGGCGTGAAAAATGCCCTGAATTAGTCATTCGTTCAACCTTTGTTGTTGGCTTCCCAGGTGAAACTGAAGAAGATTTCCAAATATTACTTGACTGGCTCAAAGAAGCGCAGCTTGATCGTGTTGGATGCTTTACCTATTCACCAGTAGAAGGTGCAACAGCCAACGACTTGCCAGATCATGTTCCTGAAGAGATCAAACAAGAGCGTTATGAACGCTTTATGCAGGTACAACAAGAGATTTCAGCAGCAAAATTGCAACAACGCATTGGCCAAACTATGACGGTATTGGTTGATGGTCTGGAGGATGAATATCCAGTTGCGGTTGCGCGTTCTTATGCAGATGCCCCGGAAATTGATGGCAATGTTTTTGTTGAAGACATTGATAAATCACAAATTAAAGAGGGCGATTTGCTAGAAGTCGAAATTACCGATGCGGATGAATATGATCTGTTTGCTAAATTGATTAAAATTAAAGCAAATTAATCAACTCAAATTTACAAATTTAACTTTATTCGAATGAAAACTTTTTCGGAGCACCGTCATGGCAGAAACAAATAGTCCTCGTTACTCACGTATTTTACTCAAGTTGTCTGGTGAAGCACTATCAGGCAACCGTGAGATGGGGATTGATGCTCAAGTTCTTGATCAAATGTCACTGTCTATTGCACATTTGGTGGGTTTGGGTGTACAAGTGGGCATCGTAGTAGGCGGTGGTAACTTATATCGCGGCAGTCAATTACAAAAAGATGGTCTCGTTGGACGTGTTACAGGTGACCAAATGGGTATGCTTGCAACCGTTATGAATGGTTTGGCTATGCGTGATGCGCTGGTACGTCGTAATATCAAAACTCGTCTGATGTCTGCGTTGTCTATTGGTACTGTAGTTGAGCCATATTCAAGCCGTGATGCGATTCGTCACCTCAGCCAAGGTGAAGTCTGTGTATTTGTGGCTGGTACAGGTAATCCATTCTTTACAACAGATACAGCTGCATGTTTGCGTGGTATTGAGATTGAAGCGAACCTTATCCTAAAAGCCACTAAAGTTGATGGCGTTTATAATAAAGATCCAAGTAAATATGATGATGCAGTAAAATATGATCGTTTGACTTTTGATCAAGTGTTGGATGAAAAGTTGGGTGTAATGGATCTTACTGCGATTTGCTTATGTCGTGATCATAATGTGCCTTTACAAGTATTTGATATGAACAAATCTGGTGCATTGCTTTCAATCGTGATGGGTGAAAAAGAGGGAACTCACGTTACGAAGTAATATACGTAACTGAGAAAGCTCTTTATACTAGCGCTAATTTTATTTTACATTTTGAGAAAGTAAGGAAGATCATATGATTAACGATCTTAAAAAAGACAGCGAACAGCGAATGCAAAAGTCACTCGAGTCCTTGGAGCAAGGATTTGCAAAAGTTCGTACTGGCCGTGCGCACCCATCTATTTTAAATGGTGTCATGGTTCCTTACTACGGTTCGGATGTGCCATTAAACCAAGTGGCAAACGTGGGTGTTGAAGATTCACGTATGTTGATTGTTCAACCATTTGAACGCACCATGGTTTCTGCAATTGATAAAGCGATTCGTGAAAGTGATTTGGGTTTAAATCCAATTACTGCCGACGCAATTCGTGTGCCATTACCAGCACTCACTGAAGAAACTCGCCGTGATATGCAAAAGGTTGCACGTACTGAAGCTGAAAATGCCAAAGTTGCAATTCGTAACATCCGCCGTGATGTTTTGGGTGACTTAAAAACATTATTGAAAGAAAAAGAAATTTCTGAAGATGATGAACGCCGTGCAAGTGATGATATTCAAAAGATCACTGACAAATATGTAGCTGAAGTAGATAAGCGTCTAGCTGCAAAAGAAGAAGAGTTAATGAAGGTTTAATGAATGACGAGTTTAAACGGCATTCACCACCTTCCTCAACATGTTGCCATCATTATGGATGGCAACAATCGTTTTGCTAAAAAAATGCATCTTGCGCAAGGCGCTGGGCATAAAGAAGGTAAAAATACGCTAGATCCTGTCGTAGAGCGCTGCCGTGAGCTTGGGGTTCGGGCCTTGACGGTTTTTGCTTTTTCAAGTGAAAACTGGAATCGACCTCAACCTGAAGTTGATTTGCTTATGCATTTGCTAGAGCAGACTGTTCATGAGCAAATCCCGCGGATGATCAAGTTTGAGATTGCTCTACGTTTTATCGGTGAGCGTTCTCGACTTCCATTACATTTGCAAGAGTTACTCAATACTGCTGAGCAACAAACTGCTCACTTTAAGCAAATGACGCTGACGATCGCGATTAGTTATGGTGGTATGTGGGATATTGCGGATTCAGCCAAGCGTATTGCTCAAGATGTACTTGACCACAAAATTACAGTTGATCAGATTAATCCCGCACTGTTTGGTCAATATATTCACCTTGGAGATTTGCCTCCAGTAGACTTGCTCATTCGAACAGGCGGAGATTATCGAATTTCTAATTTCTTGCTGTGGCAGTCTGCATATGCAGAGCTTTATTTTACTAAAACATTATGGCCTGAGTTTTCAGTCGAAGAACTCAACCAAGCCTTTAAGGTATTTGCACAGCGTGAACGCCGTTTTGGTAAAACCTCTGAACAAATCCAACAAGAGAAAACTGAGAAATAATACATGTTTGAGCGGATTAAAACCGCGTTGGTATTGGTAGCAATTGTTTTAAGTTGTATGTTTGCTACAACCTCGCATTACCCTATGCAAGCATTGATGGTCATTGCTGCAACGATTGCAGGGTATGAGTGGTATAAATTAATGCCAAAGCAGGATGCATCGATACGACCATTTTTTGTTTTTGGATATGCTTGTATCGCCTTGATTGTATCTGTGATTGCATTGTATGTTCATGATATTACATTGCTTTTTTGGATAGCTTCCATTTTGGTGTGGCTCACCAGTGTATATTGGGTGAAAAACTTTCCAGAATATGATGGCTGGTATAATAAAAGCCTGAATCTGGTTGGCCTGATCCTGATTTCAGCAGCAGTGAGTGCAATTTTCTCTGTCTGGGAACATTCGCCGTGGTGGCTAATGTATCTATTCCTCTTGGTTTGGGGTGCAGATAGTGGTGCATATTTTGTTGGGCGAAAGTTGGGTCGGCGTAAAATGGCGCCAAATGTTAGCCCCAATAAATCGGTTGAAGGTTTGTTTGGTGGCTTAATCACTTCAGGTATTATTGTTGTTATTGTTCAAAGTCATTATTTACATTTAACTTTATTACAACATGTACTATTTCTAATCCTCTCGATTATCACTGTACTTGGTTCGGTTCAAGGTGACTTGTTTGAATCAATGATTAAGCGCCGAGCAGGTGTGAAAGATTCGGGTCGAATTCTTCCTGGGCATGGTGGTGTTTTGGATCGTATTGATTCATTGCTCGCAGCAGCACCGATTTTTGCAACAGGAATTTATTTACTAAAACTTATCGGTGTAGATCTCTAAATGTCTCAATCTGTTTGTATATTGGGTGCAACTGGTTCAATTGGTGAAAGTACATTAAAAGTATTGCTGCAACATCCAGATAAATACTCGGTTTTTGCAGTTACGGCATATAGTCGACTTGAAAAATTGGTTGAAATATGCAAACAGTTCCATCCTCAAGTTGCTGTTGTTCCCTCAATGCAACAAGATCGACTGGCACAGTTATTTAAACAGCATCAGATTGATTATACAGAAATTTTTACTGATGAAGCTGGTTTGGTTGCTGTTGCTGAGCATCCACAGGTTGATATTGTCATGGCGGCAATTGTTGGTGCAGCAGGATTGCTGCCAACATTAGCAGCAGTCAAAGCCAGTAAGCGCGTACTGCTTGCGAACAAAGAAGCTTTGGTTATGTCTGGCGAAATCATGATGCAAGCGGCTGAACAGCATCAGGCGCTTTTGCTGCCTGTAGACTCTGAGCATAATGCGATTTTTCAGTGTTTGCCAAATGGCTATTGTCAGTCAGAGCGTACAGGTCAACCCAAACAAGGTGTTTCTCGAATTCTGCTGACTGCATCAGGTGGCCCATTTTTAAATACATCATTGAATGACTTACATGATGTGACCCCCGCGCAGGCATGCAAACATCCAAATTGGTCAATGGGCCAGAAAATATCCGTCGATTCAGCAACTCTCATGAATAAAGGTCTGGAATTGATTGAAGCATGTCATTTGTTTTCAATTTCAGAACATTTTGTTACAGTCGTTATCCATCCACAAAGTATTATTCATTCTATGGTTCAATATGTGGATGGTTCAACTTTGGCTCAAATGGGTAATCCTGATATGTGTACGCCAATTGCACATGCATTGGCTTGGCCACAGCGCATCTCAACGCCCGTAGATGCTTTGGATTTATTTGTACATCAACAGCTTAATTTTCAACAGCCCGACACGATTAAATTTCCTGCCTTACGTTTAGCTCGTCATGCTATGCAAGCAGGTGGTGTTGCCCCAGCGATTTTAAATGCTGCCAATGAAATTGCAGTTGCTGCATTTTTACAGCAAAAAATAAAATTTACCGCAATTCCTGAAGTTGTAGAACATACCTTAAATGATATGGAAAATGCTCAGGCCAATTCGCTAGAGACTATTTTACAAGCAGATCAATTTGCTCGTAATATAGCAACTCAGCGTGTTGATGCTTTAAGGCTAAAATAATGAGTATTTTATTTATTGTGCTTGCAGCAATTTTTTTGCTTGGGCCACTGATTGCCATTCATGAATTTGGTCATTATTGGGTTGCACGCAAATTGGGTGTCAAGGTTCTGGTCTATTCAATTGGCTTTGGGCCAACTGTACTTAATTGGACATCTAAAAAGTCGGGAATTCAGTATCGGTTATCGGCATTGCCTTTGGGTGGTTATGTCAAAATGCTGGATGAACGTGAAGGTGATGTTAAGGCTGAAGATCTTCCTTTTGCATTTAACCGTCAGTCTCCTTGGAAACGCATCGCGATTGTTGCAGCAGGACCACTGATTAACTTGATCTTTGCAGTTTTATTATTTTGGGTACTGTTTTT
Source organism: Acinetobacter sp. ANC 4636 (assembly GCF_054454555.1). Lineage (NCBI taxonomy): Bacteria > Pseudomonadati > Pseudomonadota > Gammaproteobacteria > Moraxellales > Moraxellaceae > Acinetobacter > Acinetobacter sp. ANC 4636. The sequence continues at coordinate 30,440 of NZ_JBTKVD010000012.1, read as the reverse complement.
ACCCCAACAGGAACAGCTCAATACTCGCGTTGGTAAAGTGATACCTGAAACGCCTGCAGCGATTGCAGGTTTACAGGTCGGTGATAAAGTTGTTGCAATTGATGGTAAAACGACCTCGACTTGGGAAGCCTTAAATTTTGCACTGGTTGATCGTGCGGGAGAGACAGGGCAAATTCAGGTACAGGCTGAACATCAGGGTCAACTCAAAAATTTTAGTCTACCCATTCAGCACTTCTTAAAAGATCAAACACAGTCTGCTTTAGATACTTTAGGATTTTTGCCATATCGTCCAAAAATTGAACCTATTATTGATCAGCTTGTGCCAGATGGCGCGGCTAGTCGTCAAGGTATGCAAAAAAGCGACAAGATTCTTGCAATTGATGGGGTGAAAACACCTGACTGGTTTGATGTGGTTGATATCGTACAAAAGTCGCCAGAAAAATTACTTAAAATTGATGTTGAGCGGCAAGGCAAGGTTCTCCAGTTGCAGGTCATGCCTCAAGGCAAGCGTGACAATATGGGAAATGTGACAGGCATGCTAGGGGTTCAAACCAAGTCAGCACACATTACTGTTCCTAGCCAATATAAGCAAACTATTCAATATACACCTGTACAAGCGTTTGGAAAAGCGGTACAAAAGACTGGTGAAATTTCCAGTATGATCTTAAATTCAATGACCAAAATGGTTCGTGGTTTAATTGGTTTGGAAAATTTATCAGGTCCAATTACGATTGCTAAAGTTGCTGGACAAAGTGCAGAAATGGGTTGGCAAACTTTTATTTCATTTATGGCATTGATGAGTGTAAGTTTGGGGATTTTGAACTTATTACCAATTCCAATGCTTGATGGTGGACATCTAGTTTATTATTTTATAGAAGCAATTCGAGGTAAACCTGTTTCTGAACAAATACAAATGATTGGTTTTAAAATCGGTATGGTATTGCTAGGTAGCATGATGGTCCTTGCTTTATTTAATGATTTTATGCGTTTATAACAGAATTACGAAATATCCAACTTAGTGGAAAAAATAGGCATGCGTCACACACATTTTTTAATGCCTTTAGCACTGGTGAGTGCAATGGCTGCTGTACAACAAGTTTATGCCGCGGATGAGTTTGTTGCCCAAGATGTTAAAATCGAAGGTTTAGTTCGCTTAACCCCTGCCAATATTTATAGTATGTTGCCAATAAAAAGTGGTGATCGTGTAAATGATGCGACCCTCAATAATGCTATACATACTTTATATGATTCAGGTTTATTTGATGACATTAAAGCAACCCAACAGGGCAATACTTTAGTTTTTAATGTTGTTGAACGTCCGATTATTTCTAAAGTTGAATTTAAAGGCAACAAGCTCATTCCTAAAGAAGCTTTGCAAGACGGCTTGAAAAAAATGGGAATCGCAGAAGGCGAAGTGCTGAAAAAGTCGACTCTGCAAAATCTTGAGACAGAGCTTGAGCAGCAATACAATCAGCAAGGTCGTTATAATGCTGATATTAAAGTTGAAACCACACCACGCCCAAATAACCGTGTTGACTTAACCATTAATTTTAATGAAGGTAAGGCTGCTAAAGTTGTCAATATTAGCGTGATTGGTAACACAGTTTTTAGCGATGATGATATTAAGCGAGCATTCGCACTTAAAGAAAGCAGTTGGTCATCTATCGTTACTCGTAATGACCGTTATGCTAAAGAGCGCATGGCGGCAAGTCTGGAAGCATTACGTGCCTTATATTTGAATGCAGGTTATGTCAATTTTGCTGTGAATTCATCAAATTTGAATATCAGTAATGATAAGAAAAATATTTTTGTTGAAGTTTCAATTACTGAAGGTCAGCAATTCAAGGTTGGTCAGACTAAGTTCTTAGGTGATACTTTATTTAAACCTGAAGAATTAAAAACGCTGCAAATTTATAAAGATGGCGATACTTATTCTCAAGAAAAAATTGATGCCGTTAAAAATCTGTTATTGCATAAATATGGTAATGCAGGTTATTACTTTGCTGAAATCAATGTTGTTCCACAAATTGATAATGATAAGAAAATCGTTGATCTGAATTATTACATTAATCCAGGTCAGCAAGTGACGATTCGTCGTATTAACTTTACAGGCAATACTAAAACTGAAGATCAGGTATTGCGTCGAGAAATGCGTCAAATGGAAGGTGCTTTGGCAAGTAACGAGAAAATTGACTTGTCTAAAGTGCGCTTAGAACGTACGGGTTACTTTAAAACTGTTGATGTTAAACCTGTACGTATTCCAAATGTACCAGACCAAATTGATTTGGATGTTAATGTTGAAGAGCAACATTCAGGTACAAGTACTCTAGCACTGGGTTACTCACAAAGTGGTGGTATTACTTATCAAGCTGGGATTAGCCAGTCTAACTTTCTGGGTACAGGTAAAAGTGTAGGTTTTGACTTTACCAAGTCTCAGTATGCAACGTCTTATAGTTTAGCAGTCACAGATCCATACTTTACGATTGATGGCGTAAGTGCTGGTTATAATGTCTACTATAAAGAAACTAAGCCATACCAAGACTACCATGTTAGTGATTACTACTCTAAAACGCTCGGCGCCAATACAAGCCTGTCTTATCCAATCGATGAGAACCAGAGTGTTAGTGGCTCATTTGGTTTAGAAAGTACTGATATTTCTACTGACCAGTATGGTTCTGTTGCATTTAGAGACTATTTGTTGAGTCATGGTGGTAAAGTGAAAGCAACGGCAACGCCAACTGCTGGTGGTGAGCCTTACGCGAGTGAGTTTGATGGAAGCTATCTAAATTACCTTGTAAACTTGGGTTGGTCATTTAATACTCTAAACCGACCAATGTTACCAACATCAGGTCAGTTGCACAGTGTGAATCTGGAAGTTGCTTTGCCAGGTAGTGATGCTGCATATCAGAAATTGACTTATAGTACCCAAGTATTTTTCCCAATTGGTAGTAAAGGTTGGGGAGTTCATGGTTATGGTAAGTTAGGTTATGGTCATGATCTGCCGTTCTGGAAAAACTACTATGCTGGTGGTTGGGGATCAGTTCGTGGTTATCAAGACAATACTTTAGGGCCAGCTTATCCTGGAGTGTACTATAGTGCGAATAACATAGCGCAAAGCAGTAGTCGAGATTCTACAGGTGCAAATGCACTCGTACAATTTGGCGGAGAATTGATTTTACCTGTGCCATCAAAAGCTGACTGGGCACGTAATGTTCGTCCTGTGTTGTTTGCTGAAGGTGGTAATGTCTTTGATACAACATGTAATGTAACTGCTTATAACAATCCTGCTACTCCAAGCACGTCTACAGATGCTGGAGCAAAGCAATACTGTAAAGATAACTACGGTTTTGATTTAGGTAATTTACGTTATAGTGTTGGTTTTGGTCTGACTTGGAATACCATGATTGGTCCTCTTTCAATCAGTTATGCTTTCCCGTTGAATAAGAAAACAACTGATCAAACACAAGCGGTACAATTCCAGATTGGTCGAACTTTCTAAGTTCGGCCTTCAGCCAGTCGTTAAAAATGTAATGATTTAAGGATATATCAATGAAAAAATTAGCAGTAGCATTAGTAGCAGGTTTAGGTTTTATGGGTATGGCACACGCTGCGGGTTATGGTGTGATTGACATGCAACGTGTTGTTGAAAACAGTACTTATTTGAAACAGCAAAATGATGGTTTACAACAAGCAGTAAAACCTGCTGCTACACGTGTTGAGCAGTTAAATAAAGAGATCCAGGATTTGCAAAACAAAGCAGCCACAGCTAAACCAGCAGAAGTGCAGCAGCTTAAAACACAATATGATGCAAAAGTAAAAGAAATTAATTCATTGGAACAAAACATTCAGCAGCGCGTACAGTCTACTTCTCAGGCGACAGGGCAAACTTTTACCACACGTGTGCAGCAAGCTGCAGAACAATTGCGTAAAGAAAACAGTTTAGATTTCGTTTTGAATAAAAATTCAGCACTTGCCTATGACGTTAAGAACGACTTAACTGATAAAATGATTCAAAAGGTTAATGCGATGAAATAATCAATGATTCAGCGTTCATATACACTTAAAGAATTAGCATCTTTAGTACATGGTGAATTAATTGGACAACCTGAAACGAAAGTTTCAGGTTTGTCTAGTTTAGAGCAAGCGACATCTCAGCAGATTTCTTTTGTGAATGGGGATAAATACTTAGAGCAAGCACTTGCTTCGAAGGCCGCTATTTTAATCGTCACACGTGACTTACAATCTCAATTCACAACACATCAGAATTTTATCGTTGTTGAAAATCCATATCTTGCTTTTGCAATGCTTACACATGTGTTTGAAATTAAAAAAACAGATGTGGGGATTGAGAGTACAGCCCAAATTCATCCTTCTGCCATGATTTCAGATACTGCCTATATTGGTCATTATGTGGTCATTGGTGAGAACTGTGTCATTGGGGATGATACGTTTATTGAGTCACATGCTAAGATTGATGATGGTGTGGAAATTGGGCAGAAATGTTTTATTGATTCACATGTCACGATTACTGGATTTAGCAAAATTGGTAACAATGTGCGCATTCATGCCAATACCGTGATCGGAAGTGAGGGTTTTGGATTTGCTCCTTATCAAGGAAAGTGGCATCGTATTGCACAGTTAGGCTCTGTGAAAATTGGCAATAATGTGCGCATTGGATCAAATTGTAGTATTGATCGTGGTGCATTAGATGACACAATTTTGGAAGATGGGGTCATTGTAGATAACCTTGTGCAAATCGCCCATAATGTGCATGTTGGTGAAAATACTGCGATTGCTGCAAAAACAGGCATTGCAGGTAGTACAACGATTGGCAAAAACTGTATACTTGCGGGCGCTTGTGGGGTGGCTGGACACCTAAAAATTGTAGACAATGTTACATTAACGGGAATGTCAATGGTCACAAAAAGTATTTTTGAGTCTGGTACATATTCTTCAGGAACTGGTTTGTTTGAAAGTGGACACTGGCGTCGTACGATTGTTCGCTTGAGACAATTAGCAGATGTGCCATTGACCCAAATTGTCAAACGACTAGATCATATACAAACTCGTATTGAGTCACTTGAATCAACTTTTAATATGCGTAAATGAATATGACAGAGTCACAAAATCAAGATTTGAATAAACCAGAATTACCAATGAATATTCAACAAATTCGTGAATATTTGCCACATCGCTATCCATTCTTGTTGGTGGATCGAGTGACAGAAATTACCGATAACAGTATCGTTGGTTATAAAAATGTGTCTATTAATGAAGAATTTCTTCAAGGGCATTTTCCAGAATATCCAATTATGCCAGGTGTCTTAATCGTTGAGGCATTGGCACAAATTTCTGGTGTGTTGGGTTTCGTATTAAATAATGAAAAACCACAACCAGGTTCTTTGTTCCTTTTTGCAGGTGCAGAGAAAGTTCGTTTTAAGAAGCAAGTTGTTGCAGGTGATCAGCTCGTGCTGAAATCTGAGCTTGTCATGCAAAAACGCGGTATTTACAAATACAACTGTACTGCTAGCGTTGATGGTATTGTGGCAACAACGGCTGAAATTATTATCTCTCATCAAAGAATCTAGAGTAGGCATGAGCAATAAAGAATATATCCACCCAACCGCTATTATTGACTCATCTGCAGTTATTGCACCAGATGTAGAAGTTGGTCCTTACTGTGTGATTGGTCCTCACGTGACAATAGGTGCAGGTACTAAACTTCACTCTCACGTTGTGATTGGCGGATATACTCGTATTGGTGAGCACAATGAGATTTTCCAGTTCGCTAGTGTAGGTGAGGTCTGTCAGGACCTTAAATATAAAGGCGAGGAAACATGGCTTGAAGTTGGCGATCATAATGTGATTCGTGAGCATTGCAGCTTACATCGTGGTACGGTGCAAGATCATGGTTTAACCAAAGTAGGTAGTTATAACTTACTGATGGTCAATACACATATTGCTCACGATTGTCAGATTGGTGATCATAATATTTTTGCCAATAATGTGGGCGTGGCAGGTCACGTTCATGTTGGAAGTTATGTTGTGGTTGGTGGGAACTCTGGAATTCATCAATTCTGTAAGATTGACTCTTATAGCATGATCGGTGCGGCATCTTTAATTGTGAAAGATGTGCCTGCTTATGTGATGGCATCTGGAAATCCAGCCCATGCTTTTGGTTTGAATATTGAAGGAATGCGTCGTAAAGGTTGGTCAAAACAAGTGATTCAAGGCTTACGTGAAGCATTCAAGCTCATTTATAAAGAAAGTCTGACAACCGTGGAAGCGCTTGAGCGTATTCGTGCAGAAATCTTGCCAGAGGTGGCTGAAGTTCAGTTGCTGATTGATTCTTTAGAACAGTCACAGCGTGGTATTTTGCGTTAAGCAGGATAGCATGATAAAAAAAGATGCCGAATGGCATCTTTTTTTATGAAAATCACTTTTCATGTTTTTAGGCGCTTTGCAGATAGTGTTGTTGGTTGATAAGTGATGCGCCAGTTTTTTGCTGTACTTCTTCAAATTCTACCTGATCTGCCAGTTCAACCACTTTGATGCCTTCGGGTGTAATATCAAATACCCCCAAATCAGTAATAATACGGGAAACTACTCCCAAGCCTGTAAGCGGTAAGCTACATTGATTCAAAATTTTGGCTTCACCAGTTTTGCTGCAATGTTCCATTAGTACCACAATTTTCTTTGCACCTGCGACCAAATCCATGGCACCGCCCATGCCTTTGACTTTTTGCCCCGGAATCATCCAGTTGGCAATGTCACCCGTCGCTGAAACTTGCATGGCACCTAGAATCGCAATATCAACATGCCCGCCGCGAATCATGGCAAATGATTCTGAACTACAAAACAGTGAAGCACCTTTCTTGGTGGTAATGGTTTGTTTGCCAGCATTGATTAGGTCGGCATCGACCTCATGTTCGTGTGGATATTCACCAATCCCGAGTAATCCATTTTCAGACTGTAACCAGACATGGATATCTTCAGGAATGTAATTGGCAACCAGTGTAGGTAGCCCGATGCCTAAATTGACATAAAAGCCATCATGTAATTCCTGAGCGGCTCGTTGAGCCATTTGTTCACGCGTCCAAGCCATGAGTGTATTCCGTTATGCAGTTTTAGTTTTGACAGTACGAATTTCAATGTGTTTAGTCGGGTTGGTATTGACCACAATACGATCAATGTAAACTCCAGGTAGGTGGATTTCATCGGGATCCAGATCGCCGATTTCAACCAGTTGTTCGACTTCAGCAATGGTGATTTTGCCTGCAACAGCACAGTCAGGGTTAATATTTCGGGCAGTTTTACGAAAGACCAGATTGCCTGCTTTGTCTGCTTTATACGCTTTTATGAGTGCAATGTCTGCATGTAATGCCATTTCGAGCAGATAGTCTTTGCCATCAAAATTACGCACTTCTTTGCCTTCTTGTACGACTGTACCTACACCTGTACGGGTGTAAAAAGCAGGAATGCCTGCACCTGCGGCACGCAGTTTTTCTGCCATAGTGCCTTGTGGGGTGAGTTCAACTTCCAGTTCACCTGCCAGATATTGACGTTCAAATTCCTTGTTGCCACCAATGTAAGAGGAAATCATTTTTTTAACCTGACGGGATTCGAGTAGCAAGCTTAAACCAATGCCATCAATGCCTGCATTGTTACTGATACAAGTCAGGTTTTGAGCATTGGAATCACGTACAGTTTCAATCAGCATTTCAGGAATACCACATAGTCCGAAGCCACCGACAGCGAGAACCATATTGTCTTGAATAATATCGAGAATTGCCGACTGACTATCGGGATAGATCTTGTTCATTGCAGTTCCATTGTTTTATTTTAAATATCCATGTGTATTGCGGGATGCTTATGCTGAATCAACAACATAAGCATCATTCGATTTAGTGGTTTGCTGCACGGGCAACCAAAGTGAGAATATCGTAAGTTGCCACCAGTTCCTGACGCTGATTTTTCACTTTAATGTCCCATACTACAACGCCATGTGCAGCTTGTGTCGGGTCTTTTTGCGGTTTTGGTGTCTTTTGTTTACAGGTAAGTTCGACCTGAATCGAGTCACCAATTTTAACAGGTTCAACAAAGCGTAGATTGTCCATACCATAGTTTGCGATCACGGGTCCTTCAGCCGCATCGACAAATAAACCTGCGGCAGCTGAGACAATAAAGTAACCATGCGCCACGCGTTCTCCAAAGAAGGAATTGGCGGCAGCGATCTTGTCTGTATGCGCATAGAAATGATCGCCACTGAGACAAGCAAAATTTACAAGGTCAGATTCAGTCACGGTGCGGCGCGCAGTGAGTAGGCGCTCTCCAATCACCAGTTCATCAAAATCTTTCTTGAAAGGATGAACACGGTCTTCACGGACAGTTGAGCCTGCTGTCCATGCATGTGTGACTTGCGTCAGGCTATTAGGTGATCCTTGGATGGCAGTCCGTTGCATGTAGTGTTTGACTGCACGAATACCGCCCAGCTCTTCGCCGCCACCTGCACGACCAGGTCCGCCATGTACCAAGTGGGGTAAAGGTGAGCCGTGACCTGTACTTTCTTTAGCAGATTCTTCATCTAAAATGTGCAAGCGACCATGCCACGGTGCAATTTTTTGTACCAGTGTTTCGATATTCTCATCGCTGTTTTTAACAATCGATGCTACAAGACTCCCTTCACCACGGGCAACCAGATGGGCAAGTTGCTCAATGGACTGGTAGGGCATCAGTGTACAAACAGGACCAAAAGCTTCGGTTTGATGAACAATCGAGGCCTGATCTGGGGTTGTACAGCGTAGTAAGGTCGGCGGGAAAAATGCGCCACGTTCTGGGAATTCTGCATTGAATTTAAAATCAGCATTGCCACCAAACACGATTTCGGCTTCTTGTGCTAGTTGCTGGACTTTGTGAGTAACATCTTGTTTTTGTTTTAGGCTTGCCAGTGCGCCCATTGTTGTATCGCTTCGAGAAGGGTCGCCAACGACCACTTTTTTGAGTTTATTGATCAATTGGGTCTGGACGGTATCGAGCAGGTTTTTAGGTACAAAAGCACGGCGAATGGCAGTACATTTTTGTCCTGCTTTGCTGGTCATTTCTCTGAAGACTTCGCGTACAAACAGTTCAATGGTGGTTTCATTGGCTTCAGGGCTTAAGATGGCACTGTTAACCGAGTCGGCTTCCATGCTAAATGGAATGGAATAACGGTTTAAGTGCGGGTGCTGACGTAATTTTTGCCCTGTATCTGCTGAACCTGTAAATGTAACGCAATCTTGCGCTGAAAGTTGCTCAAACAAATCATAGGTCTGCCCACAGATCAGTTGCAAAGCGCCTTGTGGAAGTAACTTGGCGTCCAAAATGGCATGAACCACTGCTTGGGTCAGTTGTGCACCATCCGTTGCAGGCTTAACGATACAGGGCACGCCTGCCAAGAGCGTAGGGGCAATCTTTTCCAGCATGCCCCAAATCGGGAAGTTGAACGCATTGATGTGTACTGCAACGCCTGCCTTGGCCGATAAAATATGTTTTGCGCCAAAAGTGCCGTGTTTTGACAGTGGAATCCACGCATCTTCAGTAATGATTTTTTCATCATTCAGTTCACGGCGAACCAAGCTTGAGTAGGCAAATAAAGTTTGAATCCCACCTTCAATATCCACCCATGCATCTTTACGGGTAGCGCCTGTTGCGATTGCTAGCGCGTAAAACTCTTCTTTGCGTTCAAGTAGTGCCTGAGCAATCTGTTTTAAGGCATTGGCACGTTGGTGGAATGTCCAGTTTGCCAGTTCAGCGCCATGCTGTTTTGCATAGTTGACAGCTTTTGCCATGTCGATGCCATGACTGCTGACCCGATAGATGGGTTCGCTACTAATTGCATGGTAGACCTCGCGAAAATCTTGTGTTGCATGATGCCATGTCCCATACACAAAAGAGGCCAGACTTAGAATTTTTTCGCTATGAGCAGTACTGGTTGTTGAACTGGGTTCGATTGGATTTGTAGTATCGAAATCTAGCATCTTAAAACTCCATTTTATGATACGCAAAAATTAATTTAATAAAATATATGATTCATAATTTCTTTTATTTTTTTTAGATTGTCAATCATATTTTAATTATTTTTATGCTAATTGATTTTTATTTTTTAGTATAAGTTATTGTATTTATTTTAAATATTTTAAATTAAATATTATTTTTAAAAAGTGATACATAAAAACATGTTGACATGATGATTAATGTATCAAAAAATACAAACATGGATGTGAAGCAAAAAGGATTGCTGCTGTGGAAAATAAGTATCAGAAATTTAATGCGTGTATCGAACAAGACATCGCCATAGAGGCCAAAGACGACATGCCTGATGCCTATCGTAAGACCTTGATTCGTCAGATTGGGCAGCATGGGCATTCTGAAGTGATTGGCATGTTGCCAGAGGGCAACTGGATTACCCGCGCACCAACTTTAAAACGCAAAGCGGTACTTCTTGCCAAAGTACAGGATGAAGCTGGGCATGGTTTGTATTTGTACAGTGCCGCGGAAACGCTGGGTGCTGACCGTGATGACATGATGGAAAAACTGATTGCAGGGAAAATGAAATATTCCTCAATCTTTAACTATCCAACACTGACATGGGCAGATGTTGCAGCGATTGGCTGGTTGGTCGATGGTGCGGCAATTGTCAATCAGGTGGCATTGTGCCGTACTTCTTATGGCCCTTATGCCCGTGCCATGGTACGCATCTGTAAAGAAGAAAGTTTCCATCAGCGTCAGGGTTTTGAAGCGATGATGGCTCTAGCACAAGGCAGCGAGCAGCAAAAACAGATGGCACAAGATGCGGTCAATCGTTTCTGGTGGCCAGCACTGATGATGTTTGGCCCAAGCGATGATCATTCACCGAATAGTGCGCAGAGCATGGCGTGGAAAATTAAACGCTTCAGTAATGATGAACTGCGTCAGAAATTTGTGGATAACACCGTACCGCAAGTGTTGCAGCTTGGCTTAACAGTGCCTGATCCAGATTTGCAATGGAATGAGAGCACAGGGCATTACAGCTTTGGCGAGATTAACTGGGATGAGTTCATGGCGGTGATTCAGGGGCAAGGTCCATGTAACCATGAGCGTATCGAAGCACGTCGTAAAGCGTGGCAGGACGGTCAGTGGGTGCGCGATGCAGCCGCAGTGTATGCACAAAAACAAACAGTCGCTCAGAGCAAAGTTGCCTAACAACACAAATTTTTGAATAAGGATATCAGCCATGCAACATAAAAATCACTGGTCACTCTATGAAGTATTTATTCGCAGCAAACAAGGTTTAAGCCACCGTCATGTCGGTAGCTTACGCGCTGCGGATGACGAAATGGCACTACAACATGCCCGCGATGTTTATACCCGACGTAATGAAGGCATTAGCATCTGGGTGGTACGTTCTGAACTGATCAAATCCTCTCAGCCTGATGAAAAACCTGAATTTTTCGATCCATCGTTAGACAAGGTTTATCGCCACCCGACTTTTTATCACATTCCAGATGGCATTGAGTACATGTAAGCAAGGAGGATCAAGATGACGAATTTAGCATTATCAAAATTCCTGCTGCATATTGGCGACAGTCAACTGGTACTGGCACAGTGTTTGGTGCAGTGGTGCGGGCATGCACCTGAACTTGAAGTGGATATTGCACTGGCAAACATTGGACTGGACTTGCTGGGACAGGCACGAAATTTTTTAACTTTGGCAGGGCAGCAACAAAACCCGCCGCAAGATGAAGACCAACTGGCGTATTTTCGTCAAGAGCGTGAATTTCTGAATTTACTGCTGTGTGAGCAGCCGAATGGCGACTTTGCCCAGACCATTGTCCGTCAATGGTTAATCGATCATTACCATGTTTTGTTAATGAGTACATTGGCACAGGCACAGCATGCCGAAGTGGCTGCATTGGCAACCAAGTCATTAAAAGAAATCAAATACCATCTGCGTTTTTCCACAGGCTGGATGGAACGTCTGAGCTTAAGTACAGGCGAAGCGCATCAACGTATGCAACAAGCGCTCAATCAGTTGTGGCGTTTTACTGCGGAACTTTTTGAGCTGACTGCAGAAGAACAGGCTTTGGTAGATACAGGCGTGATTCCTGATCTTGCATCAAATAAAAGCCTTTGGGATGAACAGATTGCTGCTGAGCTGCAACGCTTTGGCTTACAAGCACCTGAAACAGCATATCGTCGTGGTGCAAAGCAAGGTCTGCATACCGAGCATTTGGGTTATTTGCTGGCAGAAATGCAATCCATTCAACGCACGTATCCCAACATGGTGTGGTAGTCGAATCAGGGAGATGAGGCATGCAACGTATTCAACATTGTGTTGAGCAGTGCTGGCAGATTTTGGAAAGTGTCAGCGACCCAGAAATTCCTGTGTTGTCGGTGATTGATTTGGGGATGATTCGTGGAGTGGAGTTGAATGCCACAAATGAAATTTTGGTGCGTTTAACCCCAACCTATAGTGGTTGTCCTGCAACAGACTTGCTGAAACAGCAAATTCAACAGGCGCTGAATGAACAGGGCTTTGAGCCAGTACAGGTTTTGTTGGATTTGTCAGAGGCTTGGACAACCGACTGGATGTCTGAACAAGGCAAGCAAAAATTGCAGGCTTACGGGATTGCTCCGCCACAAGGTCAGGCTGAACACTGCGGAACACATGTTGCATTGAGTGATGGTGTGACTTGTCCGCATTGTCAGAGTAGCGATACCCGACTGCTTAGCGAGTTTAGTTCAACGGCTTGTAAGGCACTATATCAATGTCGGAGTTGCCTCGAACCTTTTGACTATTTTAAGTGCATTTGAGTTTGAAGATAAGGAAATCAGCCATGAGCCCATTTATTCCATTAAAAGTAAAAACCATTACACCGCAAACCGATCAGGCGATTTGTATTGCCTTTGATGTACCCAATGATGCACAGCCACAGTTTGCTTTTCAGGCAGGACAACATCTGACGATTCGTCATCTCACAGAGCAGGGTGAGATTCGCCGTTGTTATTCGATTTGTAGTCATGCTGCTACCGAAGACATCAGTATTGCGGTGAAAAAAATTGATCAGGGGCAGTTCTCGACATGGGCAAATGAACATTTGCAAGTGGGCGATGTTTTGGAAGTAATGCCACCTCAAGGGGTATTTTTTCAGAAAGCTGCCAAGCAGGGTGGTCGACATTATTTAGGTGTGGCAGCGGGCAGTGGCATTACCCCGATCTTGTCGATCATCAAACACGTATTATTTGAACAGCCTGAAGCCAGTTTTACCTTGTTGTATGGCAACCGTTCATGGAAACAGACCATGTTTGCTGAACAGATTATGGATTTGAAAGACCAGTTCAAAACCCGATTACAGCTCATCAATATTTTTTCTCGTGAGTTGAATGAAAGCGAACTGATGAATGGTCGGATTGATGCCGCCAAGTTGCAACAACTGTTTGATCATCAAGTGCTTGAACCGATTTTTGATCACTGTTTTGCCTGTGGTCCTGAAGAAATGATGCAGGCTGTGGAAACAGTTTTACCTGAAATGGGTATCGAGAAAACCCGTATTCACACGGAACGCTTTAATACAGGCGAGATTAAACGCCGTTCGGCTGAACAGCAGGCTGATCGTCAGGAGGCTCAGGTCAGTATTGTGCTGGATGGGCGTGAACTGCGTATTGATGTAGGTCAGCAAGATGACAGTATTTTAGATGCTGCGCTACGTGCAGGTGCAGATTTGCCGTATGCCTGTAAAGGTGGGGTGTGTGCGACTTGCCGTTGCAAGGTCTTGCAGGGTGAAGTGGATATGTTGATCAACTATAGCCTTGAAGAGGATGAAGTGGCAAAAGGCTATGTCTTGAGCTGTCAGTCACTGCCAAAAACTGCCGATGTACGTCTGAGTTTTGACGAGTAAGGGGAATGACGATGCAAGAACTGATCACGCAAAGTTATCCCGCCGAAAAAGTGCTGCTGTTGAGTTTGAATCGGCTTGAAAAACGCAATGCGCTGAATAATGCCACCTTGCGCTATTTGGTTGAACTGTTGCAACAGGCTGAGCAAAATCCTGAAGTTGGTGCAGTGGTCATCACAGGTCATGCTTCCTGTTTTGCTGCGGGTGCAGACTTGGCAGAACTTGCTGATCTGGACGTGGTGAATTTACAGCTTGATGAACGTCCACAACTTTGGCAAAAAATCGACAGCTTTTCCAAGCCTCTGATTGCAGCGGTGAATGGTTATGCGCTGGGGGCAGGTTTTGAACTGGTGCTGCATGCTGACATCGTGCTCTGCGGTGAAAATGCCAAATTTGCCTTGCCTGAGATTGGTTTGGGGATGTTACCTGGTGCAGGTGGGACACAGCGTTTAGCCCGTTTGGTGGGACAACAATTGGCAATGCGCTGGGCGATGACAGGCGAAATGCTCAGTGCTGAGCAAGCCTTGCAGCATGGGGTTTGTAGTCAGGTTTCACCTACAGCACTAACGGTGCAATACGCTGTGGAACTTGCAGGAAAAATTGCTAGGCAGGCACCACTGGCATTACGCGCCATTAAACAATCCGTCAAAAATATTCATGAAACCAGTTTGAGTCAGGGCTTAAAACTGGAGCGGCAAAGTTTTGTCTGGCTGGCTGCCACCCAAGACCGCCAAGAAGGCATTAGTGCATTTTTTGAAAAAAGAAAACCCGTATTTAAAGGACAATAAGATAATGGATTATCAGCATATTTTAGTTGAAGAACACAATGAAGTGGGTTATCTGACCCTGAACCGCCCAAAGCAGCTCAACAGTTTTAATGTTGCAATGCATCAGGAAGTTGCGGAAGTGTTAAAAAACTGGACGATTAATCCTGATATCCGCTGTGTGGTGATTAGTGGTGCAGGGCGTGGCTTTTGTGCGGGGCAGGACTTGAGTGATCGTGTGGTCGATCCTGAGGCCGCTGCGCCAGATTTGGGTATTTCGATTGAGAAATTTTATAACCCACTGATCAAAACCTTAGTGAATATGCCTAAGCCTGTGATTTGTGCAGTAAACGGTGTAGCCGCAGGTGCAGGTGCAAATATTGCTTTGGCATGTGATTTGGTGGTTGCTGCAAAATCTGCCAGTTTTATTCAGGCATTTTGCCGATTGGGTCTGGTGCCTGATTCGGGCGGTACATGGTTTTTACCGCGTGCGGTTGGGCATGCACGGGCGATGGGGCTGGCTTTACTGGGCGATAAACTGTCTGCAGAAGATGCCAAGCAGCTCGGCATGATTTGGGATGTGGCCGAAGATGACGAGCTGAAAGATAAAGTCACGGCACTGGCGGAACGCTTGGCGAAACAACCGACATTTGGTTTGTCATTAATTAAAAAAGCCATTCACCAGTCCAATCATAACACGTTTGAACAGCAACTCATTTTAGAACGCGATTTACAGCGTATTGCAGGGCGTTCTGACGATTACCGTGAAGGCGTACAAGCCTTTATGCAAAAACGCGAACCCAACTATACGGGGTGTTGATATGGCGAATCGAGATTGGTCCAATGCGCGTATTGCGGTCATTGGTTCAGGGACAATGGGCATGGGAATTGTTCAGCTTGCCATTTGTCAGGGTCATCACACTTATTTGTACGATACCGATCAGGCGAAAGCCCAGCAAGCCGTTGCAGCACTACGCACGACTTTAGAAAAGTTGGTGGCCAAGCAAAAACTGACTGCCGAGCAACTTGAACAGGCATGGTCACGTCTGGCGATTGCCAATGCTTTGGATGATCTAAAAAGTGTAGATCTTGTGATCGAGGCGATTGTCGAAAAACAACAGGTCAAACAGGCTTTGTTTCAGCAACTTGCCGAGATTTGTTCAGCCGATACCATTTTTGCCAGCAATACCTCGTCGATTTCAATTACCGCAATTGCCTCACAAGTGCCACAGCCTGAGCGTGTGGTTGGACTGCATTTCTTTAACCCTGCACCGATCATGAAACTGGTGGAAATTATTCAGGGCTTAAAAACACCTTTGCAATTGTGTCAGGCATTGCAGCAGTTGATGTTGAAGTGGCGCAAAGTTCCAGTTTTGGCGCAGTCAACCCCAGGTTTTATTGTTAATCGTATTGCCCGTCCGTTTTACTCGGAAGGCTTTCGTGCCTTGCAGGAGCAAGTGGTTTCGCCTGAGCAGTTGGATTATCTGTTGCGTCAGTGTGGTGGTTTTGCCATGGGGCCTTGTGAACTGACCGATCTGATTGGGCAAGACGTCAACTTTTCAGTGACTCAAACCGTGTATCAGCAATTCTTCTATGAACCGCGCTATCGTCCGAGTCTGGTGCAACAGCAACTGGTCGATGCAGGCTGTTATGGTCGCAAAACGGGTCAGGGATTTTATAACTATACCGATGAAAGTCGGGTGCGTTATCAGCCGAGTTTAGTCAAAAGTACTTCTGCCGATTGGGATGACTTAACTTTGGTGGGCACTTGGAAAAACCTTCCTGCATTTGTGGAACGGATACAGGCGAGTTATGAGTTTCGACAGATCGCTGCCAAGCAGAGTGTGTTATGGATTGATGATATTGCCGTGACCTTGAGTAGCGGTGAAGCCGTTAATTTTAGCGATCCGCAGCAAAAAACTGTGGTTATGGATTGGCATGCTAACTGGCACAGTGCTGAAGCGATTGCGCTGAGTCATAACCTGTCTTGCCAAGCTAAAGATGTAGCGAAAGTTGAGGCCTTTTTTGCAGGTTTAGGCGTTGCGGTAATTTGGTTAAAAGATCATCCAGCCTTGCTCAGTCTACGCACCATTGCTTTATTAATTAATGAAGCCTGTGAAGCTGTGCAGCAAGGTGTTGCCAGTGCTGAAGATATTGATAATGCCATGAAATATGGGGTGAATTATCCGCAAGGCCCATTTGAATGGTTACAGCAAATCGGCACGGCTCACATTTTAAAAACCTTGCAGAATCTTTATGAGTTTTATGGCGAGGAAAAATATCGCCCGAGTGTTTATCTCAAACAGTTATTGGCTCAACAACAGCAACTTTCACATTTGGCAGCTTTGCCTGCGTCAGTATAAAGGAATGAACTATGCACAATGTTGTAATCTGTGACCTGATCCGTACCCCAATTGGTCGTTATGCGGGCGCACTGAGTTCAGTGCGTGCTGATGATTTGGCGACTTTGCCGATTCAGTATTTAAAAAATAAACATCCCAACTTGCCGTGGGAACAGCTTGATGAAGTGATTTTGGGCTGTGCCAATCAAGCGGGAGAGGACAACCGCAATGTGGCGCGCATGGCAGCACTGTTGGCAGGTTTGCCTGAAAGTGTGCCTGCGGTGACAGTCAACCGTTTATGTGCTTCAGGTTTGGACGCTGTCGGGTTGGCAGCGCGAAGTGTCAAAGCAGGCGAAGCAGAATTTATGCTGGCAGGTGGGGTTGAGTCCATGAGTCGTGCGCCTTTTGTACAGTCTAAATCGCAAGAAGCTTTTGCTCGTACCCCTGAAATCTATGACACCACCATTGGCTGGCGTTTTGTAAATAAAAAAATGCAGGCGAATTTTGGTGTCGACAGCATGCCTGAAACTGCTGAAAACGTGGCTGAAAAATACCAGATTAGCCGTGCCGATCAGGATGTGTTTGCGCTACGCAGTCAGCAAAAAGCCGCAGAAGCCCAACAGGCAAAACGTTTTGATGTCGAGATTATGCCTGTGGAGATCATCAACCGTAAAAAACAGGTCACGAAGATTACCCAAGATGAGCACTTGCGCCCAGAGACAACCTTGGATGCGTTGGCAAAACTCAAAGCGCCGTTTCGTACACAAGGTGGAACAGTCACCGCAGGCAATGCATCGGGAGTCAACGATGGTGCTGCATGTGTGCTGATGACCAGTCAGGCATTTGCCGAGCAACACCAGTTGCAGCCTTTGGCACGTGTGGTGGGTTATGCCAGTGCGGGTGTGGAGCCGAAATATATGGGTATCGGCCCTGTGCCTGCCATACACAAAGTCTTGAAGCAAACAGGGCTGAGCTTAGAACAAATGGATGTGATTGAACTCAATGAAGCCTTTGCCTCACAGTCATTGGCCGTGCTGCGAGAGTTGGGTTTGAGTGATGATGATGCTCGCGTGAATCCAAATGGTGGTGCGATTGCTTTGGGGCATCCTCTCGGTATGAGTGGTACGCGCTTGGTGATTACCGCAACCCATGAACTGAAACAGCGTCAGGGACGTTATGCCTTGTGTAGCATGTGTGTCGGTGTCGGTCAGGGTGTGGCATTGATTCTGGAAAATCTCAGTGCAGTTTAAAGACAATTAAATAATAAGATAAAAATACTCAGGGAGAGTAGAAATGCAGGTTCAACATACGGATATTCATGAAAACTTGCCACTTGAAGCCTTACGTCAGTTGCAGTTTGAGCGCCTCAAGCAAACGCTGCATCACGCTTATGAAAACAGTGCTGTGTATCGGCGCAAGTTTGATGCAGCGGGGGTGCATCCCGATGATTTGCACACACTAGCAGATTTGGCCAAGTTTCCTTTCACCACCAAGCAGGATCTACGCGAAAATTACCCATTTGGCATGTTTGCCGTCCCGAAACAGGACATCGTCAGGCTGCATGCTTCATCAGGTACCACAGGCAAACCTACCGTAGTTGGTTATACCCAGCAAGATATCCATACATGGGCCGATCTTGTAGCACGCTGTTTGCGTGTTGCAGGGCTGGATCATTCGGATACCGTGCAAGTGGCGTATGGCTATGGCTTGTTTACAGGCGGTTTAGGTGCGCACTATGGCGTGGAGCGACTCGGTGCAACGGTGATTCCGATGTCAGGCGGACAGACTGAAAAACAGATTCAACTGATTCAGGATTTTCAGCCGACTGCCTTAATGGTCACGCCGTCTTACTGTGTCAATATTATTGAACAATTAGAGAAGCAATGCGGCACAGCCAAAGAAACTTCTCTAAAAGTCGGGATTTTTGGTGCTGAACCGTGGACAGAAGAAATGCGCCGTGAAATTGAAACCCGTTTAAATATTAAGGCGCTGGATATTTACGGATTGTCTGAAGTCATGGGGCCTGGGGTTGCCATGCAGGCAGCAGATGACATTACAGGTTTAACCATTTGGGAAGATCATTTCTATCCTGAAATTATTCACCCTGAAACAGGTAAAGTCTTGCCTGATGGAGAAATAGGTGAACTTGTATTTACCACCATTACCAAACAGGGCATGCCCGTGATTCGCTATCGCACCCGAGATTTGACTTCTTTGATGCAGGGGCAGCACTGTGCCATGCGCCGTATGCAAAAAGTGGTTGGGCGCAGTGATGACATGCTGATTATTCGCGGGGTCAATGTGTTTCCGACCCAGATCGAGGAGCAGATTCTTAAAATTCCACAACTGATTCCCAACTATGAAATTCATGTGTCCAAGAAAGGGCACATGGATACATTGCATATCCGAACGGAAATGAGTCAATATACGCAAACTGCCGCATTACAGCTCGCACAAGAGTTACAGCACAAAATCAAGACTATGGTTGGTGTTTCTGTAACGGTTGAAATTCTGGCTGAAACGATGCTGCCGAGATCGGAAGGCAAGGCAAAGCGCGTCATTGACTTAAGAAAGATCGCCTAAGCAGGACAACCTGCATATTTAAAAGTTAGAGAGATATGAGCGTACGTATTCAGCACATTATTCAGTATTTAATTGAGAAAGAACCCCTCAGTGCGACTTCCTTGGTGTCGAGCATTTATGGGGATTCGATTTTGCATCGGGGTGGCAATATTAGTCTGGCAAGCCTGATTCAACTGATTGAACCGTTTGGGTTTAATGATCGTGCGGTACGTACAGCCGTATTTCGTCTGGTGAAAAATGAATGGCTCGATTCACAAAAGGTGGGTCGTACCAGTTTTTATCGGATTACCGATGCCAGTCGCAAAGTGTATTTGCAGGCGGAGCAGCGTATTTATAACCATCAGATGCGTGAGTGGGATCGCTATTGGGATTTGATTTTGCTCAGTTCGGTGGAGATGGAAAATAAAGTCGTGCTGAAAAAAGAACTGGAATGGCTCGGTTTTTCCAGTATTGCCACCAATCTGATGGCATACCCTGGTTGCGATCAAGCCAAGCTGCAAAAGCTGTTGATTGAGCTGAACATGATGGATCAGGTGGTGGTGTTTAAAGCTCAAACCCTCGATTTGTGGTCAGGCTCTTCTGACACTGTGGCGCGTATGCTGCAAGTCAACTGGCCGATTGATGAGATTAAACAGCGGTATTTGAAATTTTTGGAACATTTCCGAGAAATTGCGACCTTGCTGAATCAGGAACAGGAAGAAATTAGCCCGCAGCAGGCATTTTTACTGCGTATTTTATTGATTCATCATTATCGCCGTATTTTACTCAAAGACCCATCTTTGCCGTTGGAGTTGTTGCCTGCGGATTGGCCTGCGGTCAATGCTCGAAATC
Organism: Acinetobacter sp. ANC 4636; assembly: GCF_054454555.1. Classification (NCBI taxonomy): domain Bacteria; kingdom Pseudomonadati; phylum Pseudomonadota; class Gammaproteobacteria; order Moraxellales; family Moraxellaceae; genus Acinetobacter; species Acinetobacter sp. ANC 4636. The sequence continues at coordinate 10,007 of NZ_JBTKVD010000012.1, read as the reverse complement.
TCAGTGTGAATATTTACAAGCGTATCTTTGAGCAGGCCGATGAATATTTTCTGTCGATTGCCAAAACTGCAGAAGGTTCACTGCCTGCGATTAATTCTAGTTTTTACAAGCGATTTGGTGGCTTGGAACTCGCTGCCACTTTATAAAAAGGATAACGGTATATGCCATGTTATGCAATTGATGGAGTAATGCCTGTGGTTCACCGTCTGGCATTTGTGCATCCAACCGCCGTGTTGATTGGTGATGTAGTGGTAGATGCAGGGGCGTATATTGGACCGTTGGCTGTGCTGCGCGCCGATTTTGGTGGTATCCGCATCGGCTACCATGCGAATGTTCAGGACAACTGCGTGATTCATGGCTTTCCGCAAAGCGTTACCGTGGTCGAAGACATGGGGCATATAGGACATGCCGCAATCTTGCATGGTTGTAAAGTCGGAAAAAATGCCATGATTGGCATGAACAGCGTGATTCTGGATGACTGCGAGATTGGTGAAAATGCCATTATTGGTGCAAACAGCACCGTAACGGCAAAGACCAAGATTCCTGCCAACACCTTGGCACTGGGTAGCCCTGCAAAAATTATTCGTGAATTAAGAGTCGAAGAGATCGCATGGAAAACTCAAGGCACACAGCAATATATTGAGCTGACTCAGCGTTGTTTGCATAGCCTGCAAGAAGTCATGCCATTGAATGAACAAGACCTGTTATTGCCACGTAAAACGTACTTGGACTTTCATGCAGATCACCACACAAAATAAAAAATCAATGAAATGCTTAATTTAATTATAAAAAAATCAAATTTATGTGCTGAGCAACAAAAATTGATGCGTAAAGTAAAGCCTTTGCGTTAAAACATGAGTTTTGTTGCATTGAGGTTAAATTTTAAATAAAAATTAGAGCAGAACCCTCTAAAATAGGCGATCTGTGACTTGTTCTCACTAAAATTTATACGCACAGCAGAGTAAGATGCTCTAAAATGACAGTTGATTCTTTTTTGAGATATTTGCATGTTTAGGTCTAAGGACAATTCAACAAAAATTAGTACCGATGAGCATAAGAAAAATATAGATTATGTTTTTAACGAAGTTGGATTTAGTTTTTTTGTACTCAAAAACTTTCTATGGTTTTTTTGGTTTTTAGATTTAGGCTTATTGCCAGGAAAAATTATTACTTACTTGTATTCTAATCATGCAACATGGTTATCCTATGCTTATGATATAAAAAGCTCTTCGTGGTTGATGTTGGATAAATCACCAACTCTCAGTTATATCGGTTGGTTCTGTATTGCATTGGCACTGTCAAATCCCAAAACCATCCAGCAATTATTGTATAAAATCCCATTCTTAAAAATTAAAATCAGTCGTGATCTTCTCAATTATCAAACCTTGGTTTATGGTTTTTTTATTGGGTTTCTTGCATCTCATTTATCGAGTGTTTTTATGGGATTACCAGATATTTTTTCAGCATATTCAATTGAATATATTCGGATTTTTTAAATTATTTACTGTATTTAGACCACATGATAATGCTGATTAATTTCAACCTGTGCAACTTAACTTGCTCAGTCAGTAAATAACGCCTTGTCAATAATTTCGCATCGGTACTGATATTGCTGTTTGTCTAAAGAGTGATCTTGGCAAAAGACTTTTAATTCATTTTCAATTTTTTGACTGAGTTTTTGAGGAACAGGCATATTCATCTCTTAGTTCTCTAAAGTGCTTCTTTAAACTTTGCAGCAATAAGCAATTGATCAATTTCAGATTCAAGAACCTTGTCAAAAACATGAGCCAAATGAGAGAAAAATCCATTTGAACGCTATAGCAGAGACAAAAAACTGTGCGCTAACCTGGTAGCACTATTACTTTGCTGGCTGGTTACTGAATGCTCGTTTAAAATACCAAAGCAGAGAGCAACAACCCGCGGCACAAGATCAAACAGCAAAAATGAAAAAGCTCTCTGACAAACAAATCAACCTGTTCGCTCAAAAGCTGACACATCATCCTGAAGTGTCAAGCAAGTTTGCCGAAGCAGGGGAAAGCGATGAATAGCTTGCGGCGCGCATTGCGCTGAAACTGAGTCATCCTAAACAACGTAAAAAACTTGCGCCGTATCTGGCACAGGTGGGATTTGAGGGGGAGGAGTGGTATGAAGGCAAATACGTTTGTAAAAAAATACGGCTGGGCTGAAGCACAGTACGTTGTGAAAAATGCACACTGGGACAATGCCTATAGCGATGGATCTTACTACTCGCATTTAGATTCGGACAGTGAAGTTTTGCTGAGTGACCTAAAACGCTTGGTGCAGTCGCATGAAATCATCGAAAAAGGTCGGGGTCTGGATGCTTGCAAAGATGTATTTTTATCTGTGGACAGTGACGAATCTGAATATATAAACCGATTAGGGGTTGAATACAAAAAGTCATCTGAAGACCCTAACGATAAGGCTTTGATGCTTTGTGACGATGGTGCGTGGATTGATAGTTCGTATTTAAATTACCAACTGGACAGCGCTTATGGTTTTGTCAATCTGAAACAACTCAAAAAAGCCATCGCTGATGAAGAATCCTGTTTATGACTCCGCGCGACTTTTATCAAGTATATTACTTCCTGTACAGTTGATAAGTATTTACTGATGCCGAGCTGCAAATCCGACATTCAATGAAATGCATCAATAAAAAAGTATATATGCATATTATAAAAGCCTATCTGTTAAGGCAAACTTTAAGCGGGATATAGATCCTTTGTTAAACAACAGGATAAAAGTTATGTCATCAATAAGAAACTATTTGAGAAAAATAGATATTTCAACATCAGAAGGTATGGCTCAAAAAGAAACCCTAGATTTACTTATTCAGTTGGGGAATGCAAAAGCGAGCCTTTTTCGAGCTAAAATTGAAGAAAATTTACAGTACGCTCAAGATAAGACGGATTCATTTCCTGTTCAGAAAATTGTTTATAATTTTAATACAGTACGTTTCTTTTCAGCGAATGAATCTGTCGAGATGCGCAGCACGATCAATTCTGAAGTAAAAATGTTTCTTTCAGGTGTTCGGGAAGCTGCTCTATCAGCAATAAGTTCTCTAGTTTATTTTGAGTTAGATATGTTACTTAATCGACCAGATTATACTGATGAGATCGGAGCTTGTTACCTTGCATTTGAAGGGCAGTCAGCTCTTCGAATAGATATCACAGCGTGGTATCAAAATATTACGATTCATAATTTCGAAGATAAGCCAGAGAAAATTTTAACAGTTGTTGCTGTAGTGTCTTCTATTAATACTAAAAAAATGAATCTTTCGACATTTCTAAATATGTATCAAGCGCAATTATCTCAAGGTGGTGCGAGTCAAGAAACCATTGCAAACGAAATTGCGTATGCAAAGGATGTGCTTGATAAATCTATGAATGCTGACTCTTCTAAGGCGTGACCAGATAGGCACATACACAGAAATAATCTTGGTATATCTAAAACCAACATCATTGATGTTGGTTTTTTCAATTTAGCATCTTGAATTTTTTTAAAAATATCTGTATGTAATATATACAACATATATTTTTAAAAATTTTATTTAATAGGAAATAATATGAATATTAATGATATAAAAACGTTGCTTGAGCAATCTGAATGGTATCAACCAAATGATGATGATTCATCTATCTATTTAGCGAAAGATGATATTTTTTTAAAGTTTAAAGTAGAAAAAGAAGAAGGTGGTGATTTTAATGTTGGAGATCTTCCTCCAAATATACAATCTTTTTACAGAATTCTTGATCAAGATATTAAGGTTTCAGATATTTCTTTAAATAAAGTACATTTTTATTATCAAAAACAGGTCATTAGAGTTTTTGATATATACAAATTTGAATCTTCACATACTCATGAAAAAATATATTTCGCAAAACCTACAAATCAATCTACTCATGTAAATATTATAGATGACATATTCTATAAAGTGATCATTAAGAAGTTAAATACAGAATTTTCATTAGGAAAAATAATCTTTGCTAATGGAAATTTTGAATAAATCACTATCCAATAAAAAGCGGCCAACAGGTCGCTTTTTTAACTTCTACTGTAAGACTATGGTAGATGGTTTATTAGTGAACTGTATTCGAAAGAGCAAATTCAATACAGGACAGGCAGTTCTGAAAACATCGAATTTGTACGATCCACGTTATATTCTAGATGTATTTGATCAAGATCATATCTATGTGGAGTAGATCAGACAAGAAAGAAAGTTACATTGCTGTAAGTGTGGTGTTATTCAATTTGCAATTGACAGATATTTATAGGGAAAAATAATATTGAATATTCTGATGTACTTACCTTGGGGTAAGGTGCCTGAAATCACTTGTCAGGAATTATGGGAAAATCGCAGGCGTGTGAAAATCATTGATGTTCGTAGTGTTCAGGAATTTAAACACAGCCATATAGAAGGTGCAGTCAATTTACCAATCACTCAGTTTACAGAATCGGCAATACAGTCTTTAGGACTCAAACTGGATCAGCCCATTGTAACGATTTGTTTATCGGCACACCGCAGTATTCCTGCAACACGCATACTTAACAAAATGGGCTATTCCGCTACACAACTCAAAGGGGGAATGAAATCATGGTGGCAACAAGCCATGCCTTCTGTGACAAATTAAAGTTCAACTGATTTTAAAACTTTGAGTATATGCTCAATATAAAATAAACGATCAAGCATTGATTTTGGACAAGGGGATAGGGAAATGTCATTTCATCCAAATGTAAAAGATTTTTTTGATATAAATACAAATACATTTAGTTATGTGGTTTCAGATCCTGTAACTAAACAATGTGCAATTATTGATAGTGTTCTTGATTACGATCCAGCTTCTGCTGTCACGTTTACATTTCATGCAGATCAAATCATTGATTATATTAAAGAACAGCAATTAACAGTGGAATGGATTTTAGAAACGCACGTACATGCAGATCATTTAACCGCAGCACAATATTTAAAACAGCAGCTTGGTGGCAAAGTAGCAATAAGCCATCGAATTTCATTGGTACAAGAAACTTTTAGTGCAATATACAACATTGATATCGATCAACTTCGTCTGAGTCAGACTTTCGACCATGTTTTTGATGATCATGAACAATTTACAATCGGAAATTTGCAAGCCTACAATATTCCTACCCCTGGTCATACACCTGCTTGTTTAAGCTATGTGATTGGAAATGCTGTTTTTGTTGGAGATACGCTATTTATGCCCGACTATGGTACGGCACGATGCGATTTTCCAAAGGGAAATGCAGCAACCTTATTTGATTCGGTACAAAAACTGTATCAATTACCTGAAGATACACGCGTTTTTTTATGCCATGACTATTTGCCAGAATCTCGCGATCATTACATTTGTGAAACAGATATCAAAACCCAAAAACAAACGAATATCCATATTCATATAGGCATAAAAAAAACCGATTTTGTTGAAATGCGTCAAAAGCGTGATACGACATTAAGCATGCCTAGACTGATTTTGCCATCAATTCAAATTAATATGATTGCAGGTAATTTTCCAAAGCCAGAGCAAAATGGAATATCTTATTTAAAATTACCGCTGAATTATTTCAAAGCCAAGAGTTAAGTTAACCCTAAAAAGCAAATATGTAGATGAAGCTAAATATCGTGATGTGATAGGGGGAAATTTAAGCGAATCAGTGTCTCAAGTTAACATATGAACCTGTTGTATTCGCACCATGCTAACGGATTGAAGTTGGTCAGGTTTCAGGGCTGCTGACAGCTAGCAATCATAAATTTGGACTAAATTTATGGAAAAGCTTGGAGATACCCAAGATCCAGTATTTGCTGAATGTAAAACCAGTGACGAATTTATGCAGGGATATCACAAGTATTTTGAATAGGCAGAAAATCCATCATAACGATGTTTTTTTAACTTCTTTAGGCTGACTCATTAATTCTTTTAGCTGCTCTATTTTTGATATGCCATGTATGTGGTTTGTATTTTCCATTATGGATTTTTCAAAGTAAGCTTGATGCCTACGTGGTGTATCAAAAGTACGGTTTTTGATTACCAATTTTGCTTCATCATTAAAAATTAGATTTTCAATTTTGCACATTGTGTCATACATCTCTTCAAATGAGATGTGTGCATCGTCATCTGTGAGATCTTTTGAATCATCTTCAGAAGTATGATTGATAAGGCGTTTGATTGTATCTGAACCAACATTAATACTCTTCGCTAGGTTGGAGAATGTGCGCCGTAAATCATGGTAAGTAAACTCAATTCCAGACTCTTCAACGATCTTCAATCGTGCTTTGCTTCTATTTGTGACGTGACCTTCTCCCTGACGGGCTTGAAAGACGTAAGGCTTACCAGCAGATCGTTTATATCTGGACTGCATAATATAGGTGAGTATATCACCCATAGGTAATGTAATCGGTTTACCATTCTTAGGGTTTACAGATGTGATGGTTTTATATTTTAAATCAACATGCTTCCACTCTAGTTTTTCTGTTTCTTCACGCCTGAAACCAGTTAATAAAACCGTCAGGATGAAATCCTGATTGGTGTATGCATTGCAATTATAGTAATTTTGCCCAACCCATTGGGTAGATAGAATGACTTTTACCCAGTCGGATAGCTGATCGTTTTGAATATAGTTTTTTCTAAATTTGACTGTATTCCATGATTTTTTTGTAGTGAGAGTGGAAACAGGATTTTTGATACCAATAATACTTTTATTATTTACATCTAAGTAGTGCTCAGTTGCGAAATTGAAAATGGCTCGCAAAAAACGCATTGCTAAGTTTGCTCTGGATTCTGATCTTTGAGTAAGTTCGCCATGCTTTTCTTGAATCATTTTTTGCGTGATATCTATAAGCCTGATATTTTTCCAGTCACCCAAATAATCATTCATGCATTGTTCGTAGTCTTTTAGTGTCTTTTCTCCAAGTTGTCGCTCAGATTTGTAGGCGTTGTAGGTGTTTTGTAGAGAAGGTTGCTGCTCAGCGATGTCATCATTTTCCTGTTGTTTCTGTTTTTTATGTAGCTTCTCTTTGTTTGGGTTAATGCCTTGTGACATTTGGTCGAGCAGGAATCGTGCTTGTTCTCTTGCTTGAGCAACAGTAATATTGCCATGTTTTCCGATCGTTACGCGTACAGAAGATTTACCGTGAATTCTTCGTTCAACAATGTAGACTTTTGAGGAAAGCACACGCAGTGCAAAACCTAAAAGTTCTGAGTCTCTGTAGAATTTTGCATGATTTGGAGATAAAGGTACTGAATCAACAAAAGTTTTGGTTAGCTTTGTTTTTTCACCCGACATAGTGTACGATTCCCGCATTAGCACTAATATACAATAGCATGCAATATTCTGTAGCGCCTACAAAACGTCTACAAAGAAAATTATTGCAAAGGTTTTTCTAGTTGTGTATTATTCAGAAACATTAAAATCATTGATATATAATGTTTTTAATTTATAGGGCCTATAGCTCAGTTGGTTAGAGCAGCGGACTCATAATCCGTTGGTCCACAGTTCAAGTCTGTGTGGGCCCACCATATAAAACAACCACTTAGGTGCATTAATCCTAAGTGGTTTTTTGTTTTATAAATCCATGTAAGCACTATGTAATAAGCATTTACCCGTGTAAGTTTTCAGTTTATTTTGCACTGATTTTTTATAAGTTGTTTTTACACTCACTTGAATTCTAATGTTTTTACGAAGCACAGAATAAAATACGAGTTACTGAACATAACGACAGAATTATTGAAACACCTCTTTATTCAGTATAAAGAACGGTTTCAATCGTAGAAAATTCATGTAATTAGATAATTTAATGTATCGCCTCTAACGACAGAATTTATCTATTCACTATTTATTATATTGTCAAACTCGGCAGCCCTTAGAAAGCATAAATATCAATTTATGCTTTCTATTCTTTAGAGCTATATAGAACTGCTCAATGGGGTTGCTTATAGTTGCTGGTACTATCATGATGCTGATGATAATGGCTTGATTTATGCTGCTCATGCTCATTAGATTTATCTTTAGGGTTCTTTTGAGTTGGAGCATCTTCTAGACTTGATTGCTCTTCAGTTTTGTTAGACCCTAATTCATCCTTAGTGTGTTTTTGCTTAGTCATTTTATTCATCCTTTTCTAAAATTATAAGATTGACGATTTTCTAACCGACTCTATTACAATGCACGGATGTAAAAAAAAGATGTAGTTTTATATTGTATCTAAATATCAAACAGCGCCCGATTTTCTACTGACAAATCATGATCCAGTTTTGTATTGAGGATTTGATACAACTCAAAAAGTTCCGAAAGAAAACCTTCATTCTATCTATATTTTGACTTCAATCAGTTAAAGCATCTGGTGAACAGCCAAATGAGTCAAACCATAAAAATATACTGCATCATTACAACGTAATTATTTTATTAAAAGGATAGCGCTTTAAGATACAGATAAGATTTTTTATCCCAAAACGATTTTATTGTAGTATCAATATATTGGGATGAAATTGTTATAAGTTGCAGATATGGATCGCTTGGAATGTAATCGGATGTTGATTGCGGTAATAGAACAAGGCAGCTTTGCTAAAGCTGCCGAACAGCGTCTGACCAGTGTGGCTCAGGCTTCTAAACTGATTGCACGTCTGGAAAATGAATTGGGTGTGCAATTGCTGCACCGTTCAACACGTTCTTTGCGTACTACAGAAATTGGGCAGGCCTATTACTTGCAAGTCAAGCAACTCATGGCTGAGTTTGATGAGCTTGAAGTGAGTGTTAAAAATCAGTCACAAACACCGAGTGGGCGTATTAAAATTAGTGTTCCCAATTCTTTTGGTGTGAACCAGTTAAGTCATGCACTAGTTGACTTTGCCCAGCTATATCCTGAAATTGAACTTGATGTCAGTTTTACCGATCGTCTGGTGAATGTGATTGATGAAGGCTTTGACCTTGCGATCCGAATTGGTTCTTTAAAAGACAGCAACCTGATTGCCCGACATTTGCTAGATATACAGATTTTACTTGTGGCTGCACCCAGTTATTTGCAGAAGGTACAGTTACCCGAGCATCCACAAGATTTACTAGAGCATCAATGCATTATTGATCGTAATTTTAAAGAGCCTGAATTGTGGCGTTTTAACACTGTGCAACAGCCTGAACAACAAGAAGTGGTACAAATACAGGGTCGAATTCATTTTGCAAATACTGAAGCTTGCCATACAGCAGCTTTGGCGGGTTTAGGGATTTGTAGAATGCCTGCCTTTATTTGTGGGCAGTCACTAAAAGCCAAGCAATTGATTCCAATCATGCCGAATTATCGGATCAAAAGCAGTGGGCTATATGCGGTTTATCCACCATCAAGGCATTTGGCAAACAAGGTCAGACGCTTGATTGACTTTCTAAAAAATTACTACCAAAACCGCCCAGAATGGGATCTAAGCGAATCAGGGTCATAAATTGTTTCCAAATTGGAAATAATATTTTGCTTGCTATGTGATTAATCTACAGATTAAAAATAATTATGCTATTTCCATAACGACATGGTTAAAGGAAATCATCATGAATACTGCACGAACCGCACCTTATGCCGCTTTGCTGTTGCGGGTGAGTCTGGCGATTTTATTTTTTGCACATGCAGGGCTAAAATTTTTCGTCTTTACGCCTGCAGGTACAGCCAAATTTTTTGAATCTGTGGGGGTTCCTGGCTGGATGGCATACGTGACGATCACTTGGGAAGTGGTAGGAGCAATTGCACTTCTAGTAGGCTTTAAACCACGTTTGGCAGCACTGGCACTGATTCCCGTGTTACTTGGTGCAATCTTTACTGTACATGGTGCGGCAGGTTTCTGGTTTACCAATCCCAATGGTGGTTGGGAATATCCAGCGTTCTGGATTGTCGGATTAATCAGCCTAGCATTAATTGGTGATGGGCCATATCATTTAAAATCTTCTTTTAAATCATAAAATAAAAATGAAGTGTGGTGTCCAATCAACACTACACT
>NZ_JBTKVD010000011.1:0-113420 GCF_054454555.1 Acinetobacter sp. ANC 4636 | reverse complement strand
AGCATAATCACTGAAAAGTAAAAAAACGCTCCTTTGGAGCGTTTTTTTATGCCTGTAGGTTTTATGAGTCGCGTATAATTTAAAAAAATAGATGAGTTTTTCTAGAATGATGCGTTTAATGCAGCCTGCTGATATTGCACAGGTTTACCAAATTGAAGTGGCTGTGCAAAGTCATCCATGGTCAGAAAAGCAATTTCAGGAAGCACTGGAAAACTATCAAGTTACAGTAATTGAGCAGCAAGGCAAGGTTGTCGGTTTTTGTATTTTACAACCTGTCCTTGATGAGGCAAATTTGTTGTTGATGGCGGTTGACCCGAAGATGCAAGGGCGTGGTTTAGGGTTTGAGCTCTTGAGTTATTCAATTGAGCAATTAAGCAATAACCCTATACAAATTTTTCTTGAAGTGCGCGAAAGTAATGTTGCAGCAATCAAACTGTATGAAAAATCTGGCTTTCATCAAATTGATAGACGCAAAAATTATTATCCGCTTGCTGGTGGTGGACGTGAACATGCGATCATCATGGTGAAAAGTTGCACTGATGATTTCGCAAAGTTATTTTCTATTTAATCACCCGATTCCAGTCTGAAGACAGCGTGGTCATTAAGGATGTACCTAAACTCTGGATTTCCTGATCGCTGAGTTGTCTATTTAAACGTCGCCATTGCCCATCAATCAGAACCTCAAAAGGAATGTACTGGGATTTGTAATTCATTTTTTTCGAGTGAGGAACCCAATACCCTAAATAAACATAATCCAGCTCTAATGCTTTGGCATATTCAATCTGTTTTAAAATTGCAAATACCCCAAGAGATCTGCGATGCTCTTCAGGTTCGAAAAATGTATATACTGCCGATATGCCATCATCGAGCATATCGCATGTTGAAACACACATCAGTTGCTGGTCTTGCCACAGCTCCAAAAAAAAGCTGTCAGTACAACTATGCATCAGAAATTTATCGAACTGATCAATACTCGCTGGAAACATGTCACCATCATGGTGGCGTAAGTTAATGTAGCGTTCATACAGATCGTAATGAATGGATGTTGCGTTTTCCGTACGTACAATGCGTAGGTGCAGATCTTGATTGTGCTTCCATGCCTTTTTTTGGGCACTGTTCATGACAAAATCATTCACAGGAATGCGACAAGATAAGCATTGCCGACATAAATGGCATTCGGGACGGTAGACAAAATCACCGCTACGCCGAAAACCTGAACGTGATAGTTCAGATAGCGTTACCACATCAATACGCTGTGCTGGGTCTAAAAATACCATGCGTGCCGATTTGTGATCCAGATAACTACAGTCATGTGGCGGCGTAATATAATATTGTAGTTCATTTAAAGGTGACTTTGGATGGTACGAATTCATATCAGGCGTCCCTCCTGAACATAGCTATTTCTTTAATAATTGTTGATTTACAGCAACCTCTTTAGATGAAAATACACTGTCTTGATAACTTTTCCAATCGATATTAGGTTGTTTTATAACATCTTGTAACGATTTTAGGTAATCTTGTCGAGAAAGTGTGCTCGCGCCTAAGCTGATCAAGTGATCATTGACCAATTGGCAGTCAATCCATGGCAGATTTTGTTCTCGCCCGATCAGCATGAGCACAAAAAAAGCCATTTTTGAGACGTCGGTGGCTTGGCTAAACATGGATTCCCCAAAGCAACCATGCCCAATATGGATACCATATAACCCACCTACAAGTTTTTCTTGATCTGCCCAGACTTCAATACTGTAACCATAGCCTAACTCAAACATTTGGCAGTAACTTTGAATAATATCCTCACTAATCCATGTTTCATTGGCATATTGGCGAGGTAAGGAGCAACGCCGAATCACTTGTTCAAAAGCCTGATTGATGGTGATCTTATAATCGTGCTTTTTCATATTACGCAATAAAGACTTGCTTGGATGATAGTCTTGCGGTCGAATAATACAGCGGGGTTCAGGGCTCCACCAGCAAATCGGATCATCTTCATTAAACCAGGGAAATAATCCATGACTATAAGCTTCATATAGTGTTGATGGGCTAAGGTCAGCCCCAATACAAATCAAGCCATGACCATCGGGGTCTTGTTCACAAGGACTCGGGAAAATGTATTTTGAAGCAGGAAGTTGCTGTTGCATATTGTATTCATGAGTCTCAAAGGTGCTTAAAAACACTGACATAAAAAAAGCCGTATGACTACGGCTTTTTAATTAATCAGTTAAGATTAAGCCAAGTTATCAAGGTATTTTTCTGCATCTAGGGCTGCCATACAACCTGAACCTGCTGAAGTAATCGCTTGGCGATAAACGCTGTCTGCAACGTCACCCGCAGCAAATACACCTTCAACAGAAGTTGCAGTTGCATTGCCTGCTGTGCCACTTTGGACTTGAATATAGCCATTACGAAGCTGTAACTGACCTTCAAACATCGTGGTATTTGGCTTGTGACCAATGGCAATGAACAAACCTTGAATGTCGATTTGCTGGGTTGAATCATCTTGGGTTGATTTCAGGCGTACACCTGTCACACCTGTTTTGTCACCCAACACTTCATCGACTTGGTGATTCCAGATAATTGAAATTTTACCTTCTTTTTCTTTTTCAAAAAGATGGTCTTGCAAGATTTTTTCTGAACGTACGCTGTCACGGCGGTGAACCAAAGTCACGTGTGCTGCAATATTCGATAAGTAAAGTGCTTCTTCAACTGCCGTGTTGCCACCACCAACTACCATCACATGCTGGTTTTTATAGAAGAAACCGTCACAGGTTGCACAAGCACTTACGCCTTGACCCATAAATTTTTGTTCAGATTCAAGACCCAAGTATTGCGCTGTTGCACCTGTTGCCAAAATTAAAGCATCACAGGTGTATTCTTCCATATCGCCTTTGAGAACAAATGGGCGTACATTCAAGTCCACTTCATTGATATGGTCATACACAATTTCTGTACCGAAACGCTCAGCATGTGCCTGCATACGCTCCATTAGTACAGGGCCTGTCAGACCTTCAGGGTCGCCTGGCCAGTTGTCAACTTCTGTCGTTGTTGTTAGTTGCCCACCAAGCTGTAAGCCTGCAATCAAGGTCGGTTTTAAGTTTGCACGTGCTGCATAGACCGCAGCACTATAACCAGCAGGGCCAGAACCTAAAATAATTAATCGCGAATGGCGAGCTGTCATTGCAGATTTCCTTTTATAATTAAAAACTGAAAAAATTATACGTTAAAGTGCTGTTATTGTGTGTTCGATCAATGTCGATAATATTGATCATCTAAATCGATTTGAGCTATATAGAAGACTACAAACATGCTGTATTAGATTGCATCTTTTTTTGCTAAACAAGTGCATAATACAGATATTTATGAATTGAAAAAAAGTTTATTGCTGATTTTCAACTGGCTATGATTTTTCTGATACAGGACAGTATATGACCGCGGTGTCGAGTGCTTATGCACAGCGCTTACTCATTACATTATTTTTGGTCTCATTTGGGATTTATCTGTTTTTAGCGACAGTCACATACACACCATTTGATCCAGGCTGGATGCATATCTCAAGCGACACCCAACAAGTATCAAATGCCAGTGGGGTAGCAGGGGCGTGGATTGCTGATTTGCTCTTTGGCTTTTTAGGCTGGGCAAGTTTATTGCTGCCTGTCTTCCTGTTTATGGAAGCTATACAAGTATGGTGGCCATATAGCTTTCTAGATCGTCCTTTTCGTTATGCAGCCCAGTTTTTCCTCATGCTGACCACAGCCAGTTTACTGTATCTATTTTGGCAAGTGCCAAGTGATGCACTGGATAATGCTTCGGGCGGAATTATTGGTTACGAACTGGGATCGAGCCTATCACAATTGCTAACCCTTTATGGTGCAAGCGCTTTCCTGATAATTTTATGGAGTATGCTGTTTACTTTTGCTTTTGGCGTGCGCTGGAATCGAACGTGGGCGACATTAAAAGCAACACCAAAATATCTGGAAGATTTGTTTTATCGTAATGTGCCTGAAAGTGAAGCAGATTATGATTTAACCACCAACCCGCCACAGCCAACGATAAAAAAAACCACGGTTGCACAAGCACCTTCAGCAGAACAAAAAATAGAAGCACAGCCGATCATGACAGCTCAACATCTGACAGCAGACCCTGTTGCAGAGCGTTTGTTAGATGATTTGGCAGGTAAAGACCAACAGGCAGAAAAAGCAAATAGCCCTGTGTTGAATGATGCTGAGTTTGAAAAAACATTGCAAAAAGCACATCAGTTGACTAAACAGCAAGATCGTATTGTACCAACAGGTGAGGTTTGGCGTGCGCTAGAGCTTGATAAAAATGATGAACAACGGCAAGAAATAGATGCATTACTGCAAGCTGCCGAAGAAACTCATGATACACAGCAACACGTTCAGCAGCAGATTACGCACTCGAATGTGCCAGTTGACTTACATGAAAAAGTGGATTGGAAAGATGATCTGGCATTTGATGAGCTGGTTAAAACCAGTCTAACCAATGATGTGGTAGAAACGCCTGTATCAGTTGATACGACAGTACAACATTTACTTAAGCATGATGAGATTGCCGATATTGAAAAGCTTTTAGCAATGGATACAGATATACCTGTACAACCACCACGTCGGGCAGAAAGCTATGCACAGTCATCAGCATTTGTAAAAGCTGAAATTAAAACCACACTTGAAACACAGCCGAGTTTATCAAAGGAAGAGTTTATTGAGGCATGGCATGAAACAGCAGGCAAGCCTCAGCCCGAAGATGACTTTGATTTTGATGCTCCACTGACCGATGCGACAGGGCGACCATTGTCTCGTGCTATGCAGGTTGCAGAAAAGCGCAAAAACCTTTCACCATTACCAAGTGAAGACTTACTTGATCGGGTTGATCCAAATAAAAAAGTTAATTTTACGGCTGAGCAGCTGGAACGTTTGTCCGAACTTCTGGAAATTAAATTACAAGAGTTTAATGTCAAGGCAAAAGTGATTGAAGCACAGCCAGGCCCAGTAGTTACCCGATTTGAGCTGGATTTGGCACCTGGTGTCAAAGCCTCCAAAGTCACCAATATTTCACGAGATTTGGCACGTTCTATGTCAATGGCTTCGGTTCGTGTGGTTGAGGTGATTCCAGGTAAACCGTATATTGGGATCGAGGTTCCAAATAGCGCACGAGAAATGGTGCGTTTAATTGAGCTTTTGGAAACACCTGCTTACCGTGATCCAAATAACTTGATCAGTATGGCAATGGGTAAAGATATTTCTGGAAATCCTGTTTTGACCGACCTTGCCAAAGCACCGCATATGTTGGTCGCAGGTACAACAGGTTCAGGTAAATCCGTCGCGGTCAACTCGATGATTTTGTCGATGCTACTGAAATATAAACCTGAGCAGTTACGCTTTATATTGATCGACCCTAAGCAGTTAGAATTGGCCAATTATAATGATATTCCGCATTTATTGACGCCTGTAGTGACCGATATGAAAGATGCGGTCAGTGCCTTGAATTGGTGTGTCAACGAAATGGAACGTCGTTATAAACTGATGTCATTCCTAAAAATTCGTAAAATTACTGATTATAATCGTAAGGTTGAAGAAGCTTTGGAGCGCGGGGAAGACCTTATTGATCCAACTTGGAAACCAAGTGATTCAGCAACACAAGAGCGCGCACCACGTTTGCAACCTTTACCTATGATTGTGATTGTGGCAGACGAATTTGCAGACATGATTATGCAAGTGGGTAAAAAAGCGGAAGAAATGATTACTCGTCTGGCACAAAAATCACGTGCTGCGGGTATTCATTTACTGCTTGCAACACAGCGCCCATCTGTAGATGTCATTACAGGTCTGATTAAGGCGAACATTCCAACCCGTGTTGCATTACGCGTGAACTCTAAAATTGACTCACGTACCATTTTAGATGCAGGTGGTGCAGAAGACTTGCTGGGTCACGGTGATATGCTGTTTCTTGGTCCAGGTAAAATTGAACCTGAACGTGTACATGGCGCATTTATTAGTGATGATGAAGTCAACCGTATTTGTGATGCATGGCGTGAGCGCGCTTCACCCAACTATGTTGATGAAATCTTGACGCCATACGATGAAGAATCAACGAATCGTGGTTTTGAAGAAGGTGATGCGAGTCCTGACCGCGACGTTTTGTATGATCAGGCAGTTGCATTTGTACTGGAAACACGTAAGGCATCGACTTCATCTTTACAGCGTAAATTTAGTCTGGGCTATAATCGCGCAGCGAGACTGATTGATACCATGGAAGAAAATGGGATTGTTAGCTCAATGGGTGCAAACGGTAAACGAGATATTCTCGTTTAGATTCAAAAAAACCTAACCGTCATGGTTAGGTTTTTTTTTGATTACTCATCAGACGTACTTAAAATGTGCTCTTGAAATTGAGGATTTGGAACAAGCACAATTTGCTCATCCACTTTGCGGGTTAGTTTCTGATTTTTATCTGGATAATCCAGTTTCGATAAAAAGTAACGAATACAATTTAAACGTGCGCGTTTTTTATCATCAGATTTGATGATTGTCCAAGGTGCATCACCTGTATGCGTATGAAAAAACATATGGTTTTTGGCTTGGGTATAATCCTCCCAACGATCTAAAGACTGGATGTCGATTGGAGAGAGTTTCCAGTGTTTCAGTGGATCATCGCGGCGTGAAATAAAGCGGCGTAACTGTTCTTCACGACTGACAGAAAACCAGAATTTAAACAGATGAATACCACTGTTAACGAGCATACGCTCAAGTTCAGGCGTTTGGCGCATGAATTGCAAATACTCTTGTGGTTCACAAAATCCCATGACTTGTTCCACACCTGCACGGTTGTACCAAGAGCGGTCAAAAAATACCATTTCACCTTTACTTGGAAAATGCTCGATATAGCGCTGGAAATACCATTGACCACTTTCGGTCAGGGTGGGTTTTTCTAATGCAACCACGCGTGCTCCGCGTGGATTTAAATGTTCCATAAAGCGCTTGATCGTGCCGCCTTTACCTGCGGCATCTCGACCTTCAAACAAACAAACAATACGTTGCCCCGTATCTTTGACCCAAGACTGAACTTTGAGTAGTTCAATCTGTAGCAATTTTTTCTCTGCTTCATAGGCTTTACGAGAGAGTCGAGTCCGATATGGGTAACTTGCTGGTAACTCAGCTGAACTGGAATCTTCCGCAGTTACCTTCCCCTGATAGTCCAAAACTGTTTTAGAAAAAACAGGTAAATCTTTAATTAATTCCTGCTCAGCCGTGGAGACGTCTTCGCTTGGTTGTAGTTGATGGGGTGAACTCATATTTCTCTAAACTCTATTTTTGTTTGTTGTCGCAAAACACGATATTGTAACCAGTGTAGCACCAATGCCCTTGGCACACACTGCATTTAAATATGACACAATGCAGTGTAATATTCATGTTTTGCTTATTCAGTTAATTGGAGATCTGCATGTTTGCTGCTTTTGCAATGCTGATATTTATTCACTTCTGTGCCTTGATTACGCCTGGACCAGATTTCTTTTTAGTATCACAAACAGCAATCAGCCGTTCTCATAAAGAAGCAGTAGCTGTTGTTGTGGGTATCACTGTTGGTGTTATGTTCTGGTCGTTACTGGCATTAATGGGGTTAAACATGCTGTTTGAAAAAATGGCATGGCTGAAGCATGTGTTGCTGGTTTGTGGCGGATTATATTTATGTTGGTTGGGCGTGCAAATGTTACGTTCGGCATTTTCTAAACAACAGACAACAACCATTTCCCCAAGTGTGCAAGTATCTAAAAGTATGTTGAGCTGCTTTATGAAAGGCATGTTAACCAATTTGTCCAACCCGAAAGCAGTGATTTATTTTGGGAGCGTTTTCTCATTATTTTTGACCAATCCTGCGCTAGAGCATTTACATGCTGTTCTGTTTTTGGTGATTAGTGCAGAAACGGCAATTTGGTTCTTGTTTGTCACCTTTGTATTTTCATTACCAGCTTGCAAGGCAGTTTATCAGCGTTCGGTAAAATGGATTGATGGCATCTCGGGCGGTATTTTTACGCTATTTGGTGCATTCTTAATCACCAATAAATAATTCTTATCCATCCTCAGCTTGCTGCCTGATCCATGTCGCAAGCTGTTGTAAGGCTGCCTGAATAGGGGCTGTCAAAGGATGGCCTGCATTAATCCGAATATAGTCATGATATTTATTGTCTTCCCCAAAAATACCGCCAGGGACAATACTGGTACTCTGACTTAATGCAAATTGATAGAGTGCAAAAGCGCTTAAATGCTGCGGCAGCTTCATCCATAATGCATAACCGCCTTGAGGCATATTTAGCAATAATATCTGTGGAGT
The DNA here is from genome assembly GCF_054454555.1 of Acinetobacter sp. ANC 4636. Taxonomy (NCBI): domain Bacteria; kingdom Pseudomonadati; phylum Pseudomonadota; class Gammaproteobacteria; order Moraxellales; family Moraxellaceae; genus Acinetobacter; species Acinetobacter sp. ANC 4636. Next base: position 105,077 of record NZ_JBTKVD010000011.1, on the reverse strand, counting down.
AAAAAGCTGTTGTAAATACTGTATATACTGCTGTACCTGTTCCCATAGGCAGGGGCGTAACTGATTGAGATGGCGACGATAACCACCACTAAAAATAAAATCAGCCAAACCAAGTTGTAGTGGTGTATTCACAATAATATTGTGTGCGAGTAGTTTGGGCTTTAAATGCTGCAAGGTTTTAGGCAGACATAACCAGCCAATTCGATATGCACTGGATAAACTTTTCGACACTGAACCTACCCAAATGACATAACCTGCCTGATCCCAATGCTTGATCGGTAACGGGCGCTGCAAGTCATACCCACATTCACCATAAATATCATCTTCGATGATGAAACACTGATATTTGGCAGCCAGTGCTGCAATCTGTGCTTTTTCCTGATGCGTCAGGCAGTACCCTAGAGGATTCTGATAATTGGCTGTTAAAAGACATGCTTTGGCTTGCCCTGTTTGTAGAACCTGTTCGAGGCGTTGTAAATCAATACCTTGAGCATGCGATGGAATTTCAATGACTTTACGATTTAAGCTAGCAAGTAACAGCAATTGTCCGTTAAATGTAGGTGTCGGTAGAATAATGCTGTCACCAATCTCAGTAAGAGACTGAATAATGAGCATGAGAGCAGCCATACAGCCATTGGTGATAAAAATATCATCGTAAGCGACATGAATGGCATCTTCTGCCCAGTGTTGCAGCAATGCTTTGCGTAAACGAGGGTGTCCTTGCCGATCACAATATAAAAAATCTTCAGGGTGGCTATGCTTAAGGCTTCTTTGAATCGAACGCCGTAGGCCTTCAATTGGAATGAGTGGGCTGCCCAGTTGAATTGCACCAAGGTGAATCATTTGCGCTTGACTGGAGGCTTCCTGAATCTGGTTATGCAGATCAAAACTGGAAACTTCTCGGCTGACTGAGGGGAAATCAATATAGTCATGCTGCTGGGTATTTGCAGTTATTATTTTAGGTGCTTGTACAAAAAAACCAGACTTGGGTTTGACATAGACATGTCCCTGCGCTTCTAGTAGTTCATAACACGCTTGAGCAGTTGTCAGGCTGATATTTTGTTGCTTGGCAAAGTTGCGTAGCGAGGGTAGCTTACAATGCGGGCTAAGTTCACCCGCCAGAATTTTATGTCGAAGCTGACTGGCAATATCCTGATAACGAAATTGCATATCTGTACTGCTTTTTTAGAAAAAAGTGTATCTGTATACCTTAACAGAATCTTCCTATGATTGACCAATATTTGATTGGTTATGGGGGAGAATTTATGAAAAATCTAATCGCTGTCTTGATATGCCTAAGCCTGTTTGGCTGTACTCAATTTAAGCAGGAAAATTTTGCGACCTGTCAAAGGCTGGCAGAGGGTTATCTTAATGCTCAGGCTGTAGAAGCTTATCATCTAGTGACGACTCAACAGGGAAAGCAGGGTATACGGTTATATTATCGATTGCAGCAAAGCTATAAGATTGCTCAGACAGAACCTAAAATCTTTGAGTGTATTGAAAAACCACAAGGAACATGGCTGCAACTGCTACAAAATGGTGAGGCAAGCACCGTGCTGGTTTTACCTCGTGCAATAAAATAGCCTGCACAGAGCAGGCTAAATATCGATAGTGCTTAACAGGCTACAGTTAGGCAAATTTTGCCAGAACGTTAAGAAATTCAGTCGAATGGCGAGGGAACTGTGTAATCACATCGTGAATACGCTGACCTTGAGGGTTGGTTGCATTGACATCGCGGCCATCAGCAGTAAATTGAGTCAGTAAGCGCTCGAAATCATGTGGACGCATGTGTTTATAGGCATTATAAAGTACATGGAAGTCCGCGCTGTTTCCTTCAGGAGGTAAATGATTCAAGTAGGCAAACACACGCTCATCTGACCATTCTTCATTGAAAGTTGCTGGCTGTGATAATGCCATAGCTCACTCCTCGACATTGAAAATAAAAGGCAAAATATTTTGCGACTGGATAAAGCTTTAGTTTGCTTATCCAGCCCCATATTTTGCCTTGAATTATTATATTTAGCTAATCAGAATTGAAATTAATGATCTTCAGGTAAATTGATATTCATCTCAAGCATTTCAATATTGGCTTCTGAACGTACTTGCATTTGGATATGCTGTTCATCGACGCCCCGAACATAGCGGCTAACCACTTGCATAATCTCTTTTTTCATCTGATCAATTTTGTCTTGACTCAAGCGACGACCTAAGCCTTGTTCAGAAGCAACAATAACCTTTAAACGGTCTTTTGCCATCTGTGCGCTTGGGGTTTTATCGTCACTACCAAATAATTTGCTCCAAAATCCTGCCATGATTATGCTCCAAACAAACGTGCCAGCCAGCCTTTAGGTTTTACCGTAATATGACGATACGGACGATCTTCTCCAAGAAAGCGGGCAACTAAATCATCATAAGCTTGCCCAGCATACGACTCTGTATACAAAATGACAGGTTTACCTTCGTTGGACGCTTGTAATACGCTTGGGCATTCAGGAATTACGCCCAGTGTTGGAATACGCAAAATATCTTTAGAAATATCATCAATCGTCAGCATTTCCTGACGATCGGCACGTTCAGGGTTAAAGCGAGTAATACATAAATGTTTACGGATACGACCTTCATTGTGCTCAACTTTTTTAGTTTTGCTATCGAGCATACCAATAATACGGTCAGAGTCGCGTACTGAGGAAATTTCTGGGTTAGTCACAATAATGGCTTCATCGGCATGATACATTGCCAAAATTGCACCACGTTCAATACCTGCAGGAGAGTCACAGACAATATAGTCAAATTCCTGAGCAAGTTCATTCATCACACGCTCAACACCATCATCGGTAAGAGCATCTTTGTCACGGGTCTGTGATGCAGGTAAAATATAAAGGTTTTCAATGTCTTTATCGCGAATTAATGCTTGTTGTAGACGAGCTTCATGATTGATGACATTAACAAAGTCATAAACAACACGGCGTTCACAGCCCATAATAAGGTCTAAGTTACGTAAACCGACATCAAAATCGATGACTACAGTTTTGTGACCACGTAAGGCTAAGCCTGTTGCAAATGATGCGCTTGTTGTAGTTTTACCTACACCACCTTTGCCTGATGTTACGACAACAATTTTGGCCACCGAATCCACTCCTGTTATGGTCATTTGCAATTAAAATAAAATGTTCAATGGTTAAGTAAGACGAATCATACCTTAGATTTCTAGCGCTTCGAACTCAAGTTCATGCTCATCATTTAAATAAATGTGTACCGCTTTTTTCGCAACATGCGCGGGAATGTCGTCTGCGACACAATAAGTCCCCGCAATCGAGACCAATTCGGCATTTAAGCACTGACAAAAAATACGTGCTGTCGGGTCACCGCTGGCACCAGCAATAATGCGTCCTTGTGTTGTACCATAAATATAAATATTGCCAGAAGCAATCACTTCTGAACCACTATTCATACTGGCATTTAAGATCACATCACCATGCTCTTGGATTAAGCACTGCCCCGTACGCAACATTTCATTATGATATGAAGTCACATGATTTACAGCGTTTGATTTTTGTTTACTGTTGTCGCTATTTTGATCTTTATCATCCTTTTGTTCAATCACTTGTTCGTGTGTTGGCTTGATTCTTTGTAAAGGACGATCTGCAGGAAGAACAGGGAACTGGATACTACGAGCTTCATCACCAAGTAACCCATCAATAACGGCCATTGGTTGTAAATCGAGACTAATCAGGATTTGAATTAATTCGATTAGCTCTTGTTCGACGGTACTGTCTAAAATGACCGCTGCGCCGTGAGAACCAGTGTCTTCGAGCATTTGAGTGAGTTGTTGGCGAATAGCATCATGATCATTTGTATCGAAGGTTAATCGGGTAAAATTAACCATTCTGCCGGTAATGCGTATATCAGCCATGATATTTCCTTAGAGGCTTTTGACCAAATAAGTAATAAGTCAAAGTATGTTGTAAATAGCTCAAATCCTAGATCAATTTGCTGTAATTCTCTAGCACCAGCAACAAAAAATCATGAATATTTGTCGGGAAAAATCAGGCATGTTCATTTTGTTATTTATTTTGATCGGCAGCGATCAAGATATTTTGCCATTGCTTGATTTTGACCTGTTTGCGAATTGCAGCCAAACTTTCATAAACAGCAGATTCAACCAATTGCTCAAGCTGTGCATTATTGAGATCCACCTCACTAATTTTGTCTGCAATCTGCTGATATGGAGTATTGGATGTCGGGCTTTGAGGTTGTGCCCAAGGTTCAATCAGCCCTTGGGTAATATTTTCACCCAAGCGTTTGCCTATACTTTGAATCTGTTCTTCTAAACGGCTGCCAATAATCGGAAATAAACGTAATAACTGGTGCAGTTCTGGTGTATCAATCACAGCTTTTTCAACAACTTGACCAACATGCTGCGCTAAATCTTGTTGTTGGCGTTGCAGTTCTGTTGCAATATTTTCTCGTAACAGGTCAGCCGCCGTTTTTGCAAACATTTCGCGGTGGCGGTCAACCAGCTCATGAATAATTTTCTTATGTGTGGAACTGGTATCAAGTTCATAGCGAATACCGTCAATGACCGTAATCACAACCCGATCTGACAATTCTTCCATAACCACTTGATAATAAAATTTTGCAGTTTTACGCCATGCCTCAGGAATAATCTCATAACCCAATTCATGCAAACGATAGGCAATAATCGCTACGCGAAACAAACGCAAAAAACGTAACAGGGGAATAATGGCAAGAACTTCATACCAGTGAATAAATGGAAAGAAAAACCAGCGTTGATGATGGCGTTGTGTAATTGCCAGAGCCCAGCGTATTGTGAATTCAAACACAAGAAAGCAGATAAACCAGCCTTCTGTTTTATTTACCCAAGGATGTAATGCACTTTTATAAAAATTCAGTAGATGAGTAATATGCAAATGTTCAGTGAACCAATTCGCAAAGTTACTCATCAGGATGGCATTTGTACCAAGGCAAAATAAATTAAAGACTATAATAAACATCATGAAAATGTCATAACCCAAATAGATTTTCCACTGTAAGGAGTTATGGTCAATCGCTTGGAAGTTCGGAGCTTTTCTTGAATTTTGCATGATGCCTTGTCTTTATTTAAACGGAATACTTGGCTTTAATGTCGCTAATTAACTGATCTTTTTCTTTCCAGATTTGTGCTAGCCACTGGTGGTATTTGGCGCGATATTCGCGATCATCTTCATAGCTGCCCGCTAAAACCCATGCTGGAATGTCAATTTTACGTAAATGTATGGCAATACGAGGTACTTCACCAAGCCAGAACTCACTATAATCTGGAATACCATCAGGATAGACAATGGTCATATCCACCAAGGCATCCACCTGATTTCCCAAAATATTTAGCGCTAATGCCAGACCACCAGCTTTAGGCTTGAGTAAATGTTGATAAGGTGATTTTTGCTGAGCATGTTTTTCAGGCGTAAAACGTGTACCTTCGACATAATTCAGCAATGTGAATGGTTGACTGAGCAGTTGTTCACAAGATTTGCGCGCTTCTAAAATGTCACGATGTTTTAGCTCTGGGTTTTTAGCAATCTCGGATTTGCTATGACGCTTCATCATAGGGAAACCCAAAATTTTAAATGCCTGCCCCACAAAAGGAATAAAGATGAGTTCCCATTTGGTAAAAAAACGCGTCAATGGCATACGGGTTAAACCGAAATACTGATTAACCGTGGTATCGACCCAGCTTTGATGATTACAGAGCATCAGATAACGCCCTTGCAAGTTCAGGTCGAGATCCTCATCGATATGAATATCCCACTGAGTATTTGGCAAAACATGATCAATCAGCCAATTGTTTACACTTAACCAGCTATTGGTAATCTGAATATTGGTCTCATCCACCTTGCGTGATTGTTTAAACAGTTTGGTGAGTCCCAAGGCTAAAACAGGAGGGCCATGTAAAAATGTGCTCCCTGTAATGACAGAACCAACAGTCATGCCGCGTGTAATTTTTTTGAATAAACTTTGTTTGGCTCGATGAGATGTCATAAAAATTCCTAGCCTAAATCTCGCATAGTAAAGATAACGATCGACCTAGAGAGAGTCAAAATAAATCTTTCAAATTGTATCTAGTCTGTAGAAAATAAGGAGAGCTTATGCTTGAACTGGTACAAATACTAATTTTTTGTTAAAAAAACCCTCGTTTTTTAACAAAAAATTAGTATCTTACGAAAGTATATTCTTTCATAATTTTTTACATGTAAATAAACACAACAAGGAGGCATGCGATGCGTGCATTGGTTATTTCTACAGTCATCGGGGCTTTGGCATTGTCAGGTTGTCAAAGTATGAACACTGGTACGAATTCTGGTGCTACAGGTAGTAGCGGTGGCTTCCGTGATTATCAAAAAACTGCGATTGGTGCAGGTTTAGGTGCACTTGCAGGTTACGGCTTATCACGAGCTGGCGCGAATTCAAGTGCACAAAATAACCGTGCTGCTGCGATTGGTGCCGTTCTTGGTGCTGCTGGTGGTTTGTATCTTGATAAAAAAGAGCAAAAACTTCGCCAGCAAATGGCAGGTACAGGGGTTGAAGTGAACCGTAATCCAGACGGTTCAGTTGGTTTGGTGATGCCGGGTAACATCACTTTTGATACCAATTCTTATAATATCAAACCAAACTTCTATTCAACTCTAAATAAAGTTTCACAAACTTTGACTGAAGATAACAAGAGTGCGATTTTAGTCACAGGTTATACTGACAACACAGGTAATGATTCAATTAACATTCCATTGTCTAAAAACCGTGCGAATGCTGTCGCTCAATATTTGATTAGTCAGGGTGTTCCATCAAGCCGTGTGAATTCAGAAGGGCATGGTGCATCTAACCCGATCGCATCAAATAGTACAGCGAGTGGTCGTGAACAAAACCGCCGTGTTGAAATCAGTATTTATGAAGCAAAATAACTCAATATTTTGCACGTAGTTTAAAAAACCACCTTAGGGTGGTTTTTTTTATTCGTTGGTTTATTCATATAGTGTTGTATCAGGAATAATTAACGGTTTGCCTTGCAGCAGCTCGGAAATCGCCTGAGCATTCAGGTCAAGAGTCAAGTTTAATTGTTCATGATCAATCTGATAAAACTCAATAAGTCTTTGATCGCCAGATAATGTTTCAACTTTATATTCATCGGCGATATTGAGTATGCCTTCCAAATTGATACTTGTTGCGGCAAGATCATTCTGAAACAAGTGCTGCAATTGATCAAAAGGGATTTTGAGCTGGGTGTTTGGATGAATAGGTAGGTGACTTTCAATAAAACGCACCAGTAATTGCGCAAAAAAGAAGTAATTCGGTTTATGCGAGATGTCTAAGCTCATTGTTGAATCCTTATATTTGATTTAATTGATATTTCTATGTGTTTTTTATTTTTATAGCATAGTTTTCCAAATTTGTGTTGTAACCGTAAGCGTTCTCATACAATTTTTGTGGAAGATGTCTAGGGTCTGTTTTTAGAATGTTGCGTCATGATAAATTTTTTATAAATGTTGCATGGTGCGTTAAGATTGGAAATCTGTTGGATGATGATTTTCTTCAAGGTAAGTGTATAAAAATCATTTAAAGAATTTGTTGTAAGGTTGTAATAAATTAAAGCGTAGATCATGACTTTATAATAGAGAATTATTCTTGTTTTCTATGAAATTTAGTAAAAATTTTGGAGTATTTTGCTAGAGAAAAAAGCCAATTTTTTGTAAAAAATGGCATGAAAAATACAATAATTGAAAAAAAAGTGACTTTTTAAAAAGATAATAGTATTAATCGATAAGTATGGATTACCACAGTTTTAGTCGTCTTTTTGCGTAAAAACCACACAGAGTATTATGCCAAAGGCTAGAGATAACAAGAGAGATTAGCCTAGCAACGTAAATCATAAATCAGGTACAATTGAAGTGTTTAATTTTGTGTTTGGTGTATTTTTAGGCCAATACATACATCCTTTTTGTTAAAATTAGGCCTGCCAGGAGTTATCCCCGCATGAGTGCCATTACTCCATACGATTGGGCAACGATTGCCTTCGTGATCGGCGTTACATTCCTTTGCGTCTTTATGCTTACAGTTCCGTTACTCCTAGGAGGTAAGTCATGGGGTCGTTCAAAACAAGAGCAGTTTGAGTCAGGTATTGTTGGTGCTGGTGGTGCCCGCATTCGCCTGTCTGCAAAATTTTATCTTGTCGCTATCTTCTTTGTCATTTTTGATATCGAAGCACTTTATCTTTATGCATGGTCTGGTGCTGTGCGTGAAGTAGGCTGGTTGGGTTTTTCAACTGCAACCGTCTTTATTATCGATTTGTTGATTGGTCTTGTTTATGCGCTTTCTGTAGGTGCGTTGAACTGGTCGCCATTTGACCGTCGTAAAGCGGCAGGCATATTACCAAAAATTGGCTCTCCAAATATGGATATCGCAGAGATCACGCGTTTTAATTCAATTGATGAGTTGGTTAAAGACCCTACGGGTCATGTTCCGGCTCAATCTCGAGTCAAAAAGACCACAGCAACTTCTGACAAGGAGTAATACGGGATGAAATATACCTTAACCCGTGCCAATCCACAGGCTGACCAGTATCCCCTTCAAGAGCGTCAAATTGTCACAGATCCTCTTCAGGAAGAAGTCAATAAAAACGTATTTATGACTCGTTTGGAAGATGTGATGCACAATGTGGTCAACTGGGGGCGTAAAAACTCTGTTTGGCCATTTAACTTTGGTACATCTTGCTGCTACGTCGAGTATGCGACTACCTTAACAGGTGTGCATGACTTGTCACGTTTCGGTGCCGAAGTTATTCGTGCTTCACCACGTCAGGCTGACTTGATGATTGTGGCTGGGACTTGCTTTGTAAAAATGGCGCCTGTTATTCAACGTTTGTATGAACAAATGCTTGAACCTAAATGGGTGATTTCTATGGGTGCCTGTGCCAACTCTGGCGGTATGTACGATATTTATTCGGTTGTACAAGGTGTCGATAAAATCATTCCTGTAGATGTTTATATTCCAGGTTGCCCACCACGTCCAGAGGCATTAATCCAAGCATTAATGCTCTTGCAAGACCAAATTCAGCTAGAGCGCCGTCCATTATCTGCGGTGATTGGTGATGATCTTAAGCCTGTGTATAAGCCAAAGATGATGCCAGAACGTGACCGTAAAAATGCAGAACGTATTGCAGTGAAAAACTTACGCTCTATGGATGAGATTAAATAATTTTAACGATGGACTGTTCATCACCCACTTATGGGTGATTTGTCGTTAGGGTTAAAAAGAATTTGTATTAAAAAGGAAGCCAAGCCAATGGCTGAAACTGAAATTGCTATGCCAGAAGAATCGACTCAAATTGATTCGCGCCCAGCATTTGCAATTGTAGAAGAGCTGAAAACCAAATTCGGTGAAAACTTCTACGTGCAACCGACTTGTGAAGATTTTCCAACGGTCTGGGTTGAGCGTGCACGTGTGCAAGAAGTCTTAATGTTCTTGCGTACCGTGTCACGCCCATACGTGATGCTTTTTGACCTGTCTGCTGTTGATGAACGTTTGCGTCAACATCGTGAAGGGTTGCCAGCATCAGATTTCACAGTGTTCTATCATTTGCTATCGCTAGAGCGTAATGCCGATATTCGTGTAAAAGTCGCTTTAAACGAGAGTGATCTGAATATTCCAACCGCAACCAACATTTGGCCAAATGCTAACTGGTACGAACGTGAAGTTTATGACATGTTCGGTGTCAAGTTTGACGGTCATCCAATGTTGCGTCGTATCTTGTTGCCAACCTATTGGGAAGGGCATCCGCTACGTAAAGAATATTCTGCACGTGCAACGGAATATACGCCTTATATGCAAAACAAGGCGAAACAAGATTTCGAACAAGAACACTTGCGTTTTGTTCCCGAAGATTGGGGACTGAAGCGTGGTAACAAGGACGAGGACTTTATGTTCTTGAACTTGGGTCCTAACCATCCATCTGCGCATGGTGCATTCCGTGTGATCTTGCAGCTCGATGGCGAAGAAGTGAAAGACTGTGTTCCTGATATCGGTTATCACCACCGTGGTGTGGAAAAGATGGCTGAACGTCAAACATGGCACTCATTTATTCCTTACACTGACCGTGTAGACTACTTGGGTGGTTGTGCGCAAAACATGCCTTATGTTATGGGTGTGGAGCAGCTTGCAGGCATTAAAGTGCCTGATCGCGCACAATGTATCCGTGTAATGATGTCGGAATTATTCCGTATCAATAACCACTTGCTCTACATTGGTACAGCGATTCAGGATACGGGTGGTATGACACCAGTATTCTATATGTTTGCTGACCGTCAAAAAATTTATGATGCGATTGAAGCCATTACTGGTTTCCGTATGCATCCAGCTTGGTTCCGTATCGGCGGTACTGCACACGACCTTCCAAATAACTGGCAACATCTGATTCGTGAAATTCTGGACTGGATGCCTAAGCGTTTGGATGAATACCATAAAGCAGCGTTAAAGAACTCTGTGTTTATTGGTCGTACCCGTAATGTTGCTCAGTACGATGCGAAATCTGCATTGGCTTGGGGTGTGACCGGTACAGGTCTGCGTGCGACAGGGATTGACTTTGACGTTCGTAAATACCGCCCATATAGCGGCTATGAAAATTACGACTTTGAAGTGCCTGTTGAATACGAAGGTGATGCTTATGCACGTGTGATGGTTCACTTCCATGAAATTCGTGAATCATTGAAAATCGTGAAGCAATGTTTAGACAACATGCCATCTGGTCCATACAAAGCGGATCATCCACTGGCTGTTCCACCACCGAAAGACAAGACATTACAAGACATTGAAACCTTGATTACGCACTTCTTGAGCGTTTCTTGGGGTCCTGTCATGCCAGCTGGTGAGGCATCTGTAATGGCAGAAGTGGTGAAAGGTGCAAGTAACTATTACTTGACCTCTGACAAGGCAACCATGAGTTATCGTACGCGTATTCGTACACCAACATTTACTCACCTACAGCAAATTCCTTCGGTGATTAATGGCAGTTTGGTGTCTGACTTGATCATTTACTTGGCAACCATTGACGTGGTTATGGCTGATGTGGATCGCTAAGGGGTAACGCATTATGATGATTTTGACTGATAAAAAGCCACGTGTGAATGTTGAAGGGATTTTGACTGCGGACGAAATCCATGAGATTGAACATCACATTGATCATTATCCATACCCACGTGCAGCATCACTTGATGCTTTGAAGTGTGTACAACGCCGTAATGGTTGGGTAGATGATGCACAATTAAATGCGATTGCGCAGCTCCTCACGATCAGTGTTGCCGATTTAGAAGGTGTAGCAACATTCTATAACCGTATCTATCGCCAACCTGTAGGTCGCCACGTCATTTTACTCTGTGATTCAATCGCATGTTTCTTGATGGGCGCTGAAACCTTGGCTGAAGCATTTCAGCGTGAATTAGGTATTCAGTTTGGACAAACAACGGCAGATAACCGTTTCACTTTATTGCCGATTTGCTGTTTGGGCAACTGTGATAAAGGTCCAACCTTGATGATTGATGAAGATACTCATGGATTGGTTGAAGTGACTTCAATCAAACAGTTATTGGAGAAGTATGTATGAATACTGAACCAAAACCAATTTATGGCGACGGTAACCCAGAAACGCATCCACTGACTTGGCGCTTAAGCAAACAAGAACATGTGCGTAATGCGGATGATTACGAAGCGCTAGAAGGTTATGCGGGCTTTAAAAAAGCGATTACCATGCCACCGAAAGATGTGCTGGAAGTCATTAAAGCTGCAACCGTAAAAGGGCGTGGTGGTGCAGGTTTCCCAGCAGGGATTAAATGGTCATTGATGGCACCAAATGATGGTGGTCCTCGTTACCTAATCTGTAATGCCGATGAGATGGAACCAGGTACGTTTAAAGACCGTCTGTTGATGGAAAGACTTCCTCATCAGTTGATCGAAGGTATGCTGATTGCAGCATATACCTTAGAAGCGACCCAAGGTTATATCTTTATTCGCGGCGAATACATCGAAGCTGCGCAGTACCTGAATGAAGCCTTAGAACAAGTTCGTGCTAAAGGTTATTTGGGTGACAACATTCTAGATACAGGTTGGAATTTCGAACTGTATGTGCACACTGGTGCAGGACGTTATATCTGTGGTGAAGAAACTGCATTGATTAACTCTTTAGAAGGTCGCCGTGCTAACCCACGTACCAAACCACCATTCCCACAAGTTGCAGGCGCTTGGGGTCGTCCAACGATTGTTAACAACGTTGAGACCTACAATAACTTGCCAGCAATTCTGCTACGTGGTCCAGAATGGTATATCGGTTTGTCAGCAGGTAAATCGAAAGATCCTGGTACGAAAATCTACGGTGCATCGGGTAAAGTCAAGTTCCCTGGTCTTTGGGAGTTGCCATTTGGTACAACCGCACGAGAAGTGATCGAAGATCATGCTGGCGGTATGCGTGATGGTCTTAAACTCAAGGCATGGTTGCCAGGCGGCGCGTCTACAGACTTCTTGGCTGCTGAACACATTGATCTTCCAATGGATGCTGAAAGCATCATGAAAGCAGGTTCACGTTTAGGAACTTGTTTGCTCATGGTCGTAGATGAAACGCAATGTATGGTTTCAGCAACACGTAACCTAGAAGAGTTCTTTGCACGTGAATCATGTGGCTGGTGTACACCTTGCCGTGATGGCTTACCTTGGGCAGTGAAAGCGCTTAAAGCACTTGAAAACGGTGAAGGGAAGATGGAAGACATTCAACATCTTCAGGAACTGACCCGTAAGTTGTGGATTGGCAAAACTTTCTGTGCTCACGCACCTGGTGCGATGGAGCCATTAATGGGCGCACTCAAACATTTCCGTAGCGAGTTTGAAGCAAAAGTGACAGATCGTCCTGTAGCTCAAACTAGCAACGTAGCACAAGCTTAAGGAATTCGACTATGGCTACAATTCATGTCGATGGAAAACAGTACGAAGTTAATGGGTCAGAGAACTTGCTGCAAGCATGCTTGTCTCTGGGAATTGATATCCCATATTTTTGCTGGCACCCATCCTTAGGTTCTGTTGGTTCTTGCCGTCAATGTGCTGTCACTCAGTATGCAAACCCTGAGGACACACGCGGACGTCTTGTGATGTCTTGTATGACGCCTGCTTCCGACAATACCTATATTTCAATCGAAGACAAAGAAGCGGTAAGTTTCCGTGAGTCCGTGGTTGAATTCTTGATGACAAACCACCCACATGACTGTCCAGTCTGTGAAGAAGGTGGTCATTGTCATTTACAAGATATGACAGTGATGACAGGTCATGACCGTCGTCGTTACCGTTTCACCAAGCGTACACACCACAACCAAGAACTGGGTTCATTTATTGCACATGAAATGAACCGTTGTATCGCGTGTTATCGTTGTGTTCGTTACTATAAAGACTACGCAGGTGGTACGGACTTTGGCGTATATGCCAATGCATCACGTGTGTACTTCGGTCGTCCAGAATCAGGTGTTTTAGAGTCTGAGTTCTCTGGTAACTTGACTGAAGTGTGTCCAACAGGTGTATTTACCGATAAAACTCACTCAGAGCGTTATAACCGTAAGTGGGACATGCAGTATGCGCCAAGCGTATGCCAAGGTTGTTCTTCAGGCTGTAACATTTCTCCAGGCGAGCGTTATGGTGAATTACGTCGTATAGAAAACCGTTTCAATGGTGACGTAAACCAATACTTCTTGTGTGACAAAGGTCGTTTCGGTACAGGTTATGTTAACCGTGCAGATCGTCCACGTCAGCCACAATTGCGCAACCAAGCTGAAGTGACAACTGTTTCAGTTGATCAGGCACTTGATGCTGTGATTGCTAAATTACAAGGCAAAAAAGTCTTGGGTATCGGTTCTCCACGTGCGAGCCTTGAATCTAACTATGCGCTACGTGAATTGGTGGGTTCAGACAATTATTCAACAGGGATGACGCAAAAAGAGCAGTCATTGGTTGAACTTGCTGCATCAATCATGCAAACCGAAGGTATCTATAACCCAACTTTACGTGAAGTTGAAAGTTATGATGCGGTACTCATTTTGGGTGAAGATCTAACTCAAACTGCACCACGTATGGCATTGTCTGTTCGCCAAGCTGCGAAAAACAAAGCTAAACAAATGGCAGCAGATCGTCGTACACCAGACTGGTTAGCTGAACCTGTTGCACGTATTGGTCAAGATGAAAAATCTCCGATTTATATCTTGGCAGCGACACAAACGCGTTTAGCTGATGTAGCGACAGGTGAAGTGGTTGCTTCTCCAAATGACATCGCACGTTTAGGCTTTGCAGTTGCAGCAGCAGTCAAAGGTGAAAATGTTCTGGGTCTAGATGATGATACCAAAGCATTTGCACAAACGATTGCAGATACGTTGAAAGCTGCGAAAAAACCATTGGTGATTGCAGGTACAAGCCTACAAGATCCAGCGATTATGGAAGCAGCGGCTCAGTTGACTCAAAACTTGGGTGCAACAGCAGGTTTAACTTTGGTTGTTCCTGAAGTGAACTCAATGGGTCTGGCACTGTTTGGTGGTTTAAGCCTAGAGCAAGCTTTTGCACAAGACTATGACACTGTTGTTGTGGTTGAGAATGATCTTTTCCGTCGTTTGCCTGCAACTCAAGTTCAAGCTGCGTTTGCTAAAGCACAAGATGTGATTGTGCTTGATCACAGCGAAACTGAAACTGTGAAAGCAGCCAACATTGTATTGTCAGCAGCAAGCTTTGCTGAAGGCGATGGTACAGTGGTTAGCCAAGAAGGTCGTGCGCAACGCTTCTATCAAGTTTATGATCCAAGCTACTACAAACCAGAATACGCGATTAAAGAATCATGGCGCTGGTTGCATGCGATTGAAACGGGTCTACGCGGTAAAGCGATTGACTGGACATTACTCGATGACGTGATTGAATCTGTCGTGAAAAATGTACCAGTACTTGAAGCAATTCAAGATGTTGCTCCAGATGCAGGCTATCGTGTTCATGGTTTGAAAATTGCGCGTGAACCACGCCGTTATTCAGGTCGTACAGCATTACGTGCGCAAATCTCTGTGCATGAACCAAAACAACCTGTTGATGTTGACTCAGCATTAACTTTCTCAATGGAAGGTTATGTAGGGTCACAAAAAGCGGCATCGTTGGTACCATTTGCATGGGCACCAGGTTGGAACTCTCCACAATCTTGGAACAAATACCAAGATGAAGTGGGTGGTCACTTGAAAGGTGGTGACGCAGGTATTCGTCTATTTGATCGCTTACCAAAACGTCCAGCACGTAGCTATGTTGCTCCTTCTGCGGTTCTGACCAACCCAGATAGCTTCCGTTTGGTTCCAATGCATCATATTTTTGCTTCAGGTGAATTTACCATCAAAACACCTGCAATGCAGTCACGCATTCCAGAAGCAGTTTTTGCTGTTGGTGAACAAGATGCATCTCGTTTAAATCTTCAAGATGGTCAAAAAATTACCGTAAAAGCAGGGGAAACCAGCATTAGCTTACCTGTGCAAGTGATTGAATACTTGCCAACTGGCTATATTGGTTATCCGATTGGTTTAGCGCCAACAGTTTCTTTGGCTGAACCTGTTGCTGTGTCGGTAGGAGTGTAATCATGCACGAAAATTTACGCGCTCTACCTGTATGGGCAACAGATTGGCCAATCGCCTATATGGTTGTGCAAGCAATTCTGATTTTATTGGTCGTTGTAATTTTTGCAGCGCTGATGTCTTTTGTTGAACGTCGTCTTTTAGGTTTGTGGCAAGACCGCTATGGTCCAAACCGTGTAGGTCCATTTGGTTCACTACAAATTGTTGCCGACATGCTGAAAATCATGTTCAAAGAAGACTGGACACCAAAGTTTGCAGATAAATTAACATTCCGTTTAGCGCCTGCTGTTGCGATGGCAACGGCTGTGCTGTCTTACATGGTGATTCCTGTAAGCCCGTTTATGGGTGTAGCAGATATGAGCATCGGGCTATTGTTCTTTATGGCAATGGCAGGTATTGCAGTCTATGCAGTATTGTTCGGTGGTTGGTCTTCTAACAACAAATATGCCTTACTCGGTGCGCTACGTTCTTCTGCACAGACCATTTCTTATGAAGTGTTCTTGGGTATTTCCCTAATGGGTGTGGTTGCAATTGCAGGTTCCTTCAACATGCGTGAGATTGTTGAATCACAACGCGATATGTGGAACATCATTCCTCAGTTTGTTGGTTTCTTGGTGTTTGTGGTTGCAGGTGTTGCGGTGACTCACCGTCATCCATTTGACCAACCTGAAGCAGAGCAAGAATTGTCAGAAGGTTACCATGTTGAATACGGTGGTATGAAATGGGGGATGTTCTTCGTTGCTGAATACATCAACATCATTCTAATTTCATCATTGATCGTAACGTTATTCTTCGGTGGATGGCTTGCACCATTTAACTTGGATATTCCATTTATTCCAGCAGGTTTCTGGTTCATTATCAAAACTGCTTTCTTTGTCATGATGTTCATCTTGGCACGTGGTGCTTTAATTCGTCCACGTTATGACCAAGTCATGAACTTCGGATGGAAAATCTGCTTGCCATTGGCGTTGGTTAACTTATTGGTAACTGGTGCTGTTATTCTATTGAAGCATGCGGCCTAAGACAGCAGGGAGAACATTATGTTTAAAATTCTAGCTGGTGTAGGGTCTGTCGTTCGCTCGTTGTGGATGGTATTTAGCCATGCAACGCGCAAACGTGACACCATTTTATATCCAGAAGTACCCGCCGAGCAGATCGTACCGCCACGTTATCGTGGTCGTATCGTCCTGACACGTGATCCAGATGGCGAAGAGCGCTGTGTTGCCTGTAACTTGTGTGCGGTTGCTTGCCCTGTAGGTTGTATTTCATTACAGAAAGCAGAAAAAGAAGATGGTCGTTGGTATCCAGAATTTTTCCGTATCAACTTTTCACGTTGTATTTTCTGCGGTATGTGTGAAGAAGCATGCCCAACGACTGCAATTCAGTTAACGCCAGACTTTGAGTTGGCTGAATATGTGCGTCAAGATCTTGTTTATGAAAAAGAAAACTTACTGATTTCTGGCCCAGGTAAATATCCTGATTACAACTTCTATCGTGTAACAGGTATGGCAATTAACGGTAAAGAAAAAGGACAAGCGCAAAAAGAAAGCGCACCTGTCGATGTACGGAGCTTATTACCATGATGTGGCCATTTTATTTAATGGCTCTTGTGGCCATTGTTTCTACAGTTCGTGTTGTAACTAATGCGAACCCTGTACATGCACTTTTAAACCTTATTATTTCTTTACTTGCTGTTGCAGGTATTTTCATGATCGTGGGTGCGCCGTTTGCAGGCGCACTTGAAGTGATTGTGTATGCTGGCGCAATTATGGTTTTGTTCGTTTTCGTGGTGATGATGCTGAACTTGGGGCAACACACGGTCGAGCAAGAGCGTAAATGGTTAACGTCTGATGCTTGGGCTGTACCTGCATTGTTGAGCTTCTTATTGGGTTTGACCTTGGTGTGGATGATCAGCAGTGATTACACACCAGCAGGTGCATTGCTAGGTAAAGCAGTGATTGGACCAAAAGCAGTGGGTCAAGCGTTATTTACCCAATATTTATTGTTGGTTGAAATTGCCGCAATGCTATTGCTCGCAGCACTTGTTGCAGCATTCCATTTAGGTAAACGTGAACCAGGTGAAGAGGAACAAGACTGATGGGTAATATCCCTTTGGAACACGGTTTGATTGTTGCAACCGTTCTTTTTGCACTTGGGTTCTACGGTGTAATGGTGCGTCGCAACTTTCTATTTATATTGATGAGTCTTGAGATCATGATGAACGCTGCTGCATTAGCCTTTGTGCTGGCAGGAAGTGTTTGGGGACAAGCTGACGGTCAGATTATGTTTATCTTAATTTTGACATTGGCAGCTGCCGAGGCTTGTATTGGTTTAGCGATCGTCCTTCAGTTTTATCATCGCTTCCATCATTTGGATGTGGATGCTGCGAGTGAGATGCGCGGATGAGTTATTTATATTTAACAATCTTATTTCCGCTAATCGGCTTTATTTTATTAGCGGCGGGTCGCGATAAACTTTCTGAAAATATTGCTGCGATTATTGGCGTAGGTTCAGTGGGGCTGTCTGCATTATTTGCATTGATTGCGGGGCTAGAGTTTGTCAACAGCGGTTCAACAGCTGTAGTACAACATCTATGGACATGGTTCAGTGTTGGTACATTGGCACCAGAAGTGAGTCTACATCTTGATGGTCTGTCATTGTTAATGACAGGCATGATCACAGGTGTAGGTTTCCTGATTCACATCTTTGCATCATGGTATATGCGTGGTGAAGATGGCTATGCACGTTTCTTCTCTTACTTCAACCTGTTCGTTGCGAGCATGTTGGTTTTGGTTCTTGGTGATAACCTTGCGTTATTGTTCCTTGGCTGGGAAGGTGTAGGTCTTTGCTCATACTTATTGATTGGTTTTTATTATTCAAATCCAGACAATGGTTGGGCTGCGATCAAAGCATTTACCGTTACACGTGTGGGTGACGTTTTCTTATTGGTCGCGTTATTCTTGCTTTATCAACAGTTTGGTACTTTGCATATTGCAACAATTGTGGCAAATGCACACCTTGTTCTTGCAGGAAATCACTCACTAGCTATCTGGACAGCATTGATGTTGTTCTTGGGTGCTGCGGGTAAATCTGCACAGATTCCACTACAAACTTGGTTAGCCGATGCGATGGCAGGTCCAACTCCTGTTTCTGCATTGATCCATGCTGCGACTATGGTTACCGCAGGTGTGTACTTAACTTGTCGTATGCACACTGTGTTTGAAATGGCACCTGAAGTGATGCAGTTTATTTCTGTAACAGGTGCAATTACCTTGCTGGTGGCTGGTTTTGCAGCATTGGTACAAACCGATATCAAACGTATCTTGGCTTACTCAACCATGAGTCAGTTAGGTTATATGTTTATGGCAGTGGGTGCTGAAGCATACCAGGCTGGTCTGTTCCATATGTTGGCGCATGCATTCTTTAAGGCATTATTATTCTTGTCTTCTGGTGCGGTGATCTTGGCATGTCATCACGAACAAAACATTTTCAAAATGGGTGGTCTTTGGAAAAAGATTCCATTCGTATTTGCATGTTTCGTTGTAGGTGGTGGTGCGTTAGCAGCAATTCCATTCCTAACTGTGGGCTTCTTCTCTAAAGATGCGATCTTGGGTGAAGTTTATGCGCACGGCATGTTGGCAAATCTTCCACTTTATAACAGCTTGTACTGGGTCGGTGTTGCAGGTGCATTCTTAACTTCAATTTATACATTCCGCTTAATCTGGGTTGTATTCTTTGGTGAAGAAAAAACTCATGCGCACGAGATCAAGGGTGTTACGTACTGGGCACCACTATCAATTCTATTGGTACTGTCTACAGGTGTAGGCGCATTACTGAAAGCGCCTGTTGAAAAATTACTGACTTCAGCACGTATTCCAGCATTTGAAGTTCCTGAGAATGTTGAAGTACTGGTTAAAGGTGCAGAGCATACTGCTGTCGGCGTTGCCTTGGTAGGTCTAGTGATTGGTGTGGTGCTATTCGCCTTTGCTTATGGTGCGGTTAAAGCTTTTGCTCAAACCTCATTGGGTGCCGGTATTGCTCACATCTGGCGTAATGCGTTCGGTTTCGATGCTTTATATAACCTCGTTTTCGTACAACCTTATTTACTAATCGCGAAGATTTTAGGTCGTGATCCGATTGATAGTTTGTGGCTTGTATTACCAGCTTTAGTGAAAGGTGGTAACAGTTTCACAAGTTCACGTCAAACTGGATCATTGCGTGAATACGCATCAAGTATGTCACTGGGTATTGTGGTGTTACTGATGATCCTGATCGTTGTTCAGGTAGTGGGGAAATAAAATGGAAAACAATTTAATTTTACCCGCGCTGATTCTGATTCCTTTCATTGCAGGTTTTATATGCTGGTTGGTTGATAAACTCGACCAGCACCTTCCACGTTGGATTGCCCTGATCGGGATGGTGATTACCCTAGGCTTAACTGTAATCTTATGGAGCCATGGTAATTATCACTACGAGTTAGGTTCACAAGCGCCAACTTTCGCAGCACAATTTTATCTACCGTGGATTAGTTCACTGGGGATTAGTATTCACCTTGCTGTAGATGGTTTGTCATTACTCATGGTTGGCTTGACCGCACTTTTGGGTATTTTGGCAGTTGGCTGTTCTTGGGGTGAAATTCAGAAGAATGTTGGCTTCTTCCACTTAAACTTACTTTGGAGTTTAGGTGGGGTAATCGGTGTATTCCTTGCGATAGACATGTTCCTGTTCTTCTTCTTCTGGGAGATGATGCTGGTACCAATCTATTTCTTGATTGCACTTTGGGGACATGCGGGTTCGAACGGTCGTTCACGCGTTTACGCTGCAACTAAATTCTTCATCTATACGCAAGTTTCAGGCTTGATCATGCTGATTGGTATTCTTGGACTAGTGGTCTGGGGTTATATCATGACCAATGGTGTGATTAACTTTGACTACAACTTCTTGTTGGCCGTTGCAAATCACTTGCCACCAAGTTTTGCATATGGCTTTATGCTGTGTATGTTTGTAGGTTTTGCAGTAAAACTTCCTGTATTCCCATTACACGGCTGGTTACCAGATGCACATGCTCAAGCGCCTACAGCAGGTTCTGTAGACTTGGCAGGTATCTTGATTAAAACTGCAGCATACGGTTTGCTTCGTTTTGTAATTCCATTCTTCCCAGCAGCGTCAGCACA
The DNA here is from genome assembly GCF_054454555.1 of Acinetobacter sp. ANC 4636. Taxonomy (NCBI): domain Bacteria; kingdom Pseudomonadati; phylum Pseudomonadota; class Gammaproteobacteria; order Moraxellales; family Moraxellaceae; genus Acinetobacter; species Acinetobacter sp. ANC 4636. The sequence goes on along the minus strand of NZ_JBTKVD010000011.1, from coordinate 84,235 downwards.
GTTTGCCGATGTTGCAATCATCTTTGGTTTGATTGGTATTTTCTACGGTGCATGGTGTGCTTATCAACAAACTGACATGAAACGTTTGTTGGCATATAGTTCTATTTCACATATGGGCGTTGTATTACTTGCAATCTATGCAGGCAACATCATCACTTATCAAGGTTTGATGATTATGATGTTGGCACACGGTCTATGTTCTGCTGCATTGTTCATTATGTGTGGTCAGATTTATGAACGTTTGCATACACGTGACATGCGCTTGATGGGTGGTATGCGTGGTCAATTCCGCTATTTACCATTCTTCTTAATGTTCTTTATTTCAGCATTAGTGGGTATTCCTGGTTTAGGTAACTTTATTGGTGAATTCCTGATCATGATGGGTGCATTTGGTAAGTATCCAACATTCACGATCATTGCTGCGATCAGCTTGGTATTTGCTGGTCTTTATGGCTTGATTTTGATTCATCGTTCATTGTTTGGTACTCCAAACGAAGAGCAAAAACAGCATTATGCAAACCCACTAAAAGATTTGTCAGCACGTGAGATTGCGATTCTAATGATCTGTGTGATTGGTCTAGTGTGGCTTGGTATCTACCCACAAACCTTCCTTGATGTGTCTCATTCAAGTATGCAGTGGTTAGCGAATAGCTATATTCCTGTTCATAATGGTGTAGATTTGATGCAACAAGCAGTCAGCCAACTTGATAATGTGGAGATCCAATAAGTCATGAACTTCACAATCCAATTTTCAGATCTTATGCCACTTGCTCCAGTCATGATTGTCTCTTTGACAATCGTGCTGGTCATGATCTTAACGGCGATCAAACGTAATCATAATCTGATTGCAACAGCATCCGTTATTGGTTTGAACTTGGCAGCATTCAATATCATTTTGCAAATGATGAATGGGCAGTTCAGACCTGCCAATGTGATGAACATGTTTATGGTTGATCCATTTACCATGCTTTATCAATTGCTGATTCTGGTTTCTGCCTTGGCATGCTGTACTTTGTCACATGCCTATATTGAAAGCTATAAAGGCAACCGTGAAGAGTTGTACTTGCTGTTATTGTCTTCTGTTGCTGGGGCAATGTTGATGGTGGCAAGCTCTCACTATGCATCATTCTTCATTAGCTTGGAGTTGATGTCAGTTCCTGTATATGGTCTGTTGGCATATACGCATGAACGTGAGAAGTCTTTAGAAGCAGGGATGAAATATCTGGTGTTGTCAGCAACTGCTTCTGCGATGTTGTTGATGGGTATTGCATATATTTATGCGTATACAGGCACATTATCATTCTATACAGGCTTTGCATCGTTGCTGCAAATGGTGAAAATGGGCAACCCAATGGTGATTTTGGGCCTTGGTCTGATCATTTTCGCAATTGCGTTCAAACTATCGTTAGCACCATTCCACAAATGGACGCCAGATGTTTATCAAGGTGCACCAGCGCCATTGGCAACCTTTTTGGCAACTGCTGCGAAAGTTGCAACCATTGGTTTGTTTGTCCGCTATTTACTTGCAGCAGGCGCGTTGATTCCATCAATCAGCCTGATCATCAGTATTATTGCGGTACTCTCAATTATTGTGGGTAACTTGCTTGCAGTACGTCAGGTCAACCTCAAACGTGTTCTTGCGTATTCGTCTATTGCACACTTTGGTTATTTGCTTGTGGCTTTGGTCAGCAAAAACTACTTCAGCCTCGACAGTGTAAATATGTATGTGATTGCTTACGTATTAACAACGATTGGTGCGTTTGGTGTCGTGACTCTAATGTCTAGCCCATACAACAACACCGATGAAGCTGAAAGTGTTGCAGACTATCGTGGTCTGTTTTGGCGTCGTCCTGTTTTGACTGGGACTTTGACAGTGATGTTATTGTCGTTGGCAGGTATTCCGTTGACAGCAGGCTTTATCGGTAAGTTCATGGTGATTAAAGCTGCAGTTGATGCAGGTCACTGGTTCTTGGCTGCCATGATTATTGTGGGTAGTGGTATCGGTTTATACTATTACTTACGTGTTATGGTTGTGATGTACCTTACACCACCAGAAACGCCACGTATTGACGCTGAAAAACATTGGGGTCAAAAAGTGGGTGGAATCATGGTGCTTGGTGCAGCAGCATTGGTATTGTTGATCGGTGTTTATCCAGATCCTGTACTTAAAATTTCTGCAATGTCACAAGTTTTAGCGCCAATTCAACAAATATTGTTCAACCACTAATTTTAGCGGTCTAAAAAAGCCCTCATTGATGAGGGCTTTTTTATTTCTGATCGAAAAGCGATATACTAGGCGCAACTTAAATCTGTCAGGTGTTCTCCCCGTGCCTATTCAAGAAATTCGTCACCCATTGATTCGCCACAAACTAGGCTTGTTGCGTCGTGCCGATATTAGTACTAAAAACTTTCGTGAACTTGCGCAAGAAGTAACCATGTTGCTAACTTATGAAGCAACTAAAGATTTAGCTGTGGTTGATCATGAAATTCAAGGTTGGGCAGGTGAGGTGACTACACAGCGCATCGCAGGTAAGAAAATTACCATTGTTCCAATTTTACGAGCAGGGATCGGGATGCTGGATGGTGTGCTCAATTTGATTCCAAGTGCTAAAGTCAGTGTTTTAGGGCTTGAGCGTGACGAAGAAACTTTACAAGCTCGAACTTACTATAAAAAATTGGTTCCAGATGTAGCCAATCGTATTGCCATGATTATTGATCCGATGTTGGCAACAGGTAGCTCATTAATCGCAGCAATTGATGTGCTCAAACAGAGTGGCTGTAAAGATATTCGGGTAATGGTACTGGTTGCAGCACCAGAAGGTATTGCTAAAGTTGAAGCCTTACACCCTGATGTCCGTATTTTTACCGCATCGATTGATGATGGGCTGAATGAACATGGTTACATTGTTCCAGGTCTTGGTGATGCGGGTGATAAAATTTTCGGTAGTGTACAAAAAGACTAATGTCAATTTAAAAAAATACCTGTTAAATCTCTAAATAACAGGTATTTTTTTATGAGACAAGAATGATGAAGAAAGCAGCGATGTTTTTATTTGTCGTTGTTGTATTGGCTGGTATCGGGATTTATATCACTTACTTAAGACTACAACAGCATGAGCAAATGCGTGGACAATATACGCAACAATTGATTCAAGAACAAAAACAGTTGATTGATGAGCAACGGAAAAAACTAGGGCATGTACCAGATCAATTGCCTGAACAAAAAACACAAGTGAATGTTGCACCAAGTACTGTGAGTCGACCTGCACCAGCACAAAAGCCGATGCCAAGTCCACTGGGATATTTTAAATGTGATGGGCGCCAATACTGCTCACAAATGCATTCGCTTGCAGAAGCGCGTTGGTTTGTTCACAATTGTCCAAATACTAAAATGGATGGCAATGCAGATGGAGAGCCTTGTGAAAAAGACTCTCGTCGAAAAACAGACTCAAATTGGCAATAAAATGAAAATTATTCTTTTTCTTCACAAAAACGCATAAAGGCTTTAAGTCCAGGCCCTTGATATTTCTGGCGATGTACGAGCATATAGAGTGGGCGTTTTAGCTCCCAAAATGGCGTATCTAAAATAACCAGCTGTCCAGAATTGAGCATTGGGAGTAATGCGAGTCTAGAAATACACGAAATACCCAACCCGCCTGAGATAATTTTTAAAATGGCTTCATTATGTCCGAGTGTCAGGCGGATATTGGCATCTGCTAAATGATTTAAAATGGCTGTATCAAAAACCTCGCGTGTACCTGAACCTTCTTCACGCAAAATCCATTCTACATCAGCAAAATCTTGGGGGGTTAAAGGACGGTTTAGCTGTGCTAAGGGATGGCTTGGAGCACAACATACTGCCAGTTCATCATCTCGCCAATGGATACTTTGTAATTGTGGAATATGGCAGGAACCTTCAATCAGTGCTAGATCAAGCTGGAATTGATTGACAGCTTCAATCATCTGGCGAGTATTACCAACCTGTAATTGCAAGTGGGCTTGAGGCTGTAATTGTAGAAAACCTGCCATTAAATCTGGCATTAAATAATCACTAATAGTGAGTGTTGCACCAAGGCGTAAATCAATACTTTGTAATTCACCTTTGGCGACTTGTTCAAATGCTTCACAGCGCCCTAAAATTTCGAGTGCCTGTGGTAGTAAAAAACGCCCAAGGTCATTGAGTTGGAGGCGTTTTCCTAAGCGATCAAATAATGGCGCACCTAATCCATCCTCTAAATCAGCCAATGCCATACTGGCAGCACTTTGAGTTAGCTTGACAGCATCACTGGCTTTGGTCACAGTCCCTTCTTGGGCTACGGCTACAAAAACAGCCAATTGGCGTAAGGTCATGCGCATAGTTGAAGCCTTAAATGAGTAAAAATATCAATATTTGCCTCGCCATGCTAACATGAGCCGACGAATTCTTGCACCTTGAAATCATGACATCTGAGAAATTTACTGTAGAAAAAGTCTTATCTATTCAACGTTGGGCCGATAATTTATTCAGCTTTAGCATGACACGACCAGCTCACTTTAAATTCACCGCAGGGCAGTTTGCACGCATTGGTTTACAGGTCGATGGTGAACTCATTGTGCGGGCATATTCTGTAGTTTCATCGCCTTATGATGAAACCTTGGAGTTTTTTTCGATTGTTGTGCCTGATGGTGCTTTTACTTCACGTCTAAAAGACTTACAGGTGGGTGATGAGCTGTATCTGGAAAAAATTCCCTATGGATTCTTGACTTTGGCACGCTATCAGCAACCGTTACCACATGATTTATGGTTACTGGCAACCGGTACAGGCTTGGCACCATTTTTGTCGATGTTGCAGGATTTTGAGACATGGCAAAATTATCAAAAAATCAATTTGGTTTATAGTGTGCGTACACAGGCAGAACTGGCATACGTCGAGCGTATTCAGGAAATTGCTGCGACCTTCGGCGAAGGGCACACAGGGTTTCAATTTGTTCCGATTATTACGCGTGATTCACAGGCAATATTGCACCAGCGTTTGCCCGTTTTAATTGAAAATGGGCAATTGGAAGCTGTAGTCGGACAGCAATTTAACCCAGAAACGAGTCATATTATGCTCTGTGGTAATCCACAAATGGTTGAAGATACCAAAGAAGCCTTAAAGCAGCGTGGCTTGAGCATGAATCGTCGTGGTGAAGGCAATATTGCTGTAGAGAATTATTGGTAAAAATGAGTCTGGATATGTTTGTCACAGCTTAATGCACAAACATATCCATAAAGGTGCGGATTTCACTAATTGCGGTTTCAACATCGGAACTGAGCCAAGTCGGTTCAAAAAAACCTGCATAATATTCGAGCCGATCTTGTGGCACGACCAAGCGAATAGGGCATTCTTCATCGACTAAACGCCAAGGAATAATGAGAACATCCTGATCGAGAAATGCTTCGATATTACGTAAATCGATCACTATTGCACTGATAAAGTCAGGAAATGGCATGACAGAAAATTCTTCTGTACGGCGACGAAAATATTCCAAATCACCCCACTTGAGCACATAGCTTGGCTTGCTAAACTCAATCACGCCGATCAGATGCTGATCTCGCGTATAATGTAAATAACATTGATGCGTCACATCAGTGTCGAGTTCAAGGGACGTGGATTGCAGGCTATACGACATAATCGTGGTGCATTGAAAAAGTGGCACATAGTATAGCCTATTTTTAGGCTACAGCAGATAAACAATGTATACGTGATGATAATGCTTCTTCACACAACACAACACAAACTTGATGTAGTATAAAAAATAGTCGAATTGACGTGATAGAAAGGAGGAGATGACTATGTTACGCCATCTAAGTCGGTCACTTCATGAGATGTATGTAAAAGAAAATAAACGTCTCGTGCGTTTTATGTTTGCCATGATTGTTTTATTTTATGTAGCAGTTGTGGCTTACATGTTCAGTTACAGCAGCCCAAGTGCCAAAGATGCTTATACAGGGCATCCTCAAGCGACGAAAATTGTGAAAAATTAAGCATATATACTGCTGAAGGAATGGAATTCCTTCGGCAGTTACACATATTCTGCTGCAGCAGCGGCAGATGACCATGCCCACTGAAAATTGTATCCGCCTAAGTGTCCCGTTACATCCAACACTTCGCCTAAAAAGAATAAACCTTTCTGCTTTTTACTTTCCATGGTTTTAGATGAAACCTCATCGGTATCAACCCCACCTAGTGTGACTTCTGCTGTGCGGTAGCCTTCAGTACCCGATGGCTTGACCTGGAAGTTTTGTAGTTGAGTCGCAATATTTTCCAGTTTTTGATCGCTGAATTGACCGATTGCGGTTTCACTGTCTGCTTGCCAAATCAGTTGTTGCAGTTCAGCGATGACGGATTTTGCTGCAAGCTCATTTAGTAACGTGCGTAATAAACTTTTTGGTTGGCTCAGTTTTTTCTGTTTTAGCCATGTACAAAGATCATTGGCTGGGAAAAAATTGATCTGAAAACTTTCACCAACCTGCCAATAGTTAGACAGTTGTAATGAACTTGGACCGCTTAAACCGCGATGAGTAAAGAGTAAAGCTTCGGTAAAAGCCACATCCGCATTGCTTAAAGTTGCTTCTAAAGCATTGCCACTTAAACGACTTGTGACTTCTTTAAATTGATCGGAAAAAGTAAAAGGGACTAGACCTGCACGAGTTGGATAAATTCGATGCCCGAATTGTTGTGCCAGTTTATAGCCAAAATCTGAACCGCCGAGTGTAGGAATAGATAAACCGCCTGTTGCGACCACAACCGATTCAGCCTGATAGCTTTGAGTGGAGGTTTTAACGCTAAACTGATGCTCTGCAAGCACTTGGACTTGGGTAACTTCTGCTGAAGTTTGAATCTCAACCAAATCTGTTTTGCTACATTCGGCAAGCAACATATTTAAAATATCTTTGGCGCCGTTAAGAGTGAACAGTTGCCCATGCTTGCGTTCTTCGTAGGCAATGCCATATTCACAGACCAGACCAATAAAATCCCACTGGTTATAACGTGAAAGTGCCGATTTGACAAAATGTGGGTTATGACAAAGATAATTTTCAGGTTCGACATCCAGATTGGTGAAGTTACATTTTCCTCCACCTGACATCAGGATTTTCTTGCCGACTTTATTGGCTTTTTCCAGTACCAATACCGAGCGTCCGCGTTTGGCTGCACATGCTGCCAACATCAAGCTTGATGCGCCTGCACCTAATACGATGACATCATACTGTAGAGCAGCCATGTGATTCTCCGAATGCTAAAAACCGCGCATTATACTGAAATTTTGGGCATCTCGCCTAACTCTTGTGCGCGTCCTTGTAAACCACCTGTGTGAATGGCGAGAATTCGGGTACCTGACTGAAAAAAGCCTTGTTCAATCAGGTCAAAAATTCCCATGAGCATTTTGCCTGTATACACCTGTTCGAGTGGAATCTGATAAGTCTGTTCAAAGCTTCGAATAAATTGCATCAGTTCAGGTGATGTTTTGGCATAACCACCGCAGCAGTAAGTATCCAAAATTTTCCAGTTGCTTTTGTCGGTAAATTGCTTCACCTCTTGTGTCAGAAATTCACCTTTAAGCGCAGAAAAACCGAATAACTGATGGCGTGAATCACTGGCTTGGATTAAACCCGATAGTGTACCGCCAGTACCAACTGCACAGCAGAACACGTCATAATGATTTAAATCTTCCGAAGTTAGAATTTCCTGACAGCCTTGAATGGCAAGGGCATTGGTTCCCCCTTCAGGGATCAGATAACTGTCGGGAAATTGTGATTGTAACTGCTGTAAAAAGTCTGGTTCATGACGTTGTTGATAAGCTTGCCGTGAAATAAATTCAAGTTGCATCCCCATCTCTCGTGCAGTTTGCAGTGTAGGGTTGAGTGGGCGCTGTGCCAATTCTTCGCCCCGAATGATGCAAATGCTTTGTAGACCAAGCATTTGAGCAGCATATGCCATTGCTGCAATATGATTGGAATATGCACCTCCGAAAGTCAGTACAGCGGTTTTGCCTTGTTGCTGTGCCTGTTGCAGGTTGTATTTAAGTTTATAAAACTTATTGCCTGAAATCTGTGGATGAACCAAATCCAACCGTTTCAGATCGAGCTGAATATCATTGCGTTGTATCAAGGTTTCTACGGGAATTTGAGGCGACTGGGCTTGAATCTGCATTAGCGTGTGCCTGTTCCTTGTGTTGAAGTATCAACCGAGCTAATGACCGACATGCCTGGTCTGAGGCGCGCCAATTCAGGTTGATTTGGGTCAATTGCAATTTTTACCGCAATACGCTGCACCACTTTGGTAAAGTTGCCTGTCGCATTATCAGTTTTTAAAACACTAAACTCAGAGCCTGCAGCAGGAGAGATTTCCTTAACCCGTCCCGTAAATTTTTTGTGATTTAATGCATCGACGGTAAACGAGGCTTTTTGCCCAATCTGCATATTAGCAATCTGAGTTTCCTTAAAGTTGGCAACCACCCAAGTGGTTTGGGGAATGAGATACAGTAATTGTGAGCCTGCCGCAACATATTGCCCTACGCGTGGAGAAACCTCGCCCAGTTGCCCATCCATAGGGGCAGTGATGATGCTGTAATCTTTGGTGGTATTGGCTTGATCGAGTTGTGCCGCTGCATTTTTAACTTGTGCCTGTAAGCCTACGGTAGCAACTTGTGCAGTTTTTAAAGCTTCTTCGGCGACTTTGACGTTAGCTTCGGCTTCATTGAGTAAGGCCAGATTGTTGGCAACATTGGCTCGACTTTGATCCAGATCTGTTTTGGAAACCGCACCTGTATTACCTAAAGCCTGATAACGATGCAGTTGTTGTAAGGAGAGCTGATATTGTGCTTCGATCTGAGCAACTTTAGCTTGCGCTGCTGCAATATCGGCTTGACGTTGGGCAATGGTTTGCTTTTGATTGTTAAAGTTATTTGCAGCCTGCTCGACACTGGATTGGGCTTGTGACACTTTTTGATTATAAGTTGTCGGGTCAATCCGAATCAGCGCTTGTCCTTTTTTGACATGATCGAAGTCACTGACTAAAACATCCTGAATATAGCCATTGATTTGAGAAGATAAAACCGTAGTTTTACCCTTAATATAACTGTTGTCTGTCTGCTGGATTGGGGTATTGAATGGACCAATCTGCCATGCCCACATAATCACACTAATCCCAACCAATAGCACAAAGAACATCAGGATCAAGGTTGATTTTTTGGTTTCAATCAACTTGCTAACCCGAGGCACTGCCTTTAAATGCGGTTGTTGTGGTGCTGTCGATGTGGCTTCCTGTTCAGCTGGGCGATCATCGGTTTTTGGCTGTTCACTCATAGCATTTCTCTAAAATTAAGAGGATTGAGGTTAGCGGCGGGCATTGTAGTGTGTCGATGCAATATTACCAAAGCCCCAAACCATTAAAATTACGGCAAAAATGCCATTTAAATAAATCACATCGTTATAGGCTCGCACCTGTGCTTCACGGGTAGTGACTTGTGACAAGCTGGATACAGCCTGTGCCTGATTTTTACTGCTATCGGTAATATAAGCGGCATACTTGCCTTGATACTGGCTGAGGCGCTGCGTCACGTTAGGGTCGGTCGCTTCCAGTGCATTGTTAATGGTGACTTGATAAACTTGAGTGCGTTCTTTTTGATAGGTTGAAAAAAACGAAGATCCCACCAGTCCACCAAAACTTTGGGTCGCTGAAAACAGCACCAAATAGGTCACAACATGGCCTGCACCCTGTTGCAAGGCGCGACCAAAACCGACTAGCAACAATGGGCCAATAAACAGTCCACCTGCAAAGGCCACTAAAAACTGACTATGATAAAAATTGGCGGGTCGTACATCACTGGTGAGATGGAAATCCAGACCACAAGCAATTAAGACCAGAAATTCGGCAAAGACCAATTGCAAGACAATACGTTCGCGGGCAAAGGTCAAGGCACTGAAAATAGCGCCTGCCAACATGCCAAAAAAAATCACTGTGTAGAGGCTGACAAACTGGTCAGGCCCCATACCGACTGTTTTTAGAAAGTTAACGGCTGCATAGGTTTGCTCTGACATCAGTAGACGTAGGGCGAATGCTGCAATAATAAAACGTAGGATTGGCCAAGTGCCTAACCAGCGTGTCATAATCAGTGGGTTAGTACGCTGATGCTCATAGAAAAAACCCAAAACCAGCAAAGTAAAACCGCAAATCAGCACATAGGCAATCCACGGTGAGTCAAACCACCAGCGTAGCGGCCCTTGTACCAGAACTGCACATAAACACGCAAAGCCTGGGGCGAGTAAGGCAAAAGTCAGGAAATCACCTTTTTCAAATACTGCTATACGTAGACTACGCGGCAGCTTGAGTGAAACCACCATGGCAAAACAGCAAATGCTCAGGCCAAGCTCAAAGGTATACAGCACAGTCCAGTTATTGACGTTCACCAGAAGCGGAGAAATAATCCATGCTAGCGGTACGCCTAATTGCCCAATACCAATTCCCAGATACAGTCCTTTAATGCGATGTTCTTTGCTAAAGCCTTGCATGATGTAATACATGCCCAGCGAGCTAAGAGGAGCAGCCGCCAATCCACTAATAAAGCGGGCAAATAGTGCAGATTGATAGTTATTTACCAAAATATGCATGATCATGACGGCAATAAATACCAACAAGCCAATTTCGCTAAATAAACGCAGTCCATACTGCTGGCGGGCTTTGAACAAAATCAGGTTAGAACTGATATTTGCCATGACATACGCGGCAGGCAGCCATGCCCCTTCAATAGGCGTTAAACCGTATTCACCTTGTAGTTGAGGTAAGTTGGCGCTAATAAAGCTGTTACTCAGCCCTGCGGAAAGCGCAATAAATATGCCGATAAAAAAATATAAATAGCGCTTGCCACGTGGGTGCTCAATTGAAGGGGGAGAGCCAGGCAAGACAGGACGTTCGTCGGCTGTCCAGTCGGGCGGTGTCTCCAGATAACGCGGCTGTTTATCCATAACGTGCCTCGCGTGATACCTGAATCCCTGTCAGTAATAGTTCAATGGCACGTTTAGCAAGGCGTATTTGTTCTTGTTCAGTATGTCCACGAAACGATGCGGTTAAAATTGAAATAATGCTACGATAATCTTCAAAAGTCAGATCTGGACGACAAACCTTTGCAGCAATTGCCTGATCAATCAGCGGTTGAATAATCTGTTGATGTTGCTGGATGAGTTCTTGTAGCTGTGCCTCATTGGCATCTAGGACACGCCAGTATTCTTTGAGTGCAGATAAGTGCGGCAGATTGTTAATATGACTGTAAATCAATAAAAACAAGCCATCTTCAAACTGCCCGTAATATTTGGCACGTGTTTCCAGATTTTCAATCGACTGTTGCAACAAGGCATAAATCAAGTGTTTGCGGTCAGCAAAATTACGATAAAACGTGGCACGTCCAACCCCTGCATAATCAATAATCATCTGTAAAGGCACATGAATGCTATGCGCTTTAATCATTTCTGCCGCAGCATTTAAAAGCTCTTCACGGTTTTGTGCCGCTCGTTGTAAGTGTTTACTCATGATTGCCAAGTCATTCAAAATCTGTTGGTATTTTACGGACAAATTTGTCCGTTTGTATTGGAATAGGTGTTTATAGTTTTGTAAATTAATAACTTTATTTTATTAATATACCTATAAATCATCATTATTTATTTTATTAAATCTTCTTTATGCTGTGTTTTATATCAGTCAGAAGGAAGAAAAAATGAATACACAACACCAAGTCAATCAACATCAATACCAATATAAATCAAATGCTTATTTGATCAGTAGCGTACATGCTCAAGGTGTGGAATTTGTCAAAATGCAGCAATGTGTGCAACAGCATCAGTTCAAGCATATATTGGATTTGGGCTGTGGGGCGGGGCATGTCAGTTATCAGGTCGCACCATATACCGAGCAGGTCATTGCTTATGATGTGACATCAGAAATGGTGGAATTGGTTTGCCAGCAAGCAAAAGAGAAGGGCTTAAGCCAGATTCAGGGGCAGCAGGGCGCAGCCGAGCAATTGCCTTTTGCAGATCAGTCTTTCGATTGCATTATTAGTCGCTATTCAGCACATCACTGGCAGCATGTCGGGCAAGCCATGCAGGAAATTTATCGGGTTTTACAACCACACGGCAAAGTGATTTTTGTGGATATTTTGGGAAATGGTCAGCCTGCTTTAGACACCTTTTTACAAACGATAGAAATGATTCGTGACCCAAGTCATGTGCGAAATTACAACTTGCAAGAATGGATGCGATTTGCTGAATATGCGGGTTTTCAGGTTGAGCAAGTAGAAAAACAAGTATTGCATTTGGACTTTGACAGTTGGGTCAGCCGCATGCAAACTCCAGCAAGTGGTGTTGAAACGATTCGGAGCTTGCAAGGCAAAGTTTCTGACGCCGTCAAACAACATTTCCAGATTCGGGCAGATGGTTCATTTCAAAGCGATGTGATGTATTTAGTATTGGGAAAAACAGCTTAAGTTCTGTTAAAATATCCGCCTTTGTTGGCCAGTAAATAGGTACTGTCGTGAATAGTTTGTGGGCGCTTTTTCCGATTGCCATCGCATTAATGTTAGGCGCGATTAGCCCAGGTCCAACCTTTATTTATGTGGCAAAAAACTCTATTGCCATTTCACGTAAACATGGCTTATTTACTGCTTTGGGTACTGGAACAGGTGCGGCACTATTTGGTTTGCTTGCGGTCATGGGCTTGCAAGCAATTTTACTCGCCGTTCCATCCGCATATTTGATTTTAAAAGTGTGTGGTGGTCTGTATTTGCTATGGCTCGCATTTAAAATTATTCGACATGCGAAAGAGCCAATCCAGACTGAACAGGATACAGCCCAAAAAATGAGCTATGCCCAAGCCTATCGTTTAGGGTTGATCACACAACTCAGCAACCCGAAAATTGCGATTGTCCTCGCCAGTATTTTTACCGCTTTGCTGCCAAAGGAAATCCCAAGTTATTACTATGTGGTTTTGCCGATACTATGCTTTTTTATTGATGCAGGTTGGTACTCACTGGTCGCTATGGTGCTTTCGGCTGAAGTACCGCGTAAAGTGTATTTAAAATCCAAAGCAATTTTTGATCGTGTAGCAGGCGGCGTGATGACTTTGCTTGGGCTGAAACTGATTTTTGGTATGAAGTAATCTAAAGAATTTTAAAAAAGCCTATTGTTCATTAATAGGCTTTTTTTATGCCTTATCATCTTGGGTTGGCAATAATAAATTTGTTTTCAGAGAGTAAGCTGAATACATCTATCACCGCCTCAAGATAAGATGAAAGACTTTATGAAGAATAATAAGTTCTTCTTAAAGATATTTTATATTAAAAATAAGCTGATCTTTTTATTGCCGATTTTGCCATCTTGGAATAAGTTTCTTCACAAATTGAAATATATTTTTTTATACATTCTGCAAATAAAGTGCTAATTTAAAATAAAACAACAAAGAGGATATGCTCATGAAGACAATATCCATACTCTGCGTAGCGATGAGTTTATTTGTGCTTACAGGATGTGAGCTAAAACAGCCTATCAAAACTCAGCCTAATTACTATGCACGAAGCATTGCAGGTACTCCTGTCTATCAACAAGACTATCAGTTAAGTGCAGCCAACAAACCGTAAATTTATTTGCCCAGTCCTGAAATAAGTATCAACCTATTTCAGGACTCAGAGATTTGTCTTAATCTTTAAAATGTACGGGAATCCACTGATAACTTTTCTCATCAGCAGAATAGATATGCCCAATTCCTGGGAAAGGCAAATGCGGTGCAGCAATCGTTTCTCTATTTTTGGCATACTCAGCAAATTGCTTTAAGCGTGTTGCAATCGCTTGTTTAGGATCAACATCATAGCCAATCGCCGTTGCCGGATGATCGAACTGTATGGTGTGTGAATGCACAATATCACCAATAAAAACAATAGTTTCATTTGATGTTTTGAGTTCATAACTGAAATGCCCTGGCGTATGTCCAGGGGTACTGATCACTTTAAAACCCTGAATCTGATCACCCAGCTTGTAGGTTTTAAAGCGTTGTTTGGCTTGATAAGGGGCAATTGCCTGTTTGATTTTTTCAACGGTGGCTAAATAGCCTGCCTGTTGTGCTTTGGGAAGTTTTTTGATCTGTTCAGGATTGAGCCAGTAATTGGCTTCGGTAGAGGATACATAGACGGTTGCATTGGGGAAGTTGGCAGCGCCATTTTTACTAATTCCACACACGTGGTCAGGGTGTAGATGGGTTAGCAAAATGCTATTGACCTGTTCAGGTTTGTAACCTGATGCTTTTAAGTTGCTTAAAACCGAGCCTAAATGTGACCCAAAACAACTGGAAGCACCACTATCGACTAACACCAGTGAATGTCCTGTATTGACCAGAAAGGCGTTGATGGAGGTTTGTATGCCTTGGGCTTGGTCTGCATAATATTTCTTTAGGCTTTCATGAATTTGTTGCTCTGAAAGCCCTTTAAATAAACTGGGTGAAATGTAGTTTGTGCCATCGAGTAAAGCGGTAATTTGGGTTTGACCTGACTGATATTGGTAGTAGCCCGCCACTTGTTTGTGTTGCTCGATTGGAGCTGTGGGGGACGTGGCGAAGGTTGAAAGGCTGATGAAACTTGAGCATAAAAGGGCAGAAGCGAGTAGTTTTTTCATTTGGGTCTATTTTTTGATTTATTTATGGTGCTTATTTTTTAGCATGTGGGGCAAGATTTTTCATCTTTTTTTAGTTCGTGTAAATGAAGTGAAAATGTGTATGAAGCTAAAAAGGCTGTGCTTCTTATCTTCTGAAAGGAGTGGAATTATTTTAAGTGGAGTTCCTTCTCCTTTTGGGAGAAGGTTAGGATGAGGGTATAAATAGTTTTTATAAAATTATTAAAGATTATTAAATTCTTTTTTATGAACGGTTACTTCAATAAAATTTTCTTTATCCTTAGGCGTCTTTTGGCGGAAGTCCTCAACAATTGCAAATACTGTTGAAAATATAGCTGATCTTGTAAGCTGAATTAAATTAAGAAGACTACTTTCAAATTCACTAATTTTTACATAGGTGTGGGTTGAATCGTTGTAAAGTTCAAAAGTATCTGGAACTAAAAATAAAATATGATGTTCTAAAGCATTTCTCCACTTTTTATAAAAACCAAATTCTCCATTTTTTTCATTCAAATCACAAATTATGCTATTAACGGCAATTAAAGCAAAATTTTCTTTTTCCTCTAGAATAGATTTATTGTCACGCCAAAAATTGTTGAAAGTTGTATTGTCTTTAATTTTAAGCGAAAAATACTGACATAAGAAGATTGCCAACTTATCCAATATTGAGAAACACAATCTGAAACAAGTTCTTAGCTTTTCATATCTTATATTGATGATTTCTTGGTCATCCAGTTCCGAATAACAACTTTCGTAATCAAACTGAGAGCTATCGGTGAATTTAGACTCATAGTAAAGTACTCGAATTAAAGAAAACTCAGCCTTAATACGATTTAAGTATTGTTCAAATTGAAGAATATTGGTTGATGAAATTACGCTTTGTAATAGAGTTAAATCATCTCTTTCATTAGCAATGCATGAACAATACATTCCATGAATATTTAATGTTAAGTTTTCCTCTATACACCACTGTCTAAAATGACTCATGGTTGAATATTCTTCGAGCGTTTCTGCTTCATCTTTTTCTAGATCATTATTAGTTAGTTGCCTTCTTAAATATGTATTTTTATTTTCATAGAAAGGTTTCCAATCATTAGGGATTTGATTCGATTTACAAGCAAAGTCATACCCTTTAATAATTTCAATAATCATCTTTTGTGTTCGATGATCCAATAATTTATCAAACTGTTCTAGGCAAGAGCTTCTATTGAGCCATGCTTGAGGATAAGAAGTATTCTTTTCTATAACTAAATTATAAATTTTTAGCGCTTCCGAAAATCGAAATTGCTGTTTTAGGACATTAGCAAGATTGATTAAATTCTGTTGATATAAATCATATTCTTCATCTTTTTTAATTAACTTAAATGCTTTCCAATATAAATTTTTTACCGTATTAAATAGCTCTGTATTTTTAAAATTTACTTTTTCTTTGGAATAACCACAGTCATTAGCAAGAGCTAGCTTGCCATTTGCTAAGTTATAGTAATAAGTAACATTGAATTCTCTTTCATAGTGCTCAGAGTCAACTTCTAAAATTTCAATTCCTTTTAAAACTGAATTCTTATTTTGTGAGTATGTTCCAACATCAATAAATTGACCTGCTAGATTAAAGCGAAGGTGCAAAACTGTGCTATTTTTTTCATATTTTTCTAATTCCTGTAAAATTATTTCAGCTCCAGATAGAGCCTCGCTCCATTTACCATGATCTATTGAATTTGAAATAGCGTTTATAGCTTCATTAATTTTTATTAGAGTAAGCATGTTAATTAATTTATATGTATAAATAAAAAAACCCCACTAAATATAGCAGGGCTTCTTGTAAGTGTCTAAACCTTAAGAAACCTTATCACCTGGTTTAGCGCCAGATTCAGGTGAAATCACCCAAACACCTTCGCCATTACCTGCTGCAAGCACCATCCCGTTTGAGATCCCAAAACGCATTTTGCGTGGTGCAAGGTTTGCAACCAATACAACCAGCTTATCTTTCAGGTCTTCAGGTGCATAAAACTCACGAATACCGCTAAATACGTTACGTGGTTCAGCTTCGCCTGCATCTAAAGTCAGTTGAAGAAGTTTGTCTGAGCCTTCAACTGTTGCAGCTTCCAACACTTTCGCTACACGAAGGTCAATCTTGATAAAATCTTCAATACCAATGATTTCAGCTTCACCAATTTTCGGTTCAGCTTTTTTCTCTTTGGCCTTTTCTTTTTTCTTTTCCGCTTTTGCAGGTTCAGCAGCAGGCGCACCTAAAGACTCTTTCGATGCATCCACCATCGCCGCAACCGCTTTTGGATCAACACGTTGCATTAGCGCTTGGAAAGCAGCAATTTCATGTCCAACTAAAATCGTTTTACGTGATGCAAAATTGAAGCTGTCGAGTTTTAAGAAGGCTTGAACTTGATTCGCCAATTCAGGTAAGACTGGCGCAAGGTAAACAGCCAATTGGCGGAACAGGTTGATACCGACAGAGCAAACATCATGCACTTGCTGTTCTTGACCCTCTTGCTTCGCCAATGCCCACGGTTTTTTCTCATCGATGTATTGGTTGGCACGGTCAGCCAATGCCATGATTTCACGAATCGCAGTTGAGAACTCGCGAGCTTCATAGGCTTTGGCAATCGAATCACCAGCATCAATAAAGCTTTGTACCAAATCTGCTTCAGCACATTCGCTCGATAAGGTATCGTTAAATTTGGTGTTAATGAACTTGGCACAACGGCTAGCAATATTTACCACTTTACCGACAAGGTCAGAGTTCACTTTTTGAATGAAATCATCCAAGTTCAAGTCTGAATCTTCAACTTTGTCCGAAAGTTTAGACGCGAAGTAATAACGTAAATACTCAGGATTCAAGTGCTCTAAATAGGTTTCTGCTTTAATGAATGTACCACGTGATTTCGACATTTTTTGACCATTTACAGTCAAGAAACCGTTTACAAATAAACCTGTTGGTGTACGGTAGTTTGCGCCTTCAAGCATTGCAGGCCAGAACAACGCATGGAAGTAAACAATGTCTTTACCAATGAAGTGATAGACTTCATTTTCACTGTCTTTTTTCCAGTAGTCGTCAAAGTTCAAATTTGGGCATTTGGTTTTAATGTAGTTTTCAAAACTCGACATATAGCCAATCGGCGCATCGACCCATACATAGAAATATTTGTTTGGCGCATCTGGAATTTCAAAACCGAAATATGGTGCATCACGCGAAATATCCCAGTCTGCCAAACCTGCATCGAACCATTCATCCAGTTTGTTGGCAATTGAAACAGGCAGACGACCTTGGTCACGTGTCCATTTTTGTAGATATTCTGAGAAATTTGGCAGCTTAAAGAAGTAATGGTCTGATGACTTTTCAACAGGTGTTGCACCGCTTAGTGTAGAGCGCGGATTTAACAGTTCAGTTGCATTATAAGTTGTTCCGCAAACTTCACAAGAGTCGCCGTACTGGTCTTCAGCTTTACATTTCGGGCATGTGCCTTTAATGAAGCGATCCGACAAAAACATTTGTTTTTCTGGGTCAAATAACTGAGTGACAGGGCGAATCGCGATGTTGCCTGCTTCACGGTTTTTGACATAAATTTCTTGAGAACGTGCTTTGTTGGTGTCGCTATGGGTTGAGTCATAGTGGTCAAAGCTAATGCCAAAACCTGCAAAATCACGCTCATGTTCTTTTTGCACATTGGCGATCTGCTGTTCTGGACTAATGCCATTGGCTTCGGCACGTAGCATGATGGCAGTACCATGAGCATCATCCGCACAGACATAAGTCACTTCATGACCTAATGCACGCATGGCACGAACCCAAATATCTGCTTGGATATAACCGAGTAAGTGACCCATGTGAATTGGACCATTGGCATAAGGAAGGGCATTTGTGACTAAAATTTTACGCACGGAAGTTGTTCTCTCATTCGTATTTACAAGCAAAAGATTGTACCTGAGCGCAGGAAAACAAAGCAACGCTTTGTCTGCGCATTTGGCGAGGGCTGCGCTGAGTATATCGAACTTTGCTGATTTAAGCGGTGAATTCTTTTCAAATTAAAGATTAAGCGAAATCTTCATATTCAGACCAAAATAAAATTTGGGCATTTTTACCAGTCATATTGATCATAGCTATCAATAAAGTTGACTTAAACTTATCTGCAATTACAGTTAAACTAAACCCATTATCTTTCCTGTTGGAGTCAAATATGTCTTGGTTTTCTTCCTTAAAAGCAAAATTTGCCCCATCACAGGAGGTCAAAGAAGAAGAAATCCAGAAAGTCCTCCAAAGTTACTGTTTGCCCCATTCTGAAAATTTACTCAAAGACCGCATTAGTCAGGTCAATTTACAGGGGCAGATTTTACAGCTCACCATCAATACTCATCCGAGCGAAGCTGAACAATTACAGCAAATTCACGATGAACTTGCCGATGCCTTGGAAAAATGTGGCATTCAGGAACTGAATTTACATGTGATTCAGCAAAAAAAAGGGCAAGCAACATCGGGTGGTTGTGGCAGCCAGCAGCATGGTGAAGCAGGGCATAGCTGTTCATCGAAGCCGAAAGCTGAAGCGGGTAATTTACCCCCTGTCGTAGATGCCTCGGCAAAATCTGAGCCAGTTGAAGCAGATCCAAATAATCCACCGATTCAAAAAGCTGCACCACAGCAGCGTGATGTGCCAAAGCACCCACGTATTCAGCATGTGATCTTGGTATCTTCGGGTAAAGGTGGTGTTGGTAAATCAACGACAACCGTCAATCTGGCGTTGGGGTTACAAAAACTCGGTTTAAAAGTGGGCGTACTGGATGCAGATATCTATGGTCCAAGTATTCCAACCATGCTGGGCAATGCTGGGCAAACGCCACTGATTGAAAATGAACAGTTTGTGCCTTTGGAAGCCTATGGTATGCCTGTGTTATCCATCGGGCATTTAACAGGGGACAACAATACGCCTGTCGCTTGGCGTGGACCAAAAGCAACGGGTGCTTTAATGCAACTGTTTAACCAAACCTTGTGGCCTGAGCTTGATGTATTGATGATCGATATGCCACCAGGAACAGGTGATATTCAACTGACTTTAGCGCAGCGCATTCCTGTCTCTGGCGCAGTCATTGTGACCACTCCGCAAAATGTTGCATTACTTGATGCGACCAAAGGGATTGAGTTATTCAATCGTATGCAGATTCCTGTATTGGGTGTGGTTGAAAACATGTCAACACATATCTGTTCAAATTGTGGTTTTGAAGAGCGGATTTTTGGGGTTGGTGGTGGTGATAAAATTTCTGAGCAATATCATATTCCACTCTTGGGACGATTGCCTTTAAATGCGCAAATTCGTGAAAATGCCGATAAAGGTGAACCAAGTGTGGTCGCGATGGATGATGCCCATGACAGCTACATGGCGATTGCTGAACAACTTTTGAAGTGTATTGAAAAGTTACCAAAAACTGATAAAGATCAAAATCGTATTTTCTAATCGCTTAAAGCCTGATGTTTGCATCAGGCTTTTTAAATGGAGGGATTCATGATGCGACCGCTGATTATTCAAGGTGCTCTTCCTGTTGAATGTGAACATCTGGCAAGCCAATTAACCAATGTTGAAATGGAAACTATCGGAGGCTGGGTATTTTGGAAGGGGCATTATCAAGGCTTTCCAGTGATTATTTCCAAAACCCGTATGGGAATGACCAATTCTGCTGCGGCAACGGCAATTGCTATTTTAAAATATCAGCCCTGTGCCATTATTAATCAGGGAACATCGGGTGGGCATGATCCCGCATTAAATGTATTTGATCTCGTGCTTGGGTTTGCAGTTTGTAATATTGGTGCATTTAAAACACCCAAAAAAGCACTGGGTGAAGGTGCCGATGCTTTAGCATGGCGAGAAGCCTTTGATGTTTTGGCAGAAGATGAAACAGATCCTGAACCGATTGCGATTCGACATTTTTATGCAGACCCTGCATTACTTGCTGCGGCACAGCATGTTCGACACGACTATACGGCGGGGCAAGTGGTAGAAGGTATTATTGGCTCGGCAGATGTCTGGAACAATGAATTGGATCGGATTGCTTTTTTTCGAGAGACTTATGGCACAGTCACCGAAGAAATGGAAGGTGCTTCTGTGGCACAAGTTGCTGCCCAGTTTCAGGTACCTTTTTTAGCAATACGGGTTGTATCCAATAATTTAACCAATCAACAAACTTATAATGCGAAAACAGGACAGGCATGTCAGGACTTTGTATTTAAAGTTGTGCAGCATTATTTAGCAGAGCTATAAAAATTTTTTAAAGTGGGGCTTGGTTGTGGCGCTTATGCCAAGTGCGGATCACGCTCCAACGCCAAAGTACCAGCGTTACGATATAGAGCACAATAGCGACCAGTAATGCTTCGACAATTAAACCCGTCAGAAGGATTTTGGCTAAACTAAAATCAATATGCCCATGCCCGAAATGTTCAATCCAGTTCACAATCTGGTGCATGACGCCCATCAACATGGCTTTGTCGATCATGTGTACCTGATAGATTTTTGTCCCGAACCAAAATCCAATATATAAAATCGGAACTAAGGTAAATGGATTGCTTAACCATGCCAAAGCCAAGCTGACAGGCAGGTTAATTTCGAGGAGTAATACCGCAAGAACGATGAATATACTATGAAAAGGTATAGGAAGCAGACCGAAGAATGAACCGATAAAAATCGCTTTGCAGATCGATTTTCGGTTGACATACCACAGCAAAGGGTTGGCTGTATGCTTACCAAACAGTTTCATCATTTTCATAGAGGAAACTCGTTCGGGCGAAGGCAACCAAGATTGCAATAGTTGTTTAACCATACATGCTCAAATTTAATCGATTCAACATCACTCAATATTGTATATTGGGTCATTTCCACTTTATGCAAGCAAACTTAGCTAGAGCTTCATTGTCTGCACTTTTACATTGCGCTGCCAAAACGATATGTAACATACATGATAAAATAGCATAAAATCCGCCTGTATTGGCTATTTTGATCATTTCAGTTGTTCTGTATACTCGCCCATGGTCTAATTTGATTTATTTAAGATATTGAAAATATAAATTTTATTTTATTTATTTAAAAATGGTTACAATTACTTTTTTGCCTTGATTGGCAAAATGCCATACTTTGGCGACGATCAACTTTGGAGGTCAGTGGATGATATCTTGGTTATTTCTCGGTTCTGTAATTACAATTTTGTTTACACCTGGTCCAACCAACACTTTATTGGCTTCTTCAGGTATTCGAGCAGGACTAAAAACATCATTAAAACTTATTCCAGCAGAAACATTAGGTTATTTAATTGCGATTACGTTGTGGGGCATTCTGATTAGTTTTGTCGAGCAGCGCTTACCATTATTACCGAAATTGCTCCAACTTTTGAGTGCGAGTTATATGTTGTATTTGGCAGTTAAGCTTTGGAAAACTGCTAACCATGATTTAGATCTACAACAGTCCGTGATTCAGCCTAGAGAATTATTTGTTGCAACCTTATTCAACCCGAAAGGTTTGGTGTTTGCATCGGTCATTTTTCCTAAAATGGTTTGGCAAAGCGCAGGACTTTACTTATTGCATATTGGGGTGTTTTTATTACTCATCGTACCGATCGCTTTTTGCTGGATTCTGTTAGGCACCTATCTCACCAAAAATAAAGTTTCTTGGTTAAACCCTTGTAATTTGCAGCGTACTGCTTCTTTAATTCTGATGTCTTTTTCTGTTCCCTTGAGTTATTCAGCTTTGATTCGTTTATATTGAGTTTTGATCATGGTCAAAATCGTTAAATTCAGTTAAAGTACAGCCCAATATTGATAGATTGATTTATGATTTTGGAATAGCTACATGGCCATTAAGTCTGATCGTTGGATTCGCGAAATGAGTGAGCAACACGGTATGATCGAACCGTTTGCACCCAATCAGGTTCGCTATAATGAACAAGGTGAGAAACTAATTTCTTACGGTGTATCTAGTTACGGTTATGATGTTCGCTGTGCACGCGAATTTAAAGTCTTTACTAATGTACATTCTGCAATTGTCGACCCTAAAAACTTTGATGATAAAAGCTTTATCGACATTGAATCCGATGTATGTATTATCCCGCCAAATTCGTTTGCGCTAGCCCGTACCGTTGAGTATTTTCGCATTCCACGTAGTGTGCTAACAGTATGCCTAGGTAAGTCAACGTATGCGCGTTGCGGTATTATTGTGAATGTCACACCACTTGAACCTGAGTGGGAAGGGCATGTAACTTTAGAATTCTCAAATACCACAAACTTGCCTGCACGTATTTATGCGGGTGAAGGTGTTGCACAAATGTTGTTCTTCGAATCTGATGAAGTGTGCGAAACTTCTTATAAAGACCGTGGTGGTAAGTACCAAGGTCAGCAAGGTGTGACATTGCCAAAAGCTTAATTCAGTGCTGATGGCAAGACATAAAAAATCCCGCAGCTTGGCGGGATTTTTTATGGGGCTGAATTAGCCACGTAATTTTTCTAATAGCTCATCTTTACTGATATTCACTGATTCAGCATCACGGCGACCCTTATATTCAAAAGTACCTGCGTCTAAGCCTTTTTCACCAATCACAATACGGTGTGGAATACCTACTAGCTCAAGATCTGAGAATTTTACGCCTGGGCGCTCATTACGATCATCTAGCAATACATCAAAACCTTGCGCTTGTAATTCTGCATAGAGTGCTTCAGCAGCTTCCAAAGTACGTGGTGATTTGTGTGCATTCATTGGTACGATTGCCACTTCAAATGGTGCAATCGCTGATGGCCAAATAATACCTTTGTCATCGTAATTTTGTTCGATTGCAGAAGCCACCACACGGGTCACCCCGATACCGTAACAGCCCATAGTAACAGTCAGAGGTTTACCATCTTCACCAAGAACCTTACAGCCTAACGCTTCAGAGTATTTTTGCCCAAGCTGGAAGATATGACCGACTTCAATACCACGTTTAATTTGTAAAACGCCTTTCCCGTCTGGAGATGGGTCGCCGTCTACGACATTACGTAAGTCATAAACTTCACTGATTTGAGCATCACGTTCCCAGTTTACCCCAGTAGCATGTTGATCAACCTGATTCGCACCTGCTACAAAGTCAGATAATACTGATGCAGCGCGATCTACGATTACAGTTAAACCTTTTTCAACTAAGCCTTGTGGACCTGTGAAACCAGCAGTTAAACCATATTGTTGCAATTGAGCTTCAGTGGCAAAAGTCAGCGGAGCAGCAATTTGTGGATGCTTTTCAGCTTTGATTTCATTCAGCTCATGATCGCCACGCAGGAAGAGTGCCACGACAGGAACATTTCCATCTTCTTGGGCAATACCTTGAACCAAAAGCGCTTTCACGGATTGTTTTGGATCTGCTTTTAAGAAAGCACACACATCTGCAATGGTTTTGGTATTTGGCGTATCAACCACTTGAAGTTCTTGAGCAGGTGCTTGGCGTTCACCAACCAATACAGCTTCGGCTTTTTCAACATTGGCTGCATAGTCAGATTCAGTTGAAAATACGATATCGTCTTCACCACTTTCTGCAAGTACATGGAATTCATGCGAGCCTGAACCGCCAATTGAGCCTGTATCTGCTTGTACTGGACGGAAATTTAAGCCTAAGCGTGTGAAGATACGGCAATAGGTGTCATACATCACATCATAAGTTTCTTGCAAAGAGGCTTGATCTACGTGGAATGAGTAAGCATCTTTCATCACAAATTCGCGTGAACGCATCACACCAAAGCGTGGGCGTATTTCATCACGAAACTTAGTTTGAATCTGATAGAAATTGATCGGCAGTTGTTTATAGCTTTTTAATTCATTACGAGCCAAGTCGGTAATGACTTCTTCGTGAGTTGGGCCAAGTACAAATGGGTTATCATGACGATCTTTAAAACGCAGTAATTCAGGGCCATATTGTACATAACGACCAGATTCTTCCCAAAGGCTGGCAGGCTGAGTTACAGGCATAAACACTTCTAATGCATTAGAACGGTTCATTTCTTCGCGCACAATTGCTTCAACTTTATTTAGCACACGTTTACCCATTGGCAGCCAAGTGTATAAACCTGATGCTAATTTACGAATCATGCCAGCTCGAAGCATTAACTGGTGCGAAATAACTTCCGCATCGTTTGGGGTTTCTCTTAACGTTGCAAATAAAAAGCGACTCGCGCGCATGGAGGTTATCCTGATACTTTAAGGTGAAAAAATTATACGATAAAAACGGCTCAAAATGAGCGAAGCATTTGAATTGAAAAATTATGACATGAATTTTACAGGATTATTCCATTAATTTTAAACGAGAGATAATCTTGTCATATTTTAGTTGAGTATCCCGATAATTATTTTGCAAATCTAGAATCGTATTTTTGCTGTGGTTTATCGCCTGATCATTTTGATGAATGCGATCTTTGAGTGCAGCAGGTACAGACTTGCCTTGACGTATATATTGCAGTTCTTCACGACGTAGTGACACTTGGTCTTGGGCGGTATCTCTGGTGTGTTGTTGTTGAATATTGATTTGAATTTTAATCGCTTTTAACGCTTCTTGTTTTTTTAATTCGGCTGTTCGACTAGAGGTATATGCTTGTTTGAGTCGAAGATCGGTTTCATGTTGTTTGGATTGTATGCTATAGGATTGAGCGTTTTGTTGTGAGCGTTCGGCGTTAAAAGCAGGAACATGACGAATAATCTGCATTCTTCGATCAAGAACATCGTAGCCCTGTTGAATATGAGTTGAAGAAATGGAAGAGCTAATCGTGGCAACACCATTGCGATCATAATAACGATACCAGGCAGGCGTGGGTAAGTTATCGGCAAGTGTTAGAGAAGAAATTGAAAATGGTATAAAAATATAGATGATTATTTTTAGCAATTTTAGCTGGTTAAATGTCATGATGTCCCCGAAAATTGAAAAAGATAATCAAATTTTTATGCATACAGATCATATTATCGGCTAAGGGTTTTATCTGACTCAAGACTAAATTTAAGTTTTTAATGAAAAAAAGGTAGACTAATCAGCTAAAAGTTAATAATTTGTTGGCTGTATCACCAAAAGTCGGCAAACTAGCAGAAAAGCTTCGTTGAAAAAGCAATAAAATAGATGTTTAATATCTGTAAATAACTGTGAAAACCCATCTACATACTGTTGATTTTCATTGTTCCAAGGGGAAGGGATCATTAAATGCAAGAAGATAACCCAAAAAATTTAAAAGTTATGGTAATTGATGATTCAAAAACCATTCGCCGTACAGCTGAAACGCTTTTACAACGTGAAGGATATGAGGTTGTGACCGCAGTAGATGGATTTGAAGCATTGTCAAAAATTGCTGAAACAAATCCAGATATTGTATTCGTTGATATTATGATGCCTCGCTTAGATGGTTACCAAACCTGCGCTTTAATCAAAAATTCACAACAATATCAAAATATTCCAATTATCATGTTGTCGAGTAAAGATAGCTTGTTTGATCAGGCAAAAGGTCGTATTGTGGGTTCAGATCAATATCTGACTAAACCTTTTAGTAAAGATGAGTTGATTGATGCAATTCGTACACACGTTGCATAAGAGTTTTGGGAAAATTAAATAATGGCACGTATTTTAATCGTAGATGATTCTCCTACAGAAACTTTCCGTTTTAAAGAGATTTTGACTAAGCATGGCTATGAAGTGCTTGATGCAAGCAATGGCGCCGATGGCGTTACCTTGGCCGAGTCTGCACTTCCAGATTTAATTCTGATGGATGTGGTCATGCCTGGTGTTAACGGTTTTCAGGCGACCCGTCAAATTACGCGTGCTGAGAAAACCAAACATATTCCGATTATTATTGTGAGTACTAAAGATCAGGCAACTGACCGTGTTTGGGGTAAACGTCAGGGTGCACGTGATTATTTAACAAAACCTGTGGAAGAAGAAGCATTAATCGAAGTAATAAAACAATATCTTAATGCGGGATAAACTATGGCAGCAAATGGTTTTATCGAATTACTTCGCCTAGCAAAACGAGGAAATAAAAACTATACCTCAAGTGAAAATGAAGTAAATCGATGGTCAGGTATTGCGTTTGAAATGTTGGGGCAATTCTTCGTTGCTCCACTTGGGGAAGTATCAGAAGTCATTTATTATCCACATTATACCTTTATTCCCAATAGCCATTCATGGCTAAAGGGATTGGCAAATATTCGTGGTCGACTTCTTTCAATTACAGATTTGCCTGAATACTTTTCAGGTGAACCGAGTCGTAATCCAAGCCAACAAAAAGTATTATGTATTAGTCATCAAGACCAATATCTAGGCTTAGCTGTAGATCAAGTGCTTGGTATTCAACATTTCAATAAAAGAAGTTTCTTTTCAAGTAATAGATCTTTAGATCAACGACTCCAAAAATACTGTCAAGGCTATTTTAGCCAACACCAACGAGACTGGAATATTTTCTTATTCAGCCGAATGCTGAAAGATACTGAATATATGAATGCCGCGATAAAGTAATAAATGATTACATCGCTTAAATATTGCGATTCTGGGGAGAAGCTGGATGGGCTTTTTTGATAAATTAAAAGGTACAACAACAGACCAAATCAGTTTAAATAGTGATGAAGGCTTTGTTCGTAAGATAAAAGACACGCTTGATGCGACTTCGGACACATTTGGTGACCGTGAGCGTGCAAAACCATTTATTCAGATGGGTTTGGTGTGTGCAGCCGTTTCTTTTGTACTTTTATTGGTTCTGGCATATAGCGTACCGCGTAACAAAACCCAGACTGAAAGTTTGGGTGAGTTACGTTTGTTATCTCAGATGATTTCCCGTCAAGCAACTGATGCAACAGCATCGGGTTCTGAGGACTCTGTTAAAAAACTTAAAAACTTACAACAACAATTCAATGCAAGTTTGGCAAGTTTAAAAACAGTTCATAGCCGTGTCGACAATTTAAAGAAAGTTGAAGACCAATGGACGCAAACTTCAAAAAATATTGATACCATCGTTCAAAATGAAAAAATCTTGAACAAATTGTACGATACCAATGTTGCAATTAGTCAGGTTGTTCCTGGTATGCAGGCGCAATATAATGCTGTAGTCGACCAAATGGTACACAGCAATATGCCGAGTAGTCAGGTTGTTATTGCAAAAAACCAAGTGTTGATTGCTGAGCGTATTTTACGTTCAATTGATGCAATTTTATCAGTATCAGACACCTCAAAAGAATCAGCAGATGACTTTAAAACAGATGCCGATACTTTTGGTAAGTATCTCAATGCACAATTAAATGGTAGTGCAGAGTTAGGTGTAGCACGTATTGATGATCCAGATTTGCGTGATCAGCTCACTGAAATTCAGACTGAGTATAATCAAGTCATCAAAACAGGTGCGGCAGTACTTTTCAACAACTCTGCTAAAGTTGCAGCTGTACAGAAATCAACAGCGCAAATCTTTAACCAGTCTGGTGATTTGCTTGCATCATTAAATAAATTATCAACTACAGCATCTGCAACAATTTACTTCTCATTCCTGTTAATTATCAGCTTTGTTGGATTCTTATACTGTGCATATCGTCTTTTAAGCCTACGTGGTGAAGCCGATAAAGTCCGTATGGACAGCTTGCAAGAAGAATATGACCGTAACCAGAATGCGATTTTACGTTTACTTGATGAAATCGCCGATTTGGCAGATGGTGACTTGCGTAGTTATGCAACAGTATCGGAAGACTTTACCGGTGCGATTGCCGACTCTATTAACTTTGCGATTGACCAGTTACGTGACTTGGTATCGCGAATTAATGACACCTCTCAAGAAGTTGCACGTTATTCTCAAGGCACACAGCACATTACCAACCAGCTTGCTGAAGCTGCAGAACATCAGGCACAAGAGATTGCCGGTGCCTCAGCTGCAATGAATGAAATGGCATTGTCTATTGATCAGGTATCTACCAACGCAACAGAATCTGCAGAGGTTGCGCAGCGTTCGGTTGTCATCGCGGCAAATGGCGCGGATGTTGTAAACCGTTCGATTGAAGGTATGGATAATATTCGTGAGCAGATTCAAGAAACCTCAAAACGTATTAAACGTTTGGGTGAATCTTCTCAAGAGATTGGTAACATCGTCTCTCTGATTAACGATATTGCCGACCAAACGAACATCTTGGCTTTGAACGCAGCAATTCAGGCATCTATGGCAGGTGAAGCTGGTCGTGGTTTCGCGGTGGTTGCCGATGAAGTCCAGCGTCTTGCGGAACGTTCAGCATCTGCAACCAAACAGATTGAAAACCTTGTAAAAACCATTCAGGCCGATACCAACGAAGCCGTTATCTCCATGGAACATACGACTGCCGAGGTTGTACGTGGTGCTAACTTGGCGAAGGATGCGGGGGTTGCCTTGGATGAGATCCAAAACGTATCGAAAGCATTGGCACAGTTGATTGACAACATTTCAAATGCTGCACAATTGCAGTCAGCATCTGCAAGTCATATTGCCAATACGATGAACGTTGTACAAGACATTACATCACAAACAACGACTTCAAGTTTTGATACAGCACGATCTGTTTCTGAGTTGGCAAATATGGCGGAGTCACTCCGTGAATCTGTAACAGACTTTAAGTTACCTGAATAAATAACTTTTGTCTGTTGAAAGGGTTTCTTGTTTACGAATGAGAAGCCCTTGGAGCAACCGCAGTAGCTAGATGTCTCTAGCTTGCGCTCAACAATATCAAGCTAAACAGAAGAAGTTTGAGCGATGAAAGAAATACTAAAAAATTTGGTAACAACGATCTCGTTGCCTGAAGATGGCTATTTAGAACAGGATGCTGAGATTTTAGAGATCTTTGTTGAAGAGCTTCAGGAAATCTTGGCTGAATTTGAGCATCTATTTCCATTGTGGTTAGCAGATGCCAATAATGAACAGTATTTAAAAGACATTCGCCGTCATTTCCATACCTTAAAAGGATCTGGGCGAATGGTTGGGGCTTATCAAGCGGGTGAGCTGGCTTGGACAACTGAAGATCTACTCAATCGAGTCATGGCGAAAAGTGTAGATTTGTCTGCTCAGATTCAGCAATTTGCTTTGGCATGCTTTCGGGTTTTTCAATATAAGCTTTATCCGTTATTGCAGCAGCAGCAGGCTTTAACCTTGGACTTGCGCCCACTGGTATTACTTGGACACCAGTTACAGCAACAGCAAACCCCAGATACTGCTTTACAAGATCTTTTGACTGTCACAGCAAACTTGCACAGTGAAGCTGATATTATAGGGCTTGAGTTGGTTGATACTAAGCAATCTGAAACCAAAGATGCTGTGGTTGATATTGCCTTGCCTGTTGAACAATTCGTTGATGTTGATTTGGTTGGTCAACCAGCTTCTGCACAGGCTAAAGAAGAAATCGTATTTTCTGAGACCTTAACAATTTATTTGGAAGAGGCATTAGAGCATTTAGATACGATTAATCAGTTTGTTCAACAACTTGATCCATCTGAAAAACAGATTGATGCGTTAATTCGTGCTTTACATACCTTAAAAGGTAGTTCGGGCATGGCACATATTGAACCAATTTTTCAAGCGAGTGCCAATGTTGAACATGCGTTAAAGGCACATTTACAAAAAGAGAAATCTTTGACAGATGCGGAAACGGATCTATTGGTGAACTTTTCTAAGTTTATCACGACGTATCTCGCTGATCTGAAACAGGAAACGACTGAACAAAGCATTGGTGCAGCTGAAGAGTTTGAGCGTACGTGGCATGAGTACCAAGAAAATCAGCAACATACTAAAGAAGCACTAAATATTAGTGGTTTAATCAATGACATTATGGCGTTGAATATTGACCATTTGCTGGATGCTGAGCATGATTTTGAAAAATCTATTCAAGATGACCCAACACGCTATCTTGCAACTTTAATTCAAGAAGCCACTATTCTTAGAGAGTATACTGATAAATTTTCAACACTCGCATTGCCTCAGTTAGCAGATAAGTTGAAATCTTGCTATCAGGTTGTTTTAGATAAAACATGGGTGTTGGATTCCGACTATACGTTTGAGCTATTTGATGATGCTCATCAAGAATTAATCCATTACTTTGACTTGCTTGCAACGGGGCAAATGGTTTATTTGTCGAACCAGACAGAGCATGTCTTGAATGATTTGTTGGATTGGTTACAGCAACAGCAGCCAGAGCACGTAACAGCAACTGAAACCAGCTTTGATTTATCAAGTTATGTACAGCGATTAGCACAAGATCAACAGGCTTTGGCTCAAGGTGTAGTTCTTGATGATCAAGAGCTTATAGATGTATTCCTTGATGAAGCTGATGATCTGTTAGCACAGATTGATCATTCGTTTAATATATATCAACAAGAACCTGAACACATTAAGGCATTGAATCATTTGATGCGTTATTTGCATACCTTAAAGGGTGGTGCAAATATGATTCAGGCGAAAAATATTGGCTTGATTGCGCATGAGCTGGAAACAATTTTTGAACGTCTGATTAACCGACAATTACAAACATCGCCGAAACTGGTGGCAGTATTGCGTGTGGTGCTTGATGCTGTTGCGGATCGTATTGATTTGGTTCGTGAATCACGATGCGATTATTCGGCAGTCATCACATTACAAGTTTTAGATGAGTTATTGAAGCCGAGCATCAGTCGTCGTGCTGAGCAGACACAAGTCAATGTGTCTGTTGAGCCGATTGTGGTTAAAACTCATGCACCAGTCTTAGCTGAACCAGAGATCAATGTAAATGATCCAATCAGCCGTGTCGCACAGCGTATCTTTAGTGATCATCTTGCAGTGGATAGTGCGGAAGCTATACAGTTGCCAGATGCAGATCTGAATACCATCTTCTTGGAAGAGGCTGAAGATTTACTGGTACAACTTGATCATGACTTTAATGCATATTTGCATGAAAATTATAAGCCTGAATATCTGAATGTCCTGATGCGTCATTTGCATACCCTTAAAGGTGGTGCAAATATGATTCAGGCGACTCAGATCGGTTTAATTGCACATGAACTAGAAACTGTTTATGAGAAATTGATTTATCAGCAATTGCAGCCAACCGAATATTTGCTGGCAGTCTTGCGTCTGGCACAAGATCAGATTGCTGAACGTGTTGAAGTGATTCAGCAAAAAGGAATTGATTATCCAGCAACAGCGATTCTACAAGTTTTACACGAACTTGCTGCAGTTGAAGCAAAAGCGGCTTCACAATCAGTTATTGTTGAGCCTGTGGTTGATCAGCCTGACGCTACAGATCAGGCGGTTGAATTACAAGCATTGATTCAAGAAAGCTTTATTGAAGAAACTCAAGAGCTTATTCAGAAAATTCAGACGCGGTTGCAGCATTGGTTTGATCAGCGTACCAATCGTAGTTTGCTGCTTGAATTGCAACGTGATACACACACTATTAAAGGTGCTGCACGTATGGCGGGGGTGCAACCTGTCATCGATATTGCAACAGCATTGGAAAATACATTCGAACAATTTGCATTACGCCAGTTTAGCTCAAATGTATATGATGGCTTATTGCTCAATATCGTTGCATGGTTGCAGCAGGCGATTCAATCGAATCAATATGATGGTCTAGATACGCTGAAACAGCAGTTGACTTCGATTGAGTTTATTGATGTCTCTGTACAATTACCGCAACAAACTTCTAGTCATCTCGATTTCGCGAATAATCCATTTGCTGGCTTTATTGAAGGGGATGGTACAGAACCTCCTTCAATGCTGGGTGAGTGGGATACTGAAAATACCACAGATCAAAATAATGAGATGATTCGTATTTCTGCAGGTCTAGTTGAGACAATGATCAACTTGACAGGTGAAAATGCAATTAACCGTTCGCGTATTGAAATGGGAATCAGTCAGTTCACCATCACGCTCAATGAAATGGAACTGGCAATTCAGCGTTTGTCTGATCAGTTACGTCGAATGGAAGGCGAACTTGAAACCCAGATTATTGCCAAGCATGGAATGGAAAATTCTCGCTATGCTGATTTTGACCCCTTGGAGATGGATCAATATTCATCCTTGAATCAATTATCTAAATCATTGGCGGAATCTGCATCGGATTTGATCGACTTTAAAGTGACACTAGCCGACAAAGTTCGCGATGCAGAGGCATTACTGTTACAACAGTCCCGTATTCAGGCCGAAATGCAAGATGGCTTGATGCGTGTACGTCTCGTACCATTCTCGCGTATTTTAAGTCGTTTACAGCGTCTCGTTCGCCAAACGTCATCGACTTTGAATCGTGCAGTCAATTTAAACTTTGTCAATCAAGATGTTGAACTTGACCGAAGTATTTTGGAGCGATTGGTTACGCCGTTGGAACACATGATGCGTAACGCGATTGACCATGGGATTGAGTCGGCAGAAGAACGCTTAGCACAGCATAAGCCTGAGGCAGGACGTATTGAGATTGAAATCGGCCGTCAGGGTTCTGATATTGTGGTTGAGGTGCGTGACGATGGGCGAGGAATTAATCCGAGTAAGATCGAAAACAAAGCTCGCCAGCTAGGTTTGATTAGTGCTGATCATAATTTAAGTCAGCAGGAAATTTTACAATACATCTTCCATTCTGGTTTTTCGACAGCAAAAGAAGTTACACAGATTTCTGGTCGTGGTGTCGGTCTGGATGTTGTACAAAGTGAAATTAAAACCCTGGGTGGGCACGTTTCTATTCAATCTGAGCAAGGTCGTGGAACGACATTTATTATCCGCGTTCCAACAACGGTTGCGGTCAGTGATGCCTTGATGGTGAAAGTTGCTGATCAGCAGTTTGCAATTCCATTGACTCAGATTGAGCGTATTGTACGAATTTCTCCACAAGCTCTAGCTGATTACTTTGCAGGTAATGAAGAAGCCTTCGGTATTGATGGACAAAAGTATAAACTGCGTTATGTCTCTGAATTTGTTGGGCATCAGCCAGTACCTCGTTTAAGTGGTGTGGGACATTCGTTACCTGTACTGTTAATTAAAGGTCATAACAACCAGACCGTTGCATTGTTGGTTGACCAGTTGATCGGCTCTCGTGCACAAATTGTAGTGAAACCATTGGGTCAGCAATTAGCAAAAATTGATGTGATCGGTGGTGCAACGATTTTGGGGGATGGTCAAGTTTGTCTGATTCTCGATGGTCATAATATTGCGCGCCGTATCCAAAGCACTCAGCGTACAGCTGCTCTATCTGAACAGCGTCGTGATGTTGCCAAAGTTACTCGTGCTCGCCGATTAGTGATGATTGTCGATGACTCGGTGACAGTACGTAAAGTAACATCGCGCTTATTAGAACGTCATGGTTATGATGTAGTAACAGCAAAAGATGGTGTAGATGCCATTGAGCAAATTGAACATATCAAGCCAGATGTTATGTTGCTTGATATCGAAATGCCTCGAATGGATGGTTTCGAAGTCACCAATACATTGCGTCATCATGCAGTTTATCGTGATTTACCAATCATCATGATTACATCGCGTACAGGTGAAAAACATCGTGAGCGTGCATTTAGCTTAGGTGTAACTCACTATATGGGTAAACCATTCCAGGAAGCAGATTTGCTGCACCATATTGAGCAAATTTTGGTAGAGGCTTGAGGAATAGCAGATGAATACCGAACGTATACATAATATTGATCAGCAAGAGCTGCAACATTTAATTTCAGTCTCTACGGGCTTTATTGATGCTTATATTATTGAGTGTTATAACCAAGTTCCCATGCTGATCCCTCAAAATATTGTATTGTCAGCACAAAATACAGAGACACAAGCCAATGTACTCACTTGGCATGATATTAATTTGCCAATTTATGCGATTCATCATCCTGATATGGAAGAGGGAATTGCCTTAGTCATTGAAGGTGATGAAATTACTCAGCGGTTTGCTTTGTTATGTAATGAAATGCCACGAGGTATCCGCTTACGTATCTCTGAGGTTGTTGATGATGATCGACTGATTGATGACCCTAAAGTTTTCCAATATGTTGTGGCTGAGGGTAAGCAGTATCACATTCCTAATTTGGTAGAAATTCAACGTGAACTGGGAATTTCTGTTTAATTTGAATTGAAAAAAATAAAAAGCCTTCGATCACGAAGGCTTTTTTATTTGGCTTAAATTAGGCAAGCAGTTGTACCAGAATTTCTTCATAAATACGGGCTAAAGGCTCAAGCTCATCGACATTGACATGCTCATTGACCTGATGAATTGTTGCATTGAGTACTCCTAATTCAAGGACTTGTGCGCCTGTTGGTGCAATAAAACGACCATCTGAAGTTCCGCCACTGGTCGATAATTCGGTTTCAATTCCACAAACCTCACGAATTGCATGCTGAGTTGCTTTAACGAGTTCACCCACTGGAGTAAGGAATGGTAAACCAGAGAGTGTCCATTGAATTTCAAAATTTAATTTGTGCTTGTTGAGAATTTCAATCACACGTGTTTGTAATTGTTCGGCGGTGACTTCTGTGCAGTAACGGAAATTGAAAGTTACACTGAGTGTTCCAGGAATCACATTGGTTGCGCCTGTGCCTGCATGGATATTTGAAATCTGGAATGAAGTCGCTGGAAAATATTCATTGCCATGATCCCATACCGTGTTACAAAGCTCGTTCAGTGCAGGAGATGCCTGATGAATCGGGTTGTTGGAAAGATGAGGGTAGGCAACATGACCTTGTTTACCTTGGATGGTTAAAACGGCATTGAGAGATCCGCGGCGTCCATTTTTGACAATATCACCAAGGCGATGAGTGCTTGATGGTTCACCTACAAGGCACCAAGTGAGTTTTTCCTGACGAGCTTCTAAAGTTTCAATCACTTTTACTGTGCCATTAATTGCAGGACCTTCCTCATCGGAAGTAATTAAATACGCAATAGAGCCTTTGTGGTTTGGGTGTTTGGCAACAAAACGCTCGGTTGCAACCACCATGGCAGCGAGTGCTGTTTTCATATCGGCACTACCACGACCGTACAATTTACCGTCTTTAATTTCTGGTTGGAATGGCTGGGTTTTCCAGTCCTCTAGATTACCCGTTGGGACTACATCAGTATGACCTGCAAAGCAGAATACAGGTTCGGTTGTACCTCGGCGTGCCCAAAGGTTATCAACTTCTCCAAAACGCATTGGCTCAATATGAAAGCCAACCTTTGCCAAGCGCTCTGCCATTATGGTTTGGCAGTTATGATCAACAGGTGTCACAGATGGCTGACGTAAAAGTTCTAGACTAAGATCAAGAGTTTCGGAAGTAGACATAAGCAGCAAAAATCTAGCAGGATAAAATTTGTTGATTATGATAGGGGAAAGTCAGCAATAAAAAAACCTTATCAGAAAGATAAGGTTTTTTTGACATCATTATGTTATTACATTTTATCTTGGGTATTTGTTGCAGTATCGGAGACAACGTGCCCTGCAGATGATACATCTTGACCAACACCTCTAAGCGTATTACAACCAGTCAGAACAATAGCAAATGCGATTGAAGCAAATAGAATTTTTTTCATTAAGACTCTCCAGTATGTCATTTTTTGTTACTGTAAGATCAAGCATAAACAAGCCGTATTTAAAAAAGTATTGATGTTTGACATTTAAAATGTAATCACTTTGTAGCATTTGTATACAGAATCAATCAAAGCAGGTTGGCGATACATATAAGTAAGTTGTGTGTTTGCATCATAATATAAGCCGTTGGACCACCACTGTGCAGCAGTTGAAGTTGACTGAAGGT
Organism: Acinetobacter sp. ANC 4636; assembly: GCF_054454555.1. Classification (NCBI taxonomy): domain Bacteria; kingdom Pseudomonadati; phylum Pseudomonadota; class Gammaproteobacteria; order Moraxellales; family Moraxellaceae; genus Acinetobacter; species Acinetobacter sp. ANC 4636. Next base: position 47,840 of record NZ_JBTKVD010000011.1, on the reverse strand, counting down.
TAGGGCAAATCCATTCATGGCGTGTTAAATGCTGCATGGGCTGTTTCGGAATCGAAGTTCCCCAAACCCCTAAACGACGTTGTGTTGCGATCCATGATGGAGTTGCAAATAATTGATGCTCAGGAAGAAAAAGTTGCCCTTTGAGTACTGCAAATTTTTGCTGAATACGACGCCCCAAAACCTCATCGAACTGGAATTGGCGTTCGGTGAAATGGCGCAGTTTTTTTAAGAAGGTATCATCGCGATTTAAGCCATACCAAAAAGGTAAGCTGTAATCACGTTCTGCCAAGTAATACTTTAATGCCACTTCCCAATGTTCAACTTGTTGGCTTTGATGATTAAATACCACAAAATCAAGTTCACCCAAGGTTTTTGCGCCATCAATTTGTTGTAGGCTATGCCCTAATAGCTCATAGGGGTGATAACGCTGTTCAGGATTGTCTTGTAACCAGAACCATAACAACATTTCAAAGCGTAGTCCTAGGCGTGTGCTTTTGAGTTGTGCTAGAAATTGCTGTAATGGAGTAGGGTCATGATCCAGTTGCTTTAGGCGAGATTGATACTGTAGATAATATTGTTGCCATGTGGCAGCATCATGTAAGTGAAAACCGTGTCGAATCTCCAGTTCCAAAGGCAACTCACACAGTAAATTTGGGCTAGCAATTGCAAAAGCCAATTGTCGTACACAGGGTTGTGTGAAAATTAGCCAAGGCTCAAAATAATCGTTTTGGTGTAAAGGCAGTATGGGGTGAGTCATTAAAATTACACCAATTACCATGAAGACCTTATACTAGCACTGTTCATCTGAGCAGGTTGTTGAATGAAAACATTGTTTTGGCGTATTCTAGTGAGTATCTTTGTCATATTGGCAATGATAGGTGCCATTTTACCTGGAATGCCAACCACCATTTTTTTGATTTTAGCTGCTTGGGCTGCATCGAAAGGCTGGCCACAGATGGATGCATGGTTACTTAATCATCCTAAATATGGCGTAACATTACGCAATTGGCGTGAGCATGGCACAGTACCACGTAAAGCCAAATATTGGGCATCTGGCATGATGTTCATCAGTGCTATGATCATGTTGTTTACCCGAGCGCCACTTCTTGTTAAGGTATTTACCGATATCACAATGTTGATCATTGTCATTTGGCTGTGGCAACGACCTGAACCTGCTGCCCACGATTTGAGAAAATAATGATGCTTCCAACTTCCTTGCATGATGCGGATATTTTAATAGATCTTGAGACTCAAACCTTGATATTGCCTAAACTCAAGAAGAAATATCTGATTTCCTCTGGAAAAAATGGCATTGGCGAAGCTGAAAATAGTGGTAAAACCCCAAGAGGCTGGCATCGAGTTGTAGAAAAAATTGGTCAGAATTTACCAGCTAACAGTGTTTTTATTGCACGGCAAGCAACGGGCGAAACTTATTCGGCAGATTATGCTGCACAGTTTCCTGAACGTGACTGGATTTTATCTCGTATTTTATGGTTACAGGGTCTAGAACAGGGCTTTAACCTTGGTGAGGGTTGTGACACCTATCGCCGTTACATTTATATTCATGGTACGCCAGATAATCAACCAATGGGAATTGCAGCTTCGCATGGGTGTATCCGCATGCGGAATCAGGATGTTATCGAGCTATTTGAATCTATTGCTACGGATGCTTTAGTGTATTTGTCTGAGTGTAAAATTGATCAACAAATTTATGATTCACTTGAGGTTTAAGCCAAAATAACGCCTCATTTTACTGAGATTTACAGCATTTAGCGAAAAATGACTTATTTTTTAATCATTCAGATACAAAAATAACGAAATGCCTCGAAAAGCGTTTGACAGTAGATCAAGATTCTCTATAATGCACCTCACAAACGATAAAGACGTTAAGGGCGCTTAGCTCAGTTGGTAGAGCGTCTGCCTTACAAGCAGAATGTCGGCGGTTCGATCCCGTCAGCGCCCACCAAGCCTTTACGTTAAACTCTCAGTGCAGCGGTAGTTCAGTTGGTTAGAATACCGGCCTGTCACGCCGGGGGTCGCGGGTTCGAGCCCCGTCCGCTGCGCCACTTGTAGAGTTTAATCATTGTTTGTACCACAAATGCGATATTGTGTAAGTGCAGCGGTAGTTCAGTTGGTTAGAATACCGGCCTGTCACGCCGGGGGTCGCGGGTTCGAGTCCCGTCCGCTGCGCCATTTACATAACCGCTTTTGGGGCGCTTAGCTCAGTTGGTAGAGCGTCTGCCTTACAAGCAGAATGTCGGCGGTTCGATCCCGTCAGCGCCCACCATATTACTTAAAAGTTTTAGCGACTTAACTTTTAGGTTTACCGTGCAGCGGTAGTTCAGTTGGTTAGAATACCGGCCTGTCACGCCGGGGGTCGCGGGTTCGAGTCCCGTCCGCTGCGCCATTTAAAGTCCAAACCCCATGAGGGCGCTTAGCTCAGTTGGTAGAGCGTCTGCCTTACAAGCAGAATGTCGGCGGTTCGATCCCGTCAGCGCCCACCATATTTAACTTAAAAGCTTTAGCGACTTAGCTTTTAGGTTTACCGTGCAGCGGTAGTTCAGTTGGTTAGAATACCGGCCTGTCACGCCGGGGGTCGCGGGTTCGAGCCCCGTCCGCTGCGCCATCTCTTAAGTCCACTCCCTATATAGGGCGCTTAGCTCAGTTGGTAGAGCGTCTGCCTTACAAGCAGAATGTCGGCGGTTCGATCCCGTCAGCGCCCACCATATATTTAAAAAATATTCTCCTTTTTTATTTAAATATTCTATATTTCATACTTTGCTTTAAGCTCTGATTGCTGATTGCTGATTGCTGATTGCTGATTGCTGATTGCTGATTGCTGATTGCTGATTGCTGATTGCTGATTGCTGATTGCTGATTGCTGATTGCTGATTGCTGATTGCTGATTGCTGATTGCTGATCAATAAAAAAAACCTCCTATAGGAGGTTTTTTTTATATTTTTATGCTTTAGATTTGCTTAGGTTCACCTACACTTTCTTTTAAGTGTTTGCGAATGGTTTCAAAAGGGAAGTTTCTCGAATCCATGCGTTTTGGCAAAATATATGCGCCTTGTTGATCTTTGACTTTAAAGTTGATGAGCAGGAATTCAGGCGTGTTGTACCATTCGTACATATCTTTCCAGCCTACGGTTCCAACACCTTCTTGTGCACCCATTTGTTGGCGCATGACTAGACCATGAGGTTGTACACCTAAACGAATTCCTTTAATTTCTTGAGTTGGAAATTCGTTCATTTTGCGTTTCACATACCATTCTAAACCAAATTTACGAATGAGTAGATAAACAATGACACAGACAATCGCAACCCAACAAAAAATCGTGGAATAGTTCTTGATCAGGGCAATCCCCAAAAGCGCCAGTACTACCACAGCGCCCATAATTGCCCAAGCTTTAAGGCTGATTTTGTTGGTACTCCGCCAAATCATCAACTGCGCATTACGCTGTTCGGCTTCAGAAACTTCATAATTTACGGGTTGCAAAGTATATGCATATAAGGTTTTAGCGGTCATAGCGAATAGTTACAAATAGATACTCAAAAAGTTTAGCATTAAACATTGGCGAAACGTCAACATATTACACCAAAATCTCAGCTTTTAAAGTGATCCCAATTCACTGGCATCAGTATTATGTTCATTACTCAGGTTTTGTTTGAGCGTCATTAATTGCTCCAGCACACCGAACATCAGTGAGAGTTGTTGTAAAATAATCAGTGCTTTTTGATCATTTTGATTGTTTTGTGATAAGCGTTGACGAATGCTTTGCAGCATATTTTTGGAATTCAAATTTGGGTGCTCATCACGCAATAATACGCCTTGAATATCATCTAGTGCCGAATCGAGCAGGGTTAAAATCTCCTGATCAAGTAGTTGTTCCCGATGTGCACCGAGAGCCGCAATATAGCTTAAAAAAGTATGACTCAGGCAAAGTAGATCAAAAGCTGCGGTTTTTTGGCTTGGATCGAAATCGGGTTCGGTTGCGAGTGTAGAAATCAGTGAGGCAAGTTCAGCATCGCGATTGTGCGCAGTACGGCGTTTAACCCGATAATCTAGTCCGTTGTTTCGCCCTTGGCGGTATTGGTGTACGACTTCGGCTAAATAGTCGCATTGAGCATTGAATGCACGGCGAATACTATGGGGTAGGCGACGGAATTTCCAGTCAGGGAAAATAAATGTGACACCAAACCATGCAAAGCCACAGCCAATAATCGTGTCAATCATACGCGGCAGAGCTGCGGTCGAGCCTAGACCATCAAGGTTGAAGTTAATCAGTGCCAAAATGGTGATAAATGCAGTTGCCTGAGCATATTGTCTACTGCGTAGTTCAAAAAACAAAATCCCGCTGAGAATCAGCACAATCAGTTGTCCTTCAGTCGATGGGATAAATTTTAAGATCAAAAGACCAATCAGAATACCCAGTAAAGTTCCCCAGATTCTTAGGCGTAAGCGGCGTTTGGTCGCGTTAAAATTGGGTTGACTGACGAATAATGCCGTAAGCAGAATCCAGTAACCATATTGAATATGGTCATGTGTAAGTTGTACAAAAACATAGGCACAGAACAATACGATAGACAAACGGATGGCATGACGAAATAACACAGATTCTGGGGTCAGGTTTTGCATGATCCGTACTTTGATATCTGCCCAGCCTTTGAGATCATCATCCTTCAGTTGTTGATCTTGTTGCTTGCTAATATCCATGCTCATAGCACGTTCGGCTTCCAAATTGCGTAGTTGCCCATCAATCGCTTTTAGATTTTGATAGAGTGACATGAGTGCATTGACCCAAATCGGGTCATTTGGATATTGTTCAGGTAGCTTTTTTAAGGATAAACGTAAATTTTCAAAACTATGTTTAAAGCGCTTATTGTGCTGATAGGGCGTATGTTTAATGATGTTATCGCTTAAATCCTTACAAGCTTTGCCTTGTAAAGACAATATGCGCTGAAAGCGAAATAACACATCGCTGTGTTTAAAGTTATCTGTCAGTTGTTGATAGTCAATATGTGCAGAATCGGCACGTTCATGAATATCTTGCGCTACAAAATAATATTGTAGGCTGCGTCGGGTATCTTTTTGCCCACGGTCACCTTTGAGACGAGTCAACAACGCAGTTTTCATATCGTTAAAGAGGGCGATTAACTTGCCATTTTCCATTGACAGGTCAATCATGCTTTGCCGATAGCTGTCTGGTGTCATGTCGACATCGAACAGGTTGGATTTGGCAAAGAGAAAATCACCAAGGCAGGCATAACTTTGTGCCAGTTTGACTTGGACAGGGCGAATCGGAAACAGCAAAAAACTGATGGTGGAGAGAATTCCATACCAAATTGCACCTGTAACCAATAACAACGGCTGCATATACCATTCATCGAACAGATGCACGCCAAGCATGGCATAGACCGATACCACCAGACAGCCATATGAAATAGTGGAATAACGCCGACCAAGTGAACCCAGTAAAATCAGCACAATACAAGCGACAATCAGACCAAGGGCAAAAAATACAGGATGGGGAAATAGCAGCTGTACTGAGCTGGCAGCGACAAAAAAGCCAAAATAAGTATAAAACTGGTTTAAAATCCGTACAGTAAAGCGGTCATCAATGTCACTTAAACCCGCCGCAACCACACCTAAAGTCAGAGGAATTGTCGCCAATTGGAAGTGCAGGAGATAAGGTACAAAAGCCGTTCCAATAAAAGCAATAGCCATACGGAAGTTATACATCAGTGATGCATTGTAAGTGACTCGGCGAATGCGATGTAGCCCAAGATTCAAGTTGTATTTTCCCTAGTCAAAAAATGCCTTGTGATCAAAAATGTACAGTTTGCATGAATATTTTTACCCAGATAAAATTATACGTTGCAGATGATCGACTTGTCTTTACTGTTCAGAATTAAAATTAGTTCACTGTTATTATTAGAGTATTTTTAGGAAACTTTTATATATTCACCATCGGCTGTGACATTGTGTCCAAAACCACAACTGCTGTCAGGTGAACCATTGGTTGAGGTGGTGGCACGAAGCCGATCTCCTTGAAATTTGAGCTGGATTCGGCAAAAGTCATGCTCAAGGGCGTCGGGATAAGTCCATATCGATTGCTGTTGTTGAATCTTGGTTTGATAGTCATATTCTCCCATGTTGGGACCATATAGCAGCCCATTTAAACCAAAATATAAACCTTCAAAATGAATGTAATATTGCTGTTTTGTTTGAGCCTTGACAGTATAAGTTTGCCAAACACCTAAACCTGCGTACATCCAGTATTCACCTGCAAGGCTCTTTGTTATAGCGTGTTGTGGAATCAGTTTTAAATTAAATGCGGTTTTTGCCGATTTCGGGGCAAGACTTAGCCATGCTTTGGCTTTGCCATAATCCTGTGTTTTGATATAGGTCAGGGCAATGCTGTTGTATAAGGTATCTAGGCTGTTTTGGCTCAAATAGGCTGAATTTTTCGCGGTAAATATCTGTTTGGCTAAGTCACTCGGATCTTCTTTCAGGCGTAAACAGCTTTCCATATAGCCCACTTGTTCAGTCCAGATTTTTCGTGCTTGTAGATATTGGGCTTTTTTATAGTGCTGTTCGGCTTGGCTATTCAGGGTTGCGAGTGTGGTACAAAATTTAAGTTGCTGGGTTTCGTTATCTGACCAATCTGCATGTGCGATAGAGTTCATGGCAAGGCATAGGCTGCCTGAAATAAAGCTTGTTTTTAAAATGGGCAACATGATTTATTCTCAGCTCATTTGCAATTTTGTTACAGCATAAAAGTAATCTTTTTCGACATAATCAGCTTTTTTGTATCTGATAAAAATAGTGAAAATGAAAAAAAGTATTATATTGAGTCTATTATTGAGTGGCTGTATGACCACTTATGTCCATGCTAATGACCGGTCGTTTCAGTATAAAGACTGGGAAATGGTGTGTGATAACACCCGAACCTGTCGGGCTGCGGGCTATTCTGCTGATGAAGCCCAAGCACGGGTGTCGGTGTTGCTGACCCGTAAGGCAGGGGTAAATCAACCTGTTACTGCACAAGTTCAACTTGCCGATGTTGGTGATACCGAAGATGTTCCAGTTCCTAAAGCCGTGGATTTCTGGGTTGGTCAGCAAAATTTAGGCAGAATTCTCCTCAAAGATGCAGGCGGTGATTTAAATGCAATGCAAACACGTGCATTGTTAACCGCGTTAAAAGGCAGCCAACGTATTTATTTTGCTGCGGGCAAGTCACGTTGGGAATTGTCGAGTACAGGTGCAAATGCAGTCTTATTGAAAGTCGATGAACAGCAGGGTCGTTTAAATACCTCATCTGCATTGATTCGTGTGGGCAATCACTCCGAGCAGTCGGTTTTTCCTGCCTTGCCGATGCCAATCATTCATCAACAGAAAATTCCAGTGGCTAATTTACAGCTTTGGCAAAAGCAGGTGGACTGGAATGCTCTCACGCAAAATCTGAAAGCCCAGCAAGCAAAAAACAAATCCGATGATCAGGAGTGTTCAAGCCTGACCGAAAATAATGAATACACCAAGTTTGAGCCACAAGTCGAAGCAGTCTTACCGAATAAACGTTTGCTGGTCAGTGGCTTATGTTGGCGCGGAGCGTATAACAAAGGCTATGGCTACTGGATTATTCAGCAGCAAAAACCGTATAAACCGCAACTGATTACTGTGAGTGCTTCAGGTTATGAAAAGGGTGTGATTGATGCGGCACAAAAAGGTCGTGGTTTGGGAGATTGCTGGTGGCATGCCCAGTGGGTCTGGAATGGTCAAAACTTTGTGAAAAGTTCAGATGCGACTACAGGCATGTGTCGTATGATTCAACTGGGCGGAGCATGGGATTTGCCGAGTTATGTCAGTCATGTGAAATAAGCTTGAGGGATGCGAAAAAAAGCATCCCTCAATGGGTTAAGCCTGTGGGTAGGCATAGCGCTGAAAAACTTCAGTCTGTTCCATCTGTTGCTGTAGTTGGGTGATGTGCGGATAGTTCACTTTAGCAATCAGTCCTGTGAGTTTTTTCTGGATAAATGTCCAGACAATTGCAAGGCTGATACAGACCTGATCTTCTGGATGAAATGGATAGCCTTGAAGCTGTTGTTCAATGGCTTGGCAGGCTTTTTCAGCCTGGTGTAGAACCCGTTGTTTCCATGTCGGGTTTTGCAGTTCTGCTGCACGTAATTGAGTTTCATAAACATATTGCACCGCTTTTTCTGCCAAAGCTAAAATTAAGCCCAAAAGTTGGTAACCTTGAGCTGATAGTGCAAAGAAGCTAAGCTTTTGTTGATGCTCCAGATATTGCAAAATCAGGGTGGAATCCATCAGGTATGTACCATCATCGAGCAATAAGGTTGGTGCTTTGACCACAGGATTAATCTGGGAAAATTCATTAAAAGTGGAAAACACAGACAATTGAATCAGTTCAAAGTCGATCTGTTGACTGGCTAGGCTAATCGCAACACGTCGTACAAAAGGTGAATTGAGCATTCCGTAAAGTTTCATGGCAAATCTCTGTGTCTCATGATGTTTTTTATCAGCATACACAAATTATTCGGCGTTGATTTTCGTATTTCTAACACAGGCTGTAAGGAAGACTTACATGGCACAATTGCCATCATTACAGATGCTTAAAAGCTTTGAAGCAGTCAGTCGGCTGGGAAGTTTTACCCAAGCCGCCGCAGAACTGCATGTTTCACATTCGGCCATTAGTCAGCAGGTCAAGGCACTGGAAGCTTATTTGGGGCGGCAGTTATTGCAACGGCAAACCAAGAAAGTCACGGTTTTAGAAGATGGACGTTTATATGCAATTCAAATTCGTGATGCACTGAAATCTTTGGAAGATGCTACCTTTCAGCTCAAAAGTAATCCGCGTCAGGCTGAACTGGTGATTGCTACTTTACCGTCCTTTGCTGCACATTGGCTTGCACCACGGTTGATGGATTTTCGCCAATTGTACCCACAGATTCATTTGAAATTATTGGTCGATTTGGCAGTCGGAGATCTCAGTGAGCAACAGTTTGATGTTGCGATTCGTATGGGCAATGGCGACTGGCGGGCGGCAGCGCAGAAAAACCTTTTGTTCTATGATGAATTATGGGTGGTTGCAGCAGCAGATTTCCAACAGGGGCGACTGTATTTTTCTGATCAGCAGATTATTGAAACCCCTGTGATTTCATCACTGGAAACATGGAACTGGTGGTGTGAAAAGACTGGTTTGGCATTACCTGAGCAGACCTTATTGCAGGTCAATGACTCCAATGTGGTGATTGAAATGCTACGCCGAGGTTTAGGTATTGCCTTGGAACGTAAAAGTGTGGTGTTTGATTTGGTACAGCAAGGCGTGCTCAAGAAAATTTCCAATACCGTGGTGGCATATCCGTGGGCATACTGGAGTGTGATTCCTGAAGGGCAGACGCTACAGCCAGAAACCAGCCTGTTTTTAGACTGGCTCAGGCAACAAGTGATGGTCTATGAACAGGCTTTAACGTTCTAGGCTATGTTGTAATTGCAGGATGACATCCTCAAGCACTTTAATGCGTTTGACTTCATCCCAGAGTTGTTTTCCTTCAGGATAGGCTTTGCTCATCATGCCAAGCCATTGTTTGTAACGTCCAACCATGCCGATTTCAGTTTTGCTTGGACCATTCAAGAAGCGGATTTGTAGCTCCACCAAATCTTGCCAAGACAGCAAGGCATGATCGGATTTTTGGCGAATACACTGGGTCAAATCTGGCGTGGTGACTGCACCGCGTCCAAGCATGAGATCTTCACAACCCGACTGGATTTGACATGTTTTTGCATGCTGGTAATTCCAGATTTCACCATTGGCAATTACATTGATTTTTAGCGCTTCACGAATTGGTCGAATTTTTTCCCAGTAGGCAGGTGGGGTATAACCATCAGCTTTGGTTCGGGCATGTACCGTGAGCCAGTTTGCACCTGCATCTTCAATCGCATGCGCGTTGTCCATGGTGTGGTTTTCATCCAGATAACCCAAACGCATTTTGGCAGACACAGGAATATGTGCAGGCACCGCATCACGAACAGCTTTGACCAAAATATGCACGACATCGGGTTCATCCAGTAATACTGAGCCACCACGGTGGCGATTGACTGTTTTGGCAGGGCAGCCAAAATTTAGGTCAATGGCAGGTGCACCGAGTTCAACAGCGCGTACGGCATTGGCTGCCAGCATTTCGGGGTTATTTCCCAAAAACTGCACATGTACGGGTGTACCTGCGGCAGTTTTACCGCCATTTTTTAGTTCAGGGCAGTAGCTGTCATAGACATGTTCGGGCAACAGACTGTCAGTCACTCGAATAAATTCTGTCACACACCAGTCAAAACTGCCCACATGCGTTAGCACATCACGCATAATTGGATCGGTTAGGCCTTCCATGGGTGCAAGAATCAGTTTCAATGGCATTGCCCTAAAAATAAAAACAGCGTTATACGCAAATTGTACAACGCTGTCTAGGGTGATTGGACAGGATTAACGACCTAAAATCATTTCCAGAATAAATTTACTGCCAATAAATCCGACAGCCAGTAATGCAAACCCAATCAGGGTAAAGCGAATCGCTTTTTGTCCACGCCAGCCAAATTTGAAGTGACCAATCAGGAGCACGCCATAAACAACCCATGAAATGAGGCTAAACACAGTTTTATGGGCAAGATGCTGCCCCAAGAAACTGTCTACGGTGAAGAACCCAAAGCCCAAAGCAATGGTGAGTACCACAAAACCCGTCATGAGCATGTCAAATAACAGTGACTCCATGACTTGAAACGGCGGTAATAAGTTGACCCACAGGCGTTTTTGTTTTTTCTTGAGTTCGCGGTCTTGGAACCACATCAGTACTGCCTGAATGGTTGCCATGAGTAAGACTGCATAGGCAGACAACGACAAGATGATATGTGCATCAAGTCCAAGTGAATGTTCTTCAATAAACTGATTTGGTTGGCTAAAAGCAAAACCAAAAATAAGCCCTGTCGCTGCGACAGGAATGCCCAGTAAATTCAGGGCAAGAACGGGACGATAGGTGTTGTATACTGCGCTCAATACGAGCATTAACCCAGAAGTAAACGACATTAGGTTGAAAACGTCGTAATTGACCCCATGTGTTGTTAACATGTCATGTTCTAAAATATAGCCATGTAACAACAGACCTATGCTCAGAATGACGCCAATAAACCAACGGTTTGGCTCACGCTTCGCTAATAAGTGCATAAAGGAGTACCAAAAACCAGTGGTATAAGCGATTAAAGCCAGTATCGTGTACACCAAGGGGAGACTGATCATGTCAAACCTTTGTTGGAATAATGAATATTCATGCTATGCGATATAATTTCGATGTGAACTCAAGTATCCTATAGCATTTCATGCATAAATTTTCTATTTTTGAGAAAGATTTTTTTGCAACAGACCATTTAAAGCGGAATTTGCAATGTTTGACACCTTAACAGAACGACTCTCACAGAGTTTAAGAAATGTTACCGGTACAGGACAACTGACCGAAGACAATATTAAAGACACCCTGCGAGAAGTGCGTATGGCACTTCTAGAGGCGGATGTTGCCTTACCTGTAACTCGTGAGTTTATCGCGAAAGTTAAGGAACAGGCACTTGGACAAGAAGTCATGAGCCAACTGTCTCCAGGACAGGCTTTTGTCAAGATTGTTCATGATGAACTGACCAAAATGATGGGTGAGGAAAACCAAAGCCTGGATTTGGCAGCAAAACCGCCAGTCGTGATTTTATTGGCAGGTTTGCAGGGTGCGGGTAAAACCACCACTGCGGCAAAATTGGCACGCTTCTTAAAAGAACGCCAAAAGAAAAAAGTCATGACTGTTTCTGCCGACGTTTATCGCCCAGCAGCGATTAAACAGTTAGAAACGGTTTCAGCCGAAGTCGGTGCAGAATTTATTTCATCAAGTGCAGATGAAAAACCGATTGATATTGTCAATCGCGCCATTGAGCAAGCAAAAATCAAGTTTGCCGATGTGTTGATTGTCGATACGGCAGGTCGTTTACATGTCGATGAAGACATGATGGACGAAATTAAAGAATTGCACGCTGCAGTTAAACCAACCGAAACCTTGTTTGTGGTCGATGCCATGACGGGTCAGGATGCGGCAAATACAGCAAAAGCCTTTAATGATGCCTTGCCGCTCACTGGTGTGATTTTGACCAAAACTGATGGTGATGCACGCGGTGGTGCGGCGCTTTCAGTGCGTGCCATTACTGGCAAGCCAATCAAGTTCTTGGGTATGGGTGAAAAACTCGATGCCCTAGAACCGTTCCACCCTGAACGTATTGCCCAGCGTATTTTGGGTATGGGTGACGTGCTGTCTTTGGTTGAGGAAGTTGAACGCAAACTCGACAAAGAAAAAGCCGAAAAAATGGCGAAAAAATTGCAAAAAGGCGGTAGCTTCAACTTTGAAGATATGCTGACGCAATTTGAGCAAATGAGTAAAATGGGCGGCATGATGGGTTTCTTGGACAAGTTGCCTGGCATGAGCGGTGCAGGTTTGCAGCAAGCGATTCAGCAAGCCAACCCTGAAAAACAAGTTAAAAAGATGGAAGCCATCATCTTGTCGATGACGCTCAAAGAGCGCCGTAACCCAGAATTAATGAACCCAAGCCGTAAAAAACGTATCGCAGCAGGTTGTGGTATGGATGTTGCGGAGGTCAACAAGTTGATCAAGCAACATGCGCAAATGGCAAAAATGATGAAGAAATTTGCCAATCCGTCAGGTTTGGGCAAAATGATGCGTTCACTCAGCGGTATGCAAAAGCAGTTCGGTGGTGGCGGTGGTGGTATGGGGCCATTATTTGGTGGCAACGACCAGAAAAAATAAAATTTTCTGTATAAAAAAGAGGCGCATATTGCGCCTCTTTTTTATGGCTCTTCGATAAGTGTCTGGTTACGATCATTCAGTAAATTCATGATCAAATAACAGGTATCTAGTTGGTTTTTTGGTTCTAGCGTTTTTTCTGCAAAACATTCGTCGGCCGCAATGGCTTTACCTTCAGTGTTCCAGCCTTGCGCCCGTAAAATCTGCCCGTTTGAATCGAACTTTACTTTTAAGGCAGGTACATTAGGGTGATACCAGTAATCGCTTTGTGTTGAACCATCAGCGGACATGGTTTCTTGTGAAAGCAGTTGACCCTGACGATTTAACAGTTGGCTAGGCCCAATGAGTTGCTGCTGTTTATTGTATTGAGTCGTAAAAAATACTTCACCTGTCGCATAATAAAGCTTGAGTTCACCTGTGACCGAATTTGGATCGAAACTATGCAAGTCTTCAGACTTGCTCAACCAGAAAGGAGCGGACTGTGGCGTTCTGGTTTGGGTATAAAAATCCTGTACCAGATACTGACCCTGTGCATTTTTGTCTAATAAAACACGGTAATAACCTGTGGTTAATGCTTTGGCTGAATATTCATTGCCAAATTGAATCGGTGAAAAATAGGCAATAATCTGGTTTTTTTGAATTGAACTGGATGTGGCTAATGTACTGTTGATGGTTTTTGCCGACACTGCTGCGGGAGTGACCAAAGTACATGCCAATAGGGCAGTTAAAAGTATTTTTTTCATTGTTGTTCATCATTTTAAATGTCAGAAAAGAATGCCCAAGCCAAATCTGACTTGAGCAAGAGCAGCTTTAATCTGCCATAGTGGCGCTTGTTTGATAAATCTGCATCAGCAGCTGATAGCATTGATCTTGCTGGTTTTTAGGATTTAAGGTTTTTTCGGCAAAACACTGATTGCTAGGGATCGCATGCTGTTGTTGGTCCCAACCTTTTGCCATAGTCACCTGATGCTTGCTATTCATTTCAAAGTTGAGCGCCTGATGCAGCGTTTCTGGATACCAGAAACGTCCCGAATACGAACCATCAGCACGGTTTTCTTCCTGTACGATCAGCTTGCCTTGAGGATTATAAGTGGTTGCCTGACCCGTTGGTTGATGTTGGGCATTATAGGTTGCACGTTGGTAGACCTGCCCGTTACGGTAATACAGAATTAAATCACCGACAACCGATGTCGGGGAAATCTTGTTTAAATCTGCAGGGTTGGTCAGCAAGACTGGACTAGACTGTGGGCGGTGTGATGCCTGATAAAAGTCCTGTATCCAATAACCGCGCTCGTCATGTTTGATTAACACCCGATAGACATCGGCAGAGCGGCCATTGAGCAACAAAATACCGCCTGTCTGCATCGAAGAAAAGTAGGCAATCACAGATTGCTCGGAAGCTGCACTCCCTAAACTGGTTGGAGTAGGTGCAGAAGGTGCAGTCGTGCTTTGGCAAGCGGATAATGCGAGACCACAGGCCAGTATAGATAAAATTTTATAATTACTTTTCATCATGTTCCCTCAACTGATTCGTTGTTCTTGTGGTGTGAAATATAATGTTGCAGCCCTTTTAATAACAAATCTGTTTCTACAACAGGTTGATACTCTTGTAAAAAACGGGCGAATAACGCAGCATCACCGCCTGTTAAAATCAGCTTGCGCGGTGATTGTTCCAGAATTTTCTGAATAGTGCTAATGAGCCCGAGCAAAATACCATGATGTACACAATCCACGGTCGTTCGTCCAGGTTCCAAATGCTCAAATGCCGAATCTGGAATTTTAATGCCTTTGGTATTTTGAATCAGTGAATTCCGTTGTAAATATAGATTAGGTAAAATATAGCCGCCCAAATGCTGCATGCCTTGTGTAAGGTCAATCGTCAGCGCAGTCCCACAACCAATTACGCACAGATCTTGCTCTGGTGCAGCAACTGCCAGAAGCTGTAGCCAGCGGTCAATCCCGAGTTGCTGAATATCGTCATAACCACAGTGCAAGCCTGCATATTCGTGCTGTACTTTGGCAATGTAGAGCGGGGCATTCAGGCGTTTTAAAATACGACTAATCCGATCATTATTTTTTTTATCTAGAACTGAAGAAATCCCAATTCTGCGAATTTGCAGTGCTTTAAAGTGATGAACTAAACCCAGTAGCAAGTCGGCAGGCGATTGCAAATGCAGTTCAGCGCCATGTTCAATCACCTCTTGACCTTGGGTAATCCAGTATTTTAGGCGTGTGTTACCAATATCGAGCCATAAATTTTGCATTATATTCTCGGATTACTGTGTTGAAGGAAGTGGGCGTAAACGTCCTTGATAATACACGGTCTGACCTTGTGCTGTATCGAGCACAATCCCGCCATCATTTTGAATTCCGAGGAATATCCCTTCAGCAACACCTTGTTGATGCTCGAAATTGACCGATTGCCCTTTAAACATTGCCACATGATTAAAGCGCTCTGCCAAATTGTAACAGCCATGATTGAACCATGTGCCTGCCTGTTGAATCGCCACATAAATGTCGTGAATCAACTCAATCCGACTACGATTGTGCAGCCCCAGTTCGCTCAATGAGGTCACTGCCTGATCCAGATTTTGCAGGTCGGGCGGCGTAATAATATTGATGCCAACCCCGATAATTGCCTGATGGGCAGAAAGTGGCTCGACTAAAATACCACCCCATTTCCCTTGGTGACTATATAGATCATTGGGCCATTTGATTTGTAAATTAAAGTCTTTCAGTATAGGCATGTGAAGTAGGTTGAGTGCAACTTCAAGTGCCAAGCGCCCATCAATCGCTGTTTCGGTGTTGATGAGTGTGCTTAAATAGATGTTGCCTTGGGGAGACAGCCATTGCCTTTGATGTTGCCCACGACCTTGGGTTTGTATTTCGCTGCAAACAAGGGCAGTATGCATGCCTTGCTGGGCAAGTGCGCGCACATCATCATTGGTCGATGTCGTGCTATGTTTCAGCAAGACAATATCAGGGGTACAGTTCGACAGTTCGAGTAGCTGCTGTAATTGGCGAGTATCCGCATCCATAATCAACAATTCATGGGAAAACATAAGATGGAGTTAATCATATATTTACTGATTGGTGCAATTGCAGGTTTTGCCGCAGGGTTGTTTGGTGTGGGTGGCGGTCTGATTATTGTTCCAATTTTATATATAGTGTTTACCCAGCAGCATTATGCCCCTGATGTGATTATGCATATGGCACTTGGTACATCGCTTGCAACCATTATGATTACTTCTTTAAGCTCGATTATGGCGCATCATCAAAAAGGCGCAGTGATGTGGTCAGTGGTGCGTAATATTGCCCCTGGTTTGGTGATAGGTTCTTTTTTAGGGGCAGGCGTTGCCGATGTTTTATCTGGGCATAGTTTGCAACTGATTATTGGCGTGTTTGCACTTTGGGTGTCACAGCGCATGTTCTTTGGTGCAAAACAACAGGTTGATACCTCGAAGCAATTACCAACAGTTTGGCAACAGGCACTGGCGGGTTCTGGTATCGGGATTGCTTCAGCAATTTTTGGCATTGGCGGTGGTTCACTGACTGTCCCATACTTAAACAAGCATGGTGTGGTAATGCAAAAAGCAGTGGCGACCTCGGCGGCCTGTGGTTTTCCGATTGCGGTAGCGGGTGCACTGGGGTTTATGTGGTTTGGGGCAAAACAGAGCATCCAGATTCCGCATGCAATTGGTTATGTGCATATTTATGCATTTATTGGCATTAGCATCATGAGTTTTGTCACAGCCAGATTTGGTGCCAAAGTGGCACATGCCTTGTCACCTGCCACACTGAAAAAATGCTTCAGCGGCTTACTTTTTACCGTGGGGAGTTATTTTATTTATCAGGGTGTGATACAACTTTTACAGACCACACATTAAAACAAAATCAAAAATGAAACAGGTGAATCATGCTGCAGCAACCCGCACAATGTCTTGCCGAACAGATTGCCGAACAAATTGCACAGCAAATTATTTCAGGTGAGTTACTTGAAGGCGAGCGAATTCCTGAACTGCGGATTGCCAAAGAAATGCAGGTCAGCCGTGGTTCGGTACGTGAAGCATTGTTATTACTACAACGTACGCATCTAATCGAGATTTATCCGCGTCGTGGTGCCATAGTTACCGAAATGAGCACCGAGCAGGTCAATCAGTTATTTGAAAGCTGTGACATGCTGCTGAGCCAGTTGATTCAGTGTTTTATTTATCATGATGTATCCAGTGAAAAACAAAAAATTCAGCAGCTTGAGCAACAGTTAACATTGCATGTCAAACAGATGCAGTCTGAACAATTTTATGATTTATGGTTTTATTTTCTGTTGAATCATGCAGGGCAGTTTCATAATTTATATTTTACTCAATTTTTTCATGACTTATTTCCTGCACTACGCCGTTGTTATTTTTTAATCCTGAATACCTCTCGGCGTGATTTGGAAGAAACCTTTAATCGCATAAAATGGATGATTGATGCTATTTTGACCCGAAATTTGCAACAAGCCACTTTATTTATGCATGATTTTTGCCGACACTTGCGAGGGCTTGTGTTGGACTCCCTGACACGAATGAAACAGATTGAGTTGGCATGGGCACGTCGCTCACGTCATTAAATTAGGACAGTATGCGTTTAAGCAGTTTAAAACTCTCAGGCTTCAAATCGTTTGCCGACAGTACCACATTACAATTTAAAGCCAACCGTAGTGCGATTGTGGGGCCGAATGGTTGTGGTAAATCCAACGTCATTGATGCCATTCGCTGGGTCATGGGCGAATCCAGTGCACGCCAGTTACGTGGCGGTAGTATGCAGGACGTGATTTTTACGGGAACCGCCAAACGTAAACCTGTGGGCGTGGCGAGTGTCGAGCTACGTTTTGAAAATACCTATGGCAAACTCGGCGGCATGTACAATGCCTACAATGAACTGGCTGTGCGCCGACAGGTAACGCGAGAGGGAAAATCCGAATATTTTCTGAATGGTACGCGCTGTCGCCGCCGTGATATTACCGATATTTTCTTGGGAACAGGGCTTGGGCCCCGTTCTTATGCGATTATTGAACAGGGTATGATTAACCGTTTGGTGGATGCCAAACCTGAAGAAATGCGCGTATTTGTAGAAGAAGCGGCAGGGGTGTCACGTTATCAGGCACGTCGCCGTGAAACCCTGCAACATCTGGAACATACCACGCAAAACTTGGAGCGTCTGGAAGATATTGCCTACGAGTTGAAAGCCCAGCTGAAAACCCTAAAGCGCCAGTCAGAAGCAGCGGTTCAATATAAACAACTTGAACAGCAAGTTCGTACCTTAAAAATAGAAATTCTGTCGTTCCAGTGTCAGCAAAGCCAGCGTTTGCAACAGGAATATACTGCCCAAATGACCGAGTTCGGTGAGCAGTTTAAACTGGTGCGTTCGGAACTGAATACGGTTGAGCATGACCTGACTGAAACCAGTGGTTTGTTTCAGCGTCTGATTCAGCAGTCCACCCCGTTACAACAAGCATGGCAAACCGCCGAGAAAAAACTGTCTGAACTTCAGCTCAATGTTGAACAAAAACAAGCTTTACAGCTACAGAATAGTCAACAAATTTCACAGCTTGAAAAGCAAAAAATGCAGTTGAAAGAACAGTTGCAATTGACTGAAATGCAACTGGATACCTTGCATGAACAATGTGAGCAATTGGCGGAAAGCGTACAACAGGCTGAGCAGAATGATCAGCAGCAACAGCAGCAAAATTCAGACTTGTCTGCACAGTATCAAACTGCATTGCAACAGTATCAGCAGGTCAGAAGCCAAGTTGAGCAGCAACAGCAAAAACATGCCCAAATGCAGTCACAACTGGAGCAGCTTAATAAAAACCTTTTACGTTTAGAACACCAAAAGGAAACGCTGGCACAGCAATATCAGCAAGTCAAAGCCCAAGTTACTCAGCCTGAACTGGAAGATTTTACTGAGCAACAGCACAGCGTTGCCGAGCAAGTGCAGCAAACTGAACAACAGTTACAGATGCTTGAACAGCAAAAACAACAGCAGCAACAAGCCGTTCAACAGCAGCAGCAACAGCTTTCTGCCCAACAGTCACAACTCAAGATTTTGCAGGCAGAACAAAATAACCTGCAAAAACTGATGACCAAGCAACAGCCAAAACAGCAGTCAGCGGCACAGCAGCTGATGCAGGTTTTACAGTTACAAGACGTTGCTAAAGCGCATGCAGGATTGGTGGAAAAATATCTGGCGCAGTGGTTATCGGCTCATGTGTTGTCAGAAGCAGAGTCGTTCCATCCTGAGCAGGCACGGCAACTGCACATCACTGAAACGACTGTGCAGACTGAACTTTTCGGTTTGCCAACACTGGCCAGCTGGATTGCCTATCCTCAAAACTCCCTATGGCAACAGGTTGCTATTGCGCCTGATTTTACTCAGGCGCTGGCTTTGCAGAAACAATTACAGACAGGTCAGACCTTGCTCAGTCTGGATGGTTATTTGCTTGGGCAAGGCTGGGTGATTGGGCTGCTCTATGACGAACAGAGTCAGGCAGCACAAGGTGCATTGAGTCACCGTATTCGCTTGCAGGAAATTGAGCAAGAACTGGCAGAGGGGCAGCAACAATTACAGCAACTGCAACAACAGAGCACTTTGGCTGAACAGACGTTAAAAGAAACTCAACAGCAGATTCAAGAGCAGCAGCAGCACAGTAAAAAACTACGCCAGCAACAACAACAACTGGATGTTCAGGTTGCTAAATTACATAGTGCCCAGCAGGCTTTTGCTGTACAGCAGACACAATTGCAGGTGCAGTTACAACAGTTGGATTTGCAAATCGAAGAAGATGCCATGCAAAAGGACGATCTGGAGATCGATCTACATGCGCTGGCAATCAGGCTGGAACAGGCGTTACCAAACTATAAAACCTTACAGTTTCAGGTGGATGAACTGGCTGAGCAATGTGAACAACAGCAACAGCAGCGTCAGCAGGTACAAGGTCAGTTGCAAGACAGTAAGCAACAGTTGCAACAGCAACAGCAACAGATCGAGCTGCTTGAAAAAGATTTAAGTTTTCTCAAAAGCCAATATGCACAGTGTGTGCAGCAGCTTCAGCAAGCACAAAGTGTGTTACAACCTATACAGCTTGAATTACCGAGCTTGCAAGCGCAACTTGAAGAGCAGCAACAGCAAACTACCGTGCTAGAAAAACAATGGAAAGAATGGCAGCTTGAACTGAATACTGTGCAAGAAAAGCAGCAGCATTTGACTCAGCAGCGCCATCAGCTACAGCAGCAGGATGAACAAGTACGTGAATTGCTTGAACAAAAACGACTGGCATGGCAAGCTGCAAAATCTGACCTGACACATTATACCGAGCAGTTAGAACAGTTAAATGCTGAACCATTGAAAAGCGTTGAAATTGAACTGGTGGCATATCAGACACAACTACAAAAAGCCCAACAGCAGTTTGATAAAATCGGGGCGGTGAATCTGGCAGCATCGCAGGAATATGAAGAAGTTGCTGAGCGTTATGACGAATTGACCCATCAGATGCAGGATCTGCAAAATACCGTGGAGCAGTTGCAACATGCCATGAAAAGTATTGATCAGGAAACGCGTAAGTTATTTATGCAAACTTTTGAACAGATCAATCATGAGTTGCAGGATTTATTTCCAAAAGTGTTTAATGGTGGTGAAGCGAGTTTAAGTCTGGAAGATGACTGGCAATCGGGTGTAAAACTAATGGCTCGACCGCCAGGGAAACGTAACAGTTCTCTGGCATTATTGTCGGGTGGAGAAAAAGCCCTGACAGCGTTGGCATTGGTATTTGCCATTTTTCGTCTTAATCCAGCACCGTTTTGTGTACTGGATGAAGTCGATGCTCCATTAGATGATGCTAACGTGCAGCGTTTTTGTAATTTGGTCAAAGAATTGTCCGAACAGGTACAATTTGTTTACATCACACATAATAAACTGGCAATGACCATGGCGACGGATTTATTGGGTGTTACAATGCCTGAGCCAGGAACATCAAAATTGGTCACTGTGAATTTAGAAGAAGCGAAAGAATACGGGTTAGTTGCGGAGTCATAGTATGGAAATCACCACAATCGTAGGTATTGTGATCGCGGTTGCGATTATTTTATTGGGGTTGTTTTTGCTGTTACGAAAGCCAAAAGAATATGTGCCTTCGCTCGAATCGGAATTACACATTAACCCTGAAACCCATCAGCCTGTGATTCCTCGTTTTGTGCGTGATCAGCTTTCGGCTGCACAGGCATTAGAGCAACGCATTGAACCACATTTAGATGCCGATGATTCAGAGGAAACCAGCACTGCCCCTGAAGTTGAGCCAGCAAAAAAAGCAGAGCCTGAGCCAAGTCAGCTTGTTCTGGAAAAAACAGAGAAGCCTGCGCAAGAGCAAGAACAAAAGCAGCCCGAAACGGTAGAGCAGACTGATCCAGCTATCAATAATGATGAGAAAAAAGCTGAACCTGCTCCAGTACTCAGCTTGAACCCAGACATTGAAACCGTTGCAATTGCAGAGTTTGATGAAGAGAGCTCGATTTTGGACATGCATTTGCATGAACAGCAGCGCTATGACGATGAAAGTGCCTTGTCCAATGCCGAATATATTTTTGCCTTAAATGTGTATCCGAACCCACGCCGTGTATTGTCAGGGGATCGTGCCTTGAAAGTTTTACTCAAATACGGCCTGCGCTTTGGTGAGTTATCTTGTTTCCATCGTTATGAAAATACCGAAGAAGAAGAAAGTCCGCTGATGTTTTCGGTATTGCGTGTTACCGATGAAGGCCCAGCGGGTTTTGACTTGGAAACTTTATCTGCTGAGCAGGTACAGGGCTTTGCCTTTTTCTTGACCTTGCCAAACCCGCACGCACAAGCAGGTTTTGATATGATGGTCAGTATTGCCAATCTGATTGCCCGTGATATCGATGGGAAAGTATTTGATGAAAACAGTTGTGAACTGACTCAGCAACTCAAAGAACACTGGCGCCATCAAATTATTGATTACAAACCGCAAGCGGCACAGAGCAACTAAAAAGCGCTGATTTTAGACTTCAGGGTGGACTATGTCCGCCCTTTTATATGGTGATTTTTTTATGGTGGATACAACCGCAGTCATTGCGCAGATGCGACAACTGATTCAAATTCTGGCAAAGCATAATCATGCCTATTATGTAATGGATCAACCCAGCATTTCAGACAGTGAATACGATCACCTCTTTCATCAACTTAAGGCATTAGAACAGCAATATCCTGAACTGGTTCAGCAAGATACTCCAACTCTGAAAGTGGGTGGGCAAGCACTGAGCAAATTTGAAAGTGTGACCCACGCCGTACCGATGTTGTCGCTTGGCAATGTATTTAACCAAGAAGATTTGTTCGCTTTTGCTCGCCGTGTTGAAGAGCGTTTGCCAAATCAGGAAATTTTGTATGATGTCGAGTTAAAACTGGATGGTCTTGCCATTTCTCTATGGTATGAACATGGAGTTTTAGTCCGTGGCGTAACGCGTGGTGATGGCGAAACAGGTGAAGATATTACCCAAAATGTTAAAACCATTCGTAACCTACCTAAGTTTTTATATAGCACAGACATTAAAATTCCAGAGTTGCTCGAAGTCCGTGGCGAAGTGTTGATGCCAAAATCGGGGTTTGAAAAACTCAATGCGGATCAGCAAGCACGCGGTGAAAAAACTTTTGCCAATCCGCGTAATGCTGCGGCAGGAAGTTTGCGTCAGCTTGATCCTGAAATTGCGGCATCCCGCCCATTGGCATTTTATGCGTATGGGATTGCGCAGTGCGAACCACAACATCATTTGGCATCCATGCATGAAAGCTTGATATGGTTGACCAAAATGGGCTTTGAAATCGCAGAACGCCAATTTTTATGTCAGTCGATTCAGGACGTTCAAGAAAAATATCAGCAGATTCAGCAGGAGCGCCCTGATTTGTCTGTCGAAATTGATGGTATGGTCATTAAAGTTGATAGCCTGAAACAGCAACAGCAATTGGGTTTTTTAAGTCGTGAACCTCGCTGGGCAACTGCCTATAAATTTCCTGCGGTTGCTGCGCTGACGACAGTTGACCAAATTGACTGGCAAGTTGGACGTACAGGCACACTTACTCCAGTTGCACGTTTAAATCCTGTATTTGTGGGTGGTGTAACGGTATCTAATGTCACCTTGCACAACATCGGTGAAATTCACCGTTTGGATGTTCGTGTAGGGGATACCGTGAGTGTCTATCGTACAGGAGACGTTATTCCCAAAGTCGAGAAGGTCTGGCCTGAATTTCGCCCAAATGATGCTGTAGAAATAGTGCTACCAAGTCAGTGCCCAGTCTGTGATTCGCCTGTCGTGATGCCAGAAGGGGAGGCTTTGGCGCGTTGTTCAGGTGGTTTGTACTGTGCGGCACAGCGTATCGAAGCCATTCGTCACTTTGTTTCGCGTAAGGCACTGGATATTGAAGGCTTGGGAGATCGTTGGGTCGAGTCCTTGCTGCATCTGAATTTGCTTAATGATGTGTCTGATATTTACCAGTTGCATCAGCATCGTGAAACGATGCTCGGTATTGAAAAAATGGGTGAGAAATCAGTCCAAAATCTCTTTGATGCGATTGATGCCAGCAAGAAAACTACACTAGCACGTTTTATTTATGCGCTAGGCATTCGTGGTGTGGGGGAAACCACTGCGCGGATGCTTGCCAATACCTTCCAGACTTTTGACGCTCTGCGTCAAGCCGATATTGAAACGCTCAAGAAAACCCCTGATGTTGGTGATATTACTGCAGAATGGATCGTGGATTTCTTTCAGGCACAGCATAATATTGAAGTCGTAGAGCGCCTGCTGGCTGCTGGTTTGACATGGGATGCACCTACTGCACCGACACGCCAACCCTTAAATGGTGAAAGCTGGGTACTGACAGGAACATTGCAGCAATTTACGCGTGATCAAGCCACTCAAATGCTACAGGCACTCGGTGCTCGTGTCAGTGGTAGTGTCTCGAGTAAAACAAAATGTGTAGTTGCAGGTGAAAAAGCGGGCTCTAAACTGGAAAAAGCTGAAAAACTCGGCATACAGGTCTTGAGCGAATCTGAATTTCTAACCTTAATGGCTGAATATGGTCAACAGGTGATTCCTGAATAAAAGCATATTGGTTTTTGATGGCAGAATGTTGAAATTTGTAACTTCAGACCCTGCGCGAATAAGCCCTTAAAATATCTTAAGGGCTTATTTTTAGATTAGAAAATCAGCCAAGTTGAAATATAAATGCGTATGTTTCTCATTTTAATGTTATGAAAAATCATATACTTATAAATCTTATTTTTTGCTTTTTTAGTTTAAACCTTGCATACTAAAATTTATATTCACAGGAGAAATTCACCATGCGTGGCAATCCAGAAGTCATAGACTATTTAAATATGTTGATCGGTGGCGAACTGGCTGCTCGTGATCAATACCTGATCCATTCACGTATGTACGATGACTGGGGTTTAAGCAAAATCTACGAACGCATTGATCATGAAATGCATGAAGAAGCATCGCATGCTGATGCAATTATTCGTCGTGTGCTGTTTTTAGGTGGCACACCCAATATGCTGCGAGACGATGTCGATGTTGGAACCGATGTGGTGAGCTGCCTAAGAGCTGATCTTGCACTCGAATATCATGTGCGTGAAAAATTGGTTCAAGGTATTAAACTTTGCGAAGAGAAAGGCGATTATATTAGCCGTGACATATTACGTCAGCAGTTGTCAGATACTGAAGAAGACCATACTTACTGGCTGGAAAAACAAATGCGCCTGATCGAACTGATCGGGCTACAAAATTATATTCAATCGCAGATTTAAACGGTGCAACGATAAAAAAAGCAGCCTCGATGGCTGCTTTTTTTATGGGTTAAATTTTTGTATGTCCTGCAAAACCTGCGCGGCATGGGTTTGCGTATCCACGCTAGTATAATGATAAACAATCGTACCTTTCGGGTCGAGCAGGAAGCTTTCGCGCTTGGCAATCTGCATAAAACCTAAATTCCGAATAATGCCGAACTGTTTGGCAAGAGTTTGTTGATGGTCTGCCAAAATTGGAAAAGGTAGATTCAGTTTTTCAGAAAATTTTTGATGTGATTTAACATCATCAAGGCTCACACCTAAAACTACGGCATTACTTTTAATAAACTGCGGATAAAGAGCTTTAAACTGGTTAGCTTCTTGAGTGCAACCAGGTGAGTTGTCTTTCGGGTAAAAATACAGAACGACCCATTGACCTTTATACTGGGATAACTGATGCCACTGGCCTTGTTGATCTTGTAATTTGAAGGCTGGTGCTTTTTGTCCGACCCATTGTTTTTGAATTGCAGTGAGTAAATTGTCACTTTCTTTGGCAAGAATGAAAGGACTCAATGTTATTAAACCTACAACAGTACAGCTGGCAAAGAGTGTACGCAAGACGGTCATAATCTCACTCTAAATGACATGATGTCATCCATTCTAGAGGATATGCGATAGCTTGTAATGCCTAAATTTTGTTACAAGCTATCTTGGCTTAACTTAAACGTAGTCTAAGCCAATATCCAAATAACGTGCACTATGGGTGACATAGCCAAGTGCCAAGAAATCGACCCCTGTTTCTGCAACACTTGGTGCAGTTTCTGGAGTAATTCCGCCTGAGGCTTCCATTTGCGCTTTACCTTGACACATTGCCACGGCTGTACGTAACTGTTCCAGACTCATATTATCTAACAGAACTAAAGAAACGCCTTCTTGCAGGACTTGCTCAAGTTGTTCAAGCGTATCCACTTCAACTTCGACAGGAATTAAATGCCCAGCGTATGCTTTGGCACGCTGAATCGTTTGAATAATGTCACCACCTGCCAGCGCAATGTGGTTATCTTTAATCAAAATCGCATCATCAAGTCCCATACGGTGATTGCGTCCGCCACCGACACGCACGGCATACTTTTGTACATCACGCAAACCAGGAATGGTTTTACGAGTACAGGTAATTTTTGCAGCCGTATGTGAAATACTACTTTGTAGTTCATGTGTGGTAGTGGCAATACCACTTAAATGAGTCAGAAAATTTAAAGCGGTACGTTCAGCACTCAAAATTGCTCGTGCATTACCTCGAATACTTGCAATGATGCTGCCTTTATTTAAGACATCTCCATCTTGCAATTGTGCTGTAAACTCAATCTCTGGATTCATAAGTGCAAAGGCAAGACGGGCCAGTTGAACACCGCAAACAATCCCGGATTCACGGGCAATAATATGTAATTCAGTATTTTGCTGTGAATCAATTGTGGCTTCGGAAGTAATATCTCCGCGTCGTCCCAAGTCTTCCCTTAATGCGGATTGAACCAGTGGTTGAATTAACACATCTGGCAATGCATAACGCATGACGAATCTCTCCAATATATGCTCAAACGGAGTATATATTGTTCACTATCTAACACGCAAATATTAATTTTCAGGGTTAAAAAACGGCATAATTTTGAGTTTTATCAAAAATAGTCATGATTTTTGAATGTTTGATAAAAGTGAAAGTGTGGTATTTGTCAATTTATTAATTTATTTCAATATGTTAAGTGTATTTAATCGGACTGGTAATTTGTGCAATTTGGGATTTATGCTAATTTTGAGTTAAATAGCAAATTTTCTTGGTTTGCTATTTAACTGGGTATCAAAATTGGAAGCTTAGTTGTTCATAATGGGAAGCTTATAGCCTGAAAGTAAACTTTCTTGTAAGACATTTTCTTTAAAACGGTAAAGTTGTGCAGGGCGACCACGCTCTGGAATGGCTTCTTTACCTGTAGGTTCAACCAAGTTTTGGTTGTGTATCAGGCGGCGGAAATTCTGTTTATGTAATTCCACACCGCTGAGCGCTTGAATACTTTGTTGTAATTGGTACAAGGTAAACTCGGGTGGCATTAACTCAAAAATCACTGGGCGGTATTGTAATTTAGAGCGTAAGCGGGACATGGCTGTGGCTAAAACACGACGGTGATGGTTGTGCATGGCTTTACCTGTAATCGATTCAGGCAGGCGACCATCATAATATGGCGATTCGGCGATTAGCCCGACTTCATACATGAGCTCGTAGCGGAGTAGGGTGTTTTCTTCAAGCCAATCATAGTTCGATAGCCCCCAACATAAATTCATACGCTGTTGACGTGCTTGGCGTAGGTATACCGAGGCAGCAGAGTCGACCCAGTTTTGAATTTTAGGCAAAATTCGCTGACAAACTTGTTCAGCATCTTTGGTACGACGATCTTCCCATGGGAAATACTCGTACCAATCATGCCATTTTGCTGCAAGTTTTAGGTTTTGTTCATCGACTTCTTTAACCAATCCTAAATAACTAATGTATACCACTGGATGCCCAGAATCCTGCGAACGTTTGATGTCAACAAAGGTATACAGTTGTTCCATATAACCCAAAGGTTGCTCGGTTTGTTGTTGAACCCAAGCACGTGCGCCTGCTTGTAATGAATGATGAATTGGGGTTAATGGTCCAAAAGGTAAAAGAGTGCCATCTTGAATGGTGAGTACCCGCGCGGAAAAGTTGGTCACCGCAATTAAAACGGCAACTAGTTCGGTTGCAGTTTCCTGGGATTTGGAAAGTTCTAAATGGACGTGTGACTGCATCTTTGGTCTTATGTTTGTTGCTATCGGGTTCATTGTATGAGAAATATTGGATTAAACAAAACCCCTATGCATATTCTCTAAGCAGTTTTCTTATATAAAAAATAAATACATAAACAACAGTCATTTACGCATAATTATACTCTTTTTGAGCAAAAAGGGTTTGAATTTATATACTCATTGTGAGCATAATTGTGCGCATATTCATTGTTGGAATGCCGTTATGAAGGAACATTTGGCTAGCTATCCTTATGAAAAGCCAAGCTTGGATTATATGCAAACGCATATTGAGTTTGCCGCTGAGGCGCAGCAAAGCAATGCCTGTACCTTGCATGAAGCGTGGGCAAAGGTGCCTGCAGCATTAAATGCAACAGAAATCCAACAATACCAAGAACAAATTCGTGAACTTTTAAAACAGCACAATGCCGTGATGGTGGCACATTACTATGTGGAACCTGAGTTGCAAGATTTAGCCTTGGCAACAGGTGGCATGGTGGGTGACTCACTGGAAATGGCAAAATTCTGTAAAAATCACCCTGCCGATACCTTGTTGGTCGTGGGTGTGCGTTTTATGGGTGAAACTGCCAAAATTCTCAGCCCGCAAAAAACGGTACTCATGCCAGATCTGGAAGCGACCTGTTCGCTAGATTTGGGCTGCCCAGCGGATGAATTTAAACAATTTTGTGATGCGCACCCTGACCGTACAGTCGTGGTTTATGCTAACACCAGTGCGGAAGTCAAAGCGCATGCAGATTGGGTGGTCACGTCATCTATTGCGATTGAAATTGTTGAGTATTTGCACAGTCAGGGCAAAAAAATTATTTGGGGACCTGACCGTCACCTTGGGCAATATATCCAAAATAAAACAGGCGCAGACATGCTGCTCTGGCAAGGTTCATGTATCGTTCATAACGAGTTTAAGGGTATTGAGCTGACTCATTTGAAACAGCAGCATCCTGAAGCGATTGTGTTGGTGCATCCAGAATCACCTGCTGAAGTTGTAGCACAAGCCGATGTGGTGGGCTCAACCAGTAAATTACTCAATGCTGCAGTACAGCGTCCCGAACATGAGTTTATTGTGGCAACTGATCAGGGCATTTTGCACGAAATGCAAAAACAAGCTCCACATAAAACCTTTATTGCTGCACCCACAGCAGGCAATGGTGCAACCTGTAAATCTTGTGCATTTTGCCCGTGGATGGCAATGAATGGCTTGGCGGCTTGTGCAGAAGTTTTACGTAATCAAAGTCAGCAAGTCCAGCTTGATGCCGCGCTCATCGAAGAAGCACGTGCACCAATCCAACGGATGCTAGATTTCTCTGAAGCCTACAAAAACTACCATCAACAGCAACAATTGGGTGCGGGTTTAGCCCAATTTCAACAATGGCTGGCAACGCAATATGAAGCAAAATATTCAGCATTATGATGTTTTAATTGTTGGGGCAGGTTTAGCGGGTTTGACCGTTGCCCTGTCCTTGCCTGAACAGTTCAAAATTGCCTTACTCGCAAAACAGGATTTAAACACCTGTTCCAGCAATATGGCTCAAGGTGGTATCGCAGCAGTACTTGATCCGCAAGATACTGTGGCTGAACATGTTCAAGATACATTAGTCGCAGGTGCGGGACTCTGTCATATAGAGAATACTACACATATTTTAGCGCATGCGGCTGAGGCGATTGACTGGTTGTGTCAGTCTGGTGTGCCATTTACCTACCATGAGAAAAATTTACATTTGACTCGTGAAGGTGGGCATGGGCATCGCCGTATCGTGCATGCTGCCGATCATACAGGCTGGTCAGTCACGCAGACTTTGCAACAGCAATTGGCGCAAAAAAACAATGTGACCTGTTTGACTGAACACCGCTTACAGCAGTTGTATGTTGAAGATCAGCGTTGTTATGGAGCTGAGTTAAAAGATTCAGCACAACAATCAGTACAAGTATTTGCCAAATATGTGATTTTAGCGACAGGTGGCACAGGTCAGCTGTTTGAACTCACCACCAATCCTGAGACTTCAACAGGCGATGGCGTGGCATTGGCATGGCAAGCAGGCTGTCGTGTGGCAAATCTGGAATTTATCCAATTCCACCCAACGGCATTGGCGCTTAAAGGTAGTAAAACTTTCCTGATTTCTGAAGCGTTGCGTGGTGAAGGCGGTATCTTGCGTAATCAGCAAGGTGAGCGTTTTATGCCTGCCTATGATGAGCGTCTGGAACTTGCTCCTCGTGATATCGTGGCGCGCGCCATTGCCGATCAAATCCAGAAACAGCAGCAACAGCCAGTTTTACTGGATATGACCCATTTGGAAAAAGCTTTTATTACCGAGCATTTTCCATCGATTTATCAGCATTGTCTTGAGCAAGGTTTAGATATTAGTCAGCAACCAATTCCTGTTGCACCTGCAGCGCATTATGCCTGTGGTGGTGTGCTCACTGATGCGATTGGGCATACTGATATTGAAAACCTGTTTGCGATCGGGGAAGTGGCATGTACAGGTTTACATGGTGCGAACCGTTTAGCCAGTAACTCATTGCTTGAATGTATGGTGATGGGACGTGATGTTGCACACGCGATTGTTCAGCAAGATGAGTGGCAAGTCCCGAAAGCCGAAGCAGAACTGGTACAACCAAATTTCACTGCTGTTTCTACACAGTTTGAACTGGAAGATGATTTTGATGTTGCAACATTGCAGCAAAAAATGACCCAGTATTTTGGTATTCAGCGTGACTTTACAGGCATGCAATATTTGTATGCACAGCTTAATCACTGGTGGCTAATGACCGAGCAGCAATATCCAATGCTTTTGACTGCAATGTTGATGGTGCATAGTGCCTTACAACGTCAGGAAAGTCGTGGAACACATTTCAATCGCGACTGTCCACAGACCTTAGCTGAGGCAAAAATGAGTGTGATCGCAGCGCCTGCACAGCAAGCAGTGCAGCAACCAGAAGTAAGCTCTGCACTGTGCTAGTTAGGGTAAAAATGGTAGATCTTGCACATCGATCATAAAGGCTTTGTCTTATACTGCTACGCATATCGTTGTAGATGAGAACAGATCGATGCTAAAGAAAATCTTGCTGATTACAGGTTGGGGTGTAGGAACTGCACCCCTCATGCCATTGCAACAGGCATTACAGCAAGTTGGGCATCGGGTGGAACTAGCGGATATTTTTGACTGGTTTGATCTTACTCAAAAACAGCAGATGCTTGCCCGTGTTACTGAGGTGGATGTAATCATCGGCTGGTCACTGGGCGGACAATTGGCACTGTTACTGGTCGATGCCTATCAACAACTCACAGGACAGCAAAAAACACTGATTAACTTGGCGAGTAATCCGTGTTTTGTGGCACAGGAAAACTGGTCTTGTGCCATGCCTGAAACTGAATTTACTCAGTTTTTCCAAGCCTTTCAGCAAAATCCTCAAGCGACTCTCAAGCGTTTTTATCTGAACATTTGCCGCGGTGATGCTCAAGCAAAACAGCACTGGCTGAGTTTGCAAAATACTGCCAATCCCCCAGAAAATGAGTTGTTATTGCAAGGCTTGATTCTGTTACGGGATCTAAACTTGGTCGATAAATGGTTGCAATATGCCAATTCGGCTTATTTTGTCTTTACGCAACAGGATGCAGTCGTTCCTTGCCAGATTGCACAAAAAGCCCCTGATTTTGTTGTTAAAGCACCACATATCACGATGTTACCAGAACTGAGCCATGCCTTTCCTGTGACCCATCCAGTGCTTGCTGCTGAACAAATTTGTCAATTTCTGACTGAAGCGTCGTTTGCCTGAATTTGACTGATCTGGCAATGGCATCCATGCTAGAAACGGATTAACATCAATGCCATTGAGGTTAAAAAAGGTGGTTTTGGATGACAGATTTATTTGATGCACAACACTTATGGCATCCATATACATCAATGATTAATCCATTACCCACATTTAAGGTTAAGCAAGCTTTTGCATCGACCATTGAACTGGATGATGGTCGTCAACTCATCGATGGTATGTCCTCTTGGTGGTGTGCGATTCATGGTTACAATCATCCCGTGCTGAATCAGGCAGTCACTGATCAGTTACAATGTATGTCACATATCATGTTCGGGGGATTTACCCACGACCCAGCGATTGAGCTGGGTAAGGCACTGCTCGAAATTGTGCCGCCATCACTAGATAAAATCTTCTATGCAGACTCGGGTTCAGTATCGGTTGAAGTTGCACTGAAAATGGCAGTGCAGTACTGGACAGCGCAAGGCAAGCCACAAAAAACCAATTTTATTACCACGCGTTCGGGCTATCACGGCGATACATGGAATGCCATGTCGGTCTGTGACCCTGTTACGGGTATGCATCAGATTTTCGGTTCATCTTTGCCGATTCGTTATTTTGTTCCAGCGCCACAAAGCCGTTTTGATGGGGAATGGGATGCTCAGGATATTGCTGAACTGGCGCAAACCTTGGAGCAACAGCACCAAAATATTGCGGCACTGATTATTGAACCAATTGTACAAGGTGCGGGCGGGATGCGTTTTTATCATCCCGAATATTTGCGCCAAGCCAAACTGCTTTGCCTGAAATATAATATTTTGCTGATTTTTGATGAAATCGCCACAGGTTTTGGACGTACAGGTAAACTCTTTGCATGGGAACATGCGGGTGTTGAGCCTGACATTATGTGTATTGGTAAAGGGCTAACGGGTGGCTATATGACACTGGCTGCAACCTTGACCACGCGACATGTGGCAGAAACCATTTCTAAAGGTGAAGCAGGTGTGTTTATGCATGGCCCCACCTTTATGGCAAACCCATTGGCATGCGCGGTGGCAGTGGCAAGCACCAAGTTGCTGCTTTCCCAAGACTGGCAAGCTAATATTCAGCGTATTGAACAACATTTAAAACAAGGTTTGGCATCGCTTGCAGACTTGGAACATGTGGCCGATGTCCGTGTACTCGGTGCAATTGGTGTAGTGGAACTGACCGAAGTCGTCAATATGGTGAGCTTGCAGCAACAATTTGTAGCGCGTGGCATATGGGTACGCCCATTTGGCAAACTGGTGTATGTCATGCCACCTTATGTAATTTGCCCCGAAGAATTAGAAGTTTTATTACGTGAACTCAAAGCGGTGGTCGCAGCAATAACCTCAGGAGAAGCGAATGTCCCTGCTTGAACACTATGCAGTACAGCTTGACCAGTTAAAACAACAAGGCAACTATCGCCAATTTACTGAAAACCGCCAACATGGGCAGTACATTGAAATTGCAGGGCAGCAGATGCTGAACCTGTCATCGAATGATTATCTTGGGCTTGCTGCCGAGGTAAGTTTACGCGAGCAGTTTTTTGCCCAGTACCCAGTGGCAGAGTGCTATTTGAGCAGCTCGTCATCGCGTTTGTTAACAGGGAATTTCCCTGAATATGCCGACTTGGAGCAAAGCCTGTC
This sequence comes from Acinetobacter sp. ANC 4636, assembly GCF_054454555.1. Lineage (NCBI taxonomy): Bacteria > Pseudomonadati > Pseudomonadota > Gammaproteobacteria > Moraxellales > Moraxellaceae > Acinetobacter > Acinetobacter sp. ANC 4636. The sequence goes on along the minus strand of NZ_JBTKVD010000011.1, from coordinate 14,897 downwards.
GCAAGCATTTTCTGGGCGAGCGGCGTTATTGTTCAATAGTGGCTACCACATGAATGTCGGGATTTTACCTGCGGTGGCAGACAGTAAAACCCTGATTTTGGCAGATAAACTGGTGCATGCCAGTATGATTGACGGGATTCGTCTGAGTGCTGCCAAATATGTGCGTTATCGCCACAATGATTTGCAACATTTACAAAGCCTGCTTGAAAAATATCATGATGATGCCGAGATTGAGCGGATTATCGTGGTGACTGAAAGTATTTTCAGTATGGATGGCGATGAAACTGATCTGACCGCATTGGTAGCGATTAAACGCCAGTTTGCCAAAGTCATGCTGTATGTCGATGAAGCACATTCGATTGGGGTGCGCGGCGAACGTGGTTTGGGCTGTGCAGAGCAGCATCAATGTATTGAAGAGATTGATTTCTTGGTCGGTACATTTGGTAAAGCCATGGCTTCAGTTGGCGGCTATTTGCTGTGTGATCCAATCATTAAAGCCTATTTGATCAATAGCATGCGCCCGCTGATTTTTAGTACTGCTTTGCCACCTGTGAATATTGCATGGACGAAATTTATTTTTGAACATATGCAAGGTTTAACTGCTGAGCGCCAACATTTGGCACAGACCAGTCACTATTTACAGCAGCAAGTCTTGGCATGTGGTTACGATAGTCCATCGACCACGCATATTGTGCCGATTGTGATTGGTGCGAGTGATCAAGCCGTTGCGAAAGCAAAAGAGTTACAGCAGCATGGTTTTTATGTCATGCCTGTACGCCCACCAACAGTTCCGAAAAATGCTGCGCGGTTAAGAGTGTCGCTGACGGCACAAACCCAGCAGGACGCGCTTGAAGCCTTGGTACAATGGTTGTGAATCAGATGACTTCGCTCGATAAAAGTGTGATCCAACAGCGTTTTGCCAAAGCTCGTGAAACTTATACGGTACAAGCTGTGGCACAGCAGCAGATCTGTGAACATCTGGCGCAGTTGATGCAACAGTTTTGCCCTGAGCAGTTGCCACGAATTTTTGAAATCGGTTGTGGCTCAGGTACGCTGACTCGCTTGTTGCAGCAACAGTTTGCTGTGCAGCATTATGTCGTCAATGACTTGTATGCTGAGGTGATGGAATTTTTCCCTGAACAGCAGGTTGAGTTCTGTATTGGTGATGCTGAAAAAATTGCTTTTCCAAATGCACTTGCGGCGGTGGTGTCGAGCTCGGCATTGCAATGGATGCAGGATTTATCGGCAGTTTTTGCCAAAATTCATGCCGCTTTAAACTTGCAGGGCTGGTTGTGTTTTTCAACCTTTGGTTCAAAGAATCTATGGCAAATCAAACAATTGATTGGTCAGGGCTTGGATTACTATTCGCTTGAGCAGTTACAAGATTTGCTGCAACAGCAAGGTTTTGAAGTAGTGCATGCTGAACAGGAACTGATAGAGCTTGAGTTTGCCCAGCCGCGTGATGTACTGAAACATCTAAAAGCGACAGGTGTCACCGCAACCAACCGTGACTTTGCATGGACAAAGCAGCGTTTGCAGCAGTTCTATGCAGATTATGCACAGCTCAAATCAGCACAGTCACAACAGCAGTATCCACTGACTTATCATCCTATTTATATCATTGCTCGGAGGTTGACATGAGCGCCCAAATTTATTTTATCAGTGGTATTGATACAGGAATTGGGAAGACCTTCGCCACGGGATTTTTGGCGAAAACCTTGGCAGAGCAACAGCAAAAAGTCATTACTCAGAAACTGATCCAGACGGGCAATGTTGATGTGTCTGAAGATCTGGAAAAGCACCGTGAAATCATGGCGACAGGCTGGTTGCCAGAAGATCATGAAAAGCTGACCATGCCAGAAATTTTTACTTATCCGGCATCGCCGCATTTGGCTAGTGAACTGGATGGACGTGAGATTGATTTTGTCAAAATCAATGCAGCAACTGAAACTTTGGCACAGCGCTATGACGTCGTGTTATTGGAAGGTGCAGGTGGTTTGATGGTGCCTTTAACTCGCCGTTTGTTGACCATCGATTTTGTTAAACAACAGGGTTATCCTGTGGTCTTAGTGTCTTCAGGACGTTTGGGCAGTATTAACCATACCTTACTGAGTCTTGAAGCCTTAAAAGTACGTCAGATTCCATTGTATGCACTGGCCTATAATCTCAATGATGACTCACAAGATGAGATCATTGCTAAAGATACACGGCAGTTGCTTAAAGCTTATTTGTCGGAACATTTCCCTGATACCTTGTGGATTGATGTCCCTGTTCTTGTAGTTTGATTGCAAGTCAAAAAGGTGAGTCATATGGCTCATCTTTTTTTGTGGCTGTTTTGAATTTTAGTGGTTCGTTTGTTTGAAGGTTTCGATCTATTGTTGCATCATTTTTAAAACATGCTGCACTTCAGTCAAATTTTGCTGTAAGTCTACTTGCTTAAGATTATATCGATATTAGGATATTGGATAGGGTACTAGAATATAACCAAACTAGAGTTTGGAGAATTTAACTCTCGTGAAAGAGAAGCCATAAATAAGTGATGAGATTTTAAATATTATTCTAAAAATATTTGATGCGGGGAGAACCTTTATGCCTCAAATCAAGGCATAAAGGTGAGTCAACATATTATTTTTTGAAGCTCTTACCTTGACCTGCAGGCTTACGTTGTCCATCATTTCTGCTAGAAGGGTTCGCCTGCTGTGGTGGTTGTGGAGCCTCGTTGTCACGACGCTGTTGACGGAGGAAACCACCACGACGCGCTGCCATTGGTTTTTCAGTCATACGCTCGGCACGACGTTTTGCCATACCATATAAACCAGTACCTTGACGTGGTTTCAATTCAACCTGTTTGACCAAATTGTCAATATCTTGCTTATCCAGTTCCATCCAACGTCCTGTACGTAATTCACGCGGTAGCATGACTGAGCCATAGCGGGTACGCAACAAACGGCTGACTTTTAAGCCTTGAGATTCAAATAGACGACGTACTTCACGGTTACGTCCTTCTTTCACTACGACTTGATACCAGCGGTTAATTCCTTCACCACCTAGGTCAGAAAATGATTCAAATTTTGCTGGACCATCGTCAAGGGTGACACCTTTGAGTAAATTGTTGCGCATTTCTTTGGTGACTTCACCCATAACACGCACGGCATATTCACGTTCAATTTCATTTGAAGGGTGCATTAAACGGTTTGCCAGTTCACCATCGTTTGTAAACAACAATAAACCTGTACTGTTGATGTCGAGACGGCCAACCATAACCCAACGATCATTGCTAATTTGTGGCAAATTATCAAACACGGTCGGGCGCTTTTCTGGATCATTACGTGAGCAGATTTCACCTTCTGGTTTGTAATAAATCAACACGCGGCGGCGAATTTCATCTTCAATTTGGAATTGAACTTTACGACCATCAATACGTAGCTCATCGGTTGGTTCGATGCGTTCGCCCACTTGGGCAATTTTACCATTCACGCTTACACGACCAGCGGCAATGACTTCTTCCATATAACGGCGAGAACCCAAACCAATACGCGCTAAAACCTTCTGTAGTTTTTCACTCATGACAGCATAACCTTAGAATTAATCAATCAACAGTCCACCTATTCACGACTTTGCTGCTTGGGCATCAAGTGTCATGAAAGCTTCCTTGGCATCCTGCAGGGGAGGCAACTGGCTTAGCGAAGCTAAACCAAAAGCATTCAAAAATTGGGGCGTTGTAATCAACAGCGCCGGTCGTCCAGGGAGTTCACGAAAACCAGATTCTTTAATCCAGTTAAAGTCAAATAATGTGCGCAAAATTTGACTGTTGTTGCTCACTCCACGAATTTGTTCAATATCTGCACGGGTTACTGGCTGGTGGTAAGCCACCACAGCCAGTGTTTCGAGTAGAGAAGGTGATAACCGTGTTGGTCGTTCTGGCCAAGTCTGGGTAATCACCTGTCGATATTTTGCGCGGACTTGGAAACGGAAGCCCTGTGCGGTTTCAATCAGCTCAATAGAGCGACCATGCTGTAACACAGCCAGTTGCTGCAAATATTGATGTAATTGTTGTTTGCTATATTGATTCTGAAAAGCTTCTTTTAAACGAGCAATCGACACAGGCGCATCGCTGGCAAAAATAATGGCTTCTAATTGCATTAAAACTTCATGATGCAACTCATCAATCGACATGGTCATGTTATTCACACTCATGCAGCCACTCCCTGAATTGCAAGCGGCGCTTCAATCCCTGTAGCAACAATCTGAACTTTTTGCTGTCGAGTGAGCTCTAAAACTGCCATGAAGGTAACGACCATACCCATTTTACCTTGACTGGGTTTGAGTAGGGCAGAAAAGTTTAAAACTTTCCCTGATTCAAGCATGTGTTCAATATAAGCAATCCGTTCTTCAAGTAAAACGGGCTCTTGTTGCACTTGATGAACAACAGGTTCAGGGCGGTTAAAGACATAAAACAGTGCATCTTTGAGCAAATCGACACTATAACCTTCGTAAACAGCGGTACTTTGCCCTAAATTGACATTGATATTAAAGGTATCACGCTCAAGAATGGAAAATTGCCCAAGGCGTTCAGCTGCCTTTTTAATACGTAAATAGGTTTCTAGACGGTCAATCAGTTGTTGTTTAGGATCTTTTTCTAATTCAATATTTTTGGGTTTTGGCAATAACAGACGTGATTTTAGATCTGCCAATAATGCTGCCATAACCATATAGTCTGCAGTTAGCTCGATATTGAGCGACTTCATGGCATCCATATACTGTAAATACTGGCTCGCAATCGGTGCAATATCGAGCTGAAGCAGGTCGAAACCATTTTTTTGAATCAGGTAAATTAAAAAGTCGAGTGGTCCCTCGAAGTGCTCGAGTAAAATTTCAAATGCGGCAGGAGGGATATATAAATCTTCAGGAATGGTTTCTTGCCATTCATCCAGAACACGAATGTGTGGAACAGATTCCATCGTGGAGTGAAGCACTTGATTCATTGCAATATTAGGCCACGCGAATTTTCAAAGGCATGAGGAGTCTACAGCGTAAAATGACGGGGAAGAAAATAAAATAATTTTCGACACCTCGAATGTTTACCATTTTATGACATTCGCACCTCGAATGAAACGAAAATACACAATATTTCCGATAAAAATCATAAAAGGTTAAATTTGTCGCTATTCAAACATGCTGACATCACCAACACCACGACGAATCACAACGGGTGAATCACCTGATAAATCGACAACGCTGGTTGTGGTCAGTGTGCCAAAGCCACCATCAATAAACACATCAATGCGTTTACCTAACTGCATCTCGATTTCATATGGGTCATCGAGCGGGTCATTCTGACCAGGAAGAATGAGTGTACTGGTCAATAATGGTTCACCAAGCTCTTTGAGTAGCATTTGGCAGGTCGGATTGCTTGGAACACGTAAACCAATGGTTTTTTTCTTTGGGTGCATCAGGCGGCGTGGAACTTCGCTAGTTGCCTGTAAAATATAGGTGGTTACTGCTGGAGTATTCGCTTTAAGTAAACGATAAGTGGCATTATCGACTTTAGCAAAGGTCGCAAGGTCAGATAAATCACTACAGAGAATGGCGTATTGATGTTTGTCGCCCAAATTACGAATTTGAGCAATACGCTCCATCGCGCTTTTATTTCCAATTTGGCAACCGATGGCATATGCAGCATCAGTCGGATACACAACAACATCACCCGCACGAATACGCTCAACCGCCTGTTGAATGAGTCGGGGTTGTGGATTGTCAGGGTGGATTCGTAAATGCAACATTGTTGTTCTCCTAGGCGCTGTGCATGACTATATTATGAAACGGTTCGGTAAAAGTGTGCAATGTTGTTTATTATTAAACGATTTTTAATCTAACATTTCACGACAAAACTCATCTGCATGTAAGCTTTTGCCATTGCGCGTGCATAAACAGATACATGAAATAAAATGTGCTGCATCACGAGGAAGACGTGCTTCGCCAGAGAAGTAATGTTGAACTTGTGCATATACATTGTCTTTAAACAGCGTTCCATCTCCGCCGTCGCCAGTGAGATTATCTAAAGACACACGAAATTTCCGACCAAAGGCAACCGCAAACAACCATTCGATGGCTTGAGGAATGATTTCAACCTGTTCAAATAGATTCTGCTGTTCCTGAGTGCGACCATCGGGTGCATACCAGTAGCCTAAGTCAGGCAATAAACGGCGCTTTGCCCCAGCAATGGTCCAGTGGCTGATTTCATGTAATGCACTATTAAAGAAACCGTGAGCAAACTGGATTTTTGCAGGTTCGTGATCTGTTGCAGGAAAATATTCGGGTTCATTCTCACCCTTGAATAAAATCACATTGTGATGGGAAAACCACTGATTAAAGTGTAATATAAGCCAATCTACTTGCGATGCCTCACTCTGACATGTTGACCATGCCAAGCGTTGTACTTGGTCTAAAGACAAAGTGAAATCCAAGTTAGGCAGGGTGCGAACAAGTGATGACGTGTTAACTTTAGGTTGCGGCTGCAACAAATGCATAACTTAATTTACCCGATAGTTCTGTTTCAAAGTGCAAAATTGTATCTTAAACTTTGACAGAGTTCAGATGAATTTGTAGAATTGTCGCCTTAATTATGTCAGCAAATACCTTTCCGGCAAAAATTGAGCCGTTTAAATGGGCTGAACAAGGCTATACATGGTCAGGAAAACTGCCCCTGTCAAGCTTTGTTCGAATCGCTCGTGAATCCACTGGATCGATTGAAAATCAATGGGTTCAAGTAGACTGTAAACTATCAATGGATGCATATAACCGAATAGTTTGGTTGAGTGCACACGTTGAGACCCAACTTCCAATGGAATGTCAGCGTTGTCTGGATACTGTTGGGGTTGATTTAGTTTTAGACGTTCATTTAGCACTAATCGATGATGAGTCACTGATAGAGCGCTTGGATGAGGATGCTGATTTCATCGTTTTAGGTGAAAGCGAGTCATCAACAAAAGGGTCGATTGATCAACCTGCTACTGTTGATTTACTTTCTTTACTTGAAGATGAATTGTTATTGTTGGTGCCATTGTCTCCTAAACATGCAGTTTGTGAGCATAAGCACCGACCGACCGTGCAGGACGTTGTTGAAGAAAAACGGGATAATCCGTTTGACGTATTAGCAAGTTTGAAGGGTAAACTTAACTGATAAAGTATGTTATACTTTCCAGTCAAGGCAACTGAATTTGTTCTGATCCATTTTTTCGATTTCTGTAAGGAGCCATCATGGCTGTTCAGCAAAACCGTAAAAGTCGCTCTCGCCGTGACATGCGCCGTTCACATGACGCTTTAACCGAGAATGCATTAACTGTAGACCAAGCTACTGGTGAAACTCATCGTCGTCACCACGTAACTAAAGACGGTTTATACCGTGGTCGCCAATTATTCGCTAAAGTATCTGCTGAATAATCGGTTTGCATTAAGCCTTGGCTTAGTGACAAAAAGGGGAGCGCAAGCTCCCTTTTTTTATTGAATGAAATGTTGTATTTGGCAATTAAAAATCGTGAAATTTAATGTTAAATTGCTGTACCGAACTTCAAGAGAAGACAAAAAAGGATTCTTATATGTCTGCTAAACGACTCGATCAAGTAGTTCAAGCAACTAAAACTGCATTTGTGTTTCCTGGTCAAGGCTCACAAAAAGTCGGCATGCTCGCCGAAATTGCAGAGCAGTTTAGTGGTGTTCAGAACACTTTTGCAGAAGCTTCTGAAGCATTAGGTTTTGATTTGTGGCAGATTGCCCAAACAGGTGAAGGGTTAGATCAAACAGAAAATACCCAGCCTGTATTGTTAACCGCAAGTGTTGCGTTGTGGCGTACTTGGTTGGATTTAGGGGGCGTAGCACCTAAATATTTGGCAGGCCACTCGCTAGGCGAATATAGCGCCTTGGTTGCTGCTGAAGCGATGAGCTTGGCAGATGCAGTGAAATTGGTTAATTTACGCGGTAAATTGATGCAAACTGCAGTACCTCAAGGTCAGGGTGCGATGGCTGCTATTTTAGGTCTGGCTGATGATCAGGTCGTTGCACTTTGCCAACAAGCAAGTGCCAATGCTGAGGGTTCAGTTGAAGCGGCTAACTACAATTCACAGGGTCAGGTCGTGATTGCAGGTACGGCAGCGCTTGTACAAGCGGTTATGGCTGAAGCGAAAGCTCAAAATGGCAAGGCAATTGCATTACCTGTGTCTGTGCCATCGCATTGTTCATTGATGAAACCTGCTGCTGAGCAATTTGCAGAGGCTTTGGAACAAACTGCCATTGAGCTACCACGTATTCCTGTAATACAAAATGTAAATGCTCAGGCAGCCACCGATGTTGCTCAGCTACGTCAAGCTTTGACTGCACAATTGTACCAATCTGTACAATGGACGAAGACCATGCAGTATCTACAAGATCAAGGTATTAGTTATATTGTTGAATGTGGTCCAGGTACAGTATTGAGCAATTTGGCAAAACGTTTACCAAACATTGAAAAAACATTTGCGATTGATAGTAAGAGTCGCATTGAAGATGCCCTAAATGCTGTTTTAGTGGCTGAAGGAAAAATTGCATGACACAAGAACGAAAAGTTGCATTAGTTACAGGCGCAAGCCGTGGTATTGGTGCTGCGATTGCTCAACAACTCATCCAAGATGGTTTTTTTGTGGTAGGTACAGCGACTTCTGAAGCTGGCGCAGAAAAATTAACTCAGCAATTTGCTGAAAATGGTGCAGGTGCTGTGCTTGATGTGCGCAATGCCGAAGCAATTGAGCAATTGGTTTCAGATATTGAACAAAAATATGGTTCAGTGCTGGTATTGGTCAATAATGCTGGTATTACTCGTGATAATTTATTATTGCGTATGTCAGAAGATGACTGGGATGATATTTTAAACATCCATTTAAAAGCGGTTTATCGTCTATCTAAACGTGTATTGAAGGGAATGACCCGCGCACGTTTCGGTCGTATTATTAATATTAGTTCAGTGGTTGCGCATTTTGCGAACCCTGGTCAAGCCAACTATTCTGCTGCTAAAGCAGGGATTGAGGCATTCAGTCGTAGCCTAGCTAAAGAAATGGGTAGCCGTCAAATTACGGTGAACTGTGTTGCGCCAGGTTTTATTGCAACTGAAATGACTGACCAGTTGAGCGAAGAAATTCGTAAGAAAATGAGTGAGCAAGTTGCACTTGGTCGTCTAGGCGAACCTCAAGACATCGCAAATGCGGTCAGCTTCCTTGCGGGTGAAAAATCCAGTTACATTACAGGTACTGTGTTACATGTAAATGGTGGGTTATACATGGCTTAATCCTAAGCTATTAAACTTTTAAAATTTTTTATATTCAATTAAACTAACGGCATTAAAAAACGCCGCAAGCAATGAGGAGAATTCCTGTGAGCGATATCGAACAACGTGTAAAGCAAGCAGTCGCTGAACAATTAGGTTTACGCGCTGAAGAGATCAAAAACGAAGCATCTTTCACAGATGATTTGGGTGCTGACTCTTTAGATCTAGTAGAACTTGTTATGTCTTTCGAAAATGACTTCGACATCACTATTCCTGATGAAGATTCAAACGAAATCACAACTGTTCAATCTGCAATTGACTACGTTACTAAAAAACTTGGTTAATAAGTTGTAGATATAAAAAGGCCGCTTTTATAGCGGCTTTTTTATTATGGGTAAAACAGGATACTGACAATTAAAAGGAAACCATCTTGCCAGGGTTCATCATTGCCCCTAAACCATAAGCACCTTTTGCTACAGGAATTACCAGTGGTGCTAATGCTCGGCCAAAGGTGATATCTTTGTGCTGAATTTTCGTGAGCATTTCAAAATCTTTGGCTTGTCCAACAAAATCATCAGCAATGGCTTTGCCAATTCGAACAGTTTGTGCGACACCATGACCACTCCAGCCATGTACTGCATAAATTGGGAATTTATTGCCAAATTTACGACTGTCAGTCGCACCATTTACAGTTAAATCAGTTGTACCACTCCAAACAAAATCGAGTTCAACCTGCTTAAGTTGCGGGAAAACGCTATTAATGCGCCCTAGCAGGTATTGGTAGGTTTTTTCTGGACTCCAGCAACTTCCTGTACCTTGTCCTCCAAAGAGTAGGCGGTTTTTGCTGACTCCGCGATAGTAGTCAATCTGGAACTGGGTGTCATACACAGGATGATCACTGGGTAATAGCTCACTTAAATCAATTTCGAGTGGTGCTGTGGTACTCACATACGTATAAAATGGAATCGTGGTTTGATTATGCTGTGGTAATAATTTGAAAGATGCATGATGTACCCCAATCACCACACTTTTACGCGCCTTGATCGTACCATGAGCCGTATGTACATAAATGCCGTCATCACGTTCTTCAATTTCGGTCACTTCGGTACGTTCGTAGATGGCGCCACCATTTTGCAAGAAGCCGTAAGCAATGCCTCGATTGAGTGCCAACGGATGAATGTGCCCACCTAAACGATCAATTAGCCCACCAAAATAACTTTCTGATTTGACATGATCGAACAGCTCGTGTTTTCCGACAACATGCGTGTGGTTTTCACCTAAATATTTGCGTGCATCTGAGCCTTGAGTTAAGGCAACCAAATGTCCTTCATGCACAGCTGCGGTAATATGGCCGCGTTTGCGCTGTAAATTGAGCTGGTATTTGGCAGCAATATTGTCAATTAATTGCATGGCTTCAACAGAAGTGAATTTCCAGAGACGCTTTGCATCTTCATAGCTAAAGTGTTCAATCATTTCTTCAGCTTCCCAGCGTGCAAGCCCAGGAGTGAGCTGCCCGCCATTGCGTCCAGAAGCGGCACTGCCAATACGGTCTTTGTCGAGCAGGATGGTTTCAACACCTTGTTCCGCCAGATGCAGTGCAGTTGATGAGCCCAAAAGCCCAGCACCAATCACGACAACATCACATTCTGTATTGCTATTGAGCGCATCGAAAGTTTGCCATTCAGCCAAAGAACTTTCGTAGTAGTTGGCAGGACTCTCGATTGGTGCCTTGTTGGGATTAACCCAGTTCCAGTCTTTGCCATTCAACTGGTTGATACTGACTTTGAATTCAACATCTTCCAGCAAGTTAGGTTTGTTAACCAGTTTTTGCATTTTGATACTCACTTGATTGAATTAATAAGCATTGCTAATCGCAATTGATTGTTTTTTTGCTTTTTTATAGATAAAGAACACAATGCCAACCCCAAGCCACATACCACCAAAAGTCAGTGCAGATTTTTCAAGATTCATCCATAAGCACACAATGGCGGCAACAGAAATCAGTGGGAGTATGGCATTAAAAAATTTATTTTTTAGTCCTTGGCGCTGCTTGTTACGCACATAGAATTGCATAAAGACTGAAAAATTAACTGCAGTAAAGGCAACCAAAGCCCCAAAACTAATCAGGTTTACCACTTGAGCAAGATCAAGGAAAATTGCACTTAAAGAGACAAGTCCAATGAACAGGGTTGCATACAGTGGTGTTCCAAAACGTGGGTGAATACTGCCCAAGGTTTTTTTATGGAAAATACCATCACGCCCCATGATGTAAATCAGGCGTGAAGCACTGGCATGACTGGCTAAGCCAGACGCAACGGTGTTCATGATTTGCCCTGTTAGGAACACCGATTGAAATAGCGCGCCGCCCACATACAGTACAATTTCAGGGAGTGCTTCATCGGGGTGTTTAAATTGTGCATTGGTTGGGAAATACAGTTGGATAAACCACGCTGCGGTAAAGAAAATCACACCACCAATCAGTGTTGTTAACATTACGGCACGTGGAATATTGCGTTTAGGATCTTTGGTTTCATGAGATAGTGTTGTAACGGCATCAAACCCCAAGAACGAAAAACACAAAATGGATGCTCCCGCAACAAGAGGCAGTAGATGAGTATTTCCATGAAACAGTGGCGCAAGGGTTAAAACATGTTCAGAGCCTTGAGTGCTACTCACGCCATGAATGACCAAGTAAACAAAGAACACCATTAACAGTACAGGTGCGAGTACAAAGATTAAGCTTAAGTTAGCTAACAAGTTGACTTTAAAAAGGTTGATAAAAGTAACGACACTGGCGGCAATTAGCACCCATGCCCAGTAAGGGATACCTGGTAAAATTGCTTCCAGATAAATACCACAGAGTAAAGCATTGATCAGTGGTAACAGGATGTAATCTAAAAGAGCACACCACCCGACAAAAAAACCTAGAGATGAACCACAGCTTTCCGCTGTGTAGGTATAAGCTGAACCTGGCTTTTCAGATACACGGCTAAAGCGAGCGTAGCTAAAAGCGGTGAGTAGCATGGCAACCAATGCAAACAAATAGGCTAGAGGTACGTGCCCTTCGGTTGTTCCAGAAACAATGCCGAAAGTATCAAACACGGTCATTGGTGTCATATAAGCAACCCCGACCACAATCACTTGCCATAGCGATAACTTTTTTAAATGAATATCATCTTGCAGCATAATCTAATCCTTGTAACAATAATAATCCCTGTAGGGAAATATTCAAACATATTTTTATTTGTGCATAAAGTGTGCCATTAATATTTTTTTGAGAGAGTTAATATGCCGAAATATTCAATTGAAATCAGAAAAGCTGCCTTGGATGCTTATAAGAAAACTGATTATAAAGTGGCTGTATGTAAACAGTTTAATATCTCTAGAGTCACTCTGGATGCTTGGATCAAGCTTGAGGAAGAGACAGGAAGCCTGCAACCGAAACCAAGTAAAAAACGCGGAGCACCTGCGCATATTCAAGACTGGGAAGCTTTTCAAAACTTTATAAAAAATAATAAATTTCAAAATATTAGTGATCTTATTCCATTGTTTGAAAAAGAGTTTGGTTATAGTGTTTCGTATGCTGTTTTAGTGCGGGCAATTCATGTTTTAGGCCTGCGCCGTCGTCGTGGTCGGTTTTATGCATGAATATAAATTGTGAGAAAATAGTGCTATTTAAAGAGTTAAAAACGTTTATTACTTTTAATAAAAAAGTAGATTTATTAATATAAAAAAGTAAGTTTTAATGATTTAAAAAGTAAATTTATTAATATAAAAAAGTAAGTTTTAATGATTTAAAAAGAAAATTTATTAATATAAAAAAGTAAGTTTTAAATTATAAAAATGTAAATATATTTTTATTAAAAAGTAAATTTTAAATTATAAAAAAGTAAATTTATAAAAATAAACTTGTCTATAAGTAAGCAAAAAATGCCTGTTGTGAGTGCAACAGGATTGTTTTTGGGGAGTTGATATTTGAAGATATAGCTAAATTTTGTCAGTGCTATATCTCTAGATCCACGGATTCAACATTGTGTGGGATAGGTTGGATAGCCAGTTCGAAATGCATTTAAAGTACATTGCGGAGTTCCCGTGCGGTTTCTTGCAACAAAGGTAAAATATGCTGAATCAGATACTCGCGTGTTGTACGCATGGTCGGTGACACAATATTGAGTGCAGCAACGACTTTGGAGTTGCCATTATAGATAGGAACCGCCAAGGCATGTACGCCTAACTCATGTTCTTCACAGGAGTAGCACCAGTCCTGTTCTTTTAATTCTCTCAGTAACTGTAAAAATTCGGCATCATCGATACAGGTATATTTGGTTAAACGCTTCAGAGGGTATTTCTTTAGCCACTCGAGTTGTTGCTCTGGTTCCAAATGTGCCAGTAAGATTTTTCCTGCAGAAGTTGCATGGGCCGGCAAACGATTTCCCAAATGCAAGCCATACGGATTGACTCGGTCAGTTTGCTGGTGTGCTGCACTACGGGCAACCGTAATCGCTTCATAACCATCGAGTACCATGACTGAAAAGATTAAAGAAGTTTGGTTGGTCAGCAGATTAAGCAATGGCTGTGAAATTTTAGGTAATGGAGCACCACTTAAATAAGCACCTGAAAATTTTAAAATTTTTGGAGCTAAATAAAAATAATGACCATCGTATTCTAAATAGCCCAAATACTCCAAGGTCAGTAAATGCCGACGCGCAGCAGCTCGAGTCAAACCTGTACGTTCTGCTGCCATAGAGATATTTAAGCGATGTCGATCATTTCCGAAACTTTCCAAAATCGCCAGTCCTTTCCCCATGCCTGCAATAAAATCTTCATGGCGAATTATTTTTTTATTTTCTGGGTTTTGTAGAGTTTTGTTTAATTTTTGCTCTAGTTTTTCCATTTGATTTACCATGTAGAATGCTTGATCAAGCATTATTTTCTAGGAGGTTCAAAATAATAACTATTGTTCGATAGTCGAACAATATGCATTATCATCGAACAATTACGCGTTTTACTGCTAGATGTTTAGGCGAAAATTATAAAAAATGAGCAGACAAAGGAAATCTAATTAAATTACTCGGGATTGGGTAACAACGTCGAAAGCGATTCACTTCATCCTGCCTAATTTTTAGTTCCCATCAATTAATCATTTTATGATGCACAGTGGAGTTATCCAATGATAGATAAAAGTGCGACCTCATTTCGCGAGGTTTTGTCGCAAATTAAAGATGGTTCGACCATCATGATTGGTGGCTTTGGCACCGCAGGACAACCTGCCGAACTCATTGATGGCTTGCTGGATTTGGGCATCAAAGACCTGACCATTGTCAGCAACAATGCAGGTAATGGCGACTATGGTCTGGCCAAGTTGCTCAAAGCAGGCGCTGTGAAAAAAGTCATCTGTTCTTTCCCACGTCAGTCGGATTCTTGGGTGTTCGACGAACTGTACCGTGCAGGCAAAATCGAGCTGGAACTGGTGCCTCAAGGCAACCTCGCTTGTCGTATTCAGGCTGCGGGTATGGGCTTGGGTGCAGTGTTTACGCCTACAGGTTATGGCACATTGTTGGCAGAAGGAAAAGAAACCCGTCATATCGATGGCAAAGACTAC
>NZ_JBTKVD010000010.1:0-114028 GCF_054454555.1 Acinetobacter sp. ANC 4636 | reverse complement strand
AACTGCATCTTCACAGATTGAATCGCTTTTAAGAGAAACGCTACTGCAGAACCCAAAGCAAGTCATGTCTAAGGGTTACGGTATTGTTCGCTCAAACGGTAAAGCAATTCGTTCCATTCAACAGATTTCAGATTCATCCATTTCAGTCGAAATGCAAGACGGCGTAATTGAAGCCCATGTTACACAGGTAATTTCAAATGACAGATAAAGAACTAAGCTTTAAAGAAGGTTATGACATTTTAAAGCGCAATGCTGAGTTGCTTGAATCTCAGGAAGAACCTGATATTGATAATTTGATGAAGATCGTTGAAGAATCAATGGATGCTTATAAAGCCTGTAAGTCACGTGTTGAAGCCGTGCAACAGGCTTTAGATGAGACGTTTAAGGAATGATGATGAAATCCTTACATGTTGTTGCTGCAGTTATTGTGCACCAGGACAAAATTCTATGTGCACTTAAAGGCGAGCATAAGTTTTCATATCTTTCCAATACGTATGAATTCCCTGGCGGTAAAGTTGAATTGAATGAGACACCAGAGCAAGCTCTCATACGAGAAATACAAGAAGAGCTTAAGCTTGATATCCAGGTTACTAAATATCTTTTAACTGTCGACCACACCTACCCTGATTTTAATATTCAGTTGGCCACTTATTTGTGTGAAGCAGATGCCATTGAAAAATTAGTATTAACAGAACATAAAGCGATAAAATGGTGTGTCACTGAGGAGTTAGAGCAGCTTGATTGGGCTGCGGCGGATCTCCCGATTGTTAATTATTTACTTGATAATAAGATTTGAGTATGTTGAAAAATTTCAAAGAATTAGTACCTGGCACCACATTAAATAATACAGAGCTATGTGAATATTTTGGTTGTTCACCTCAAGGGGGTATGCGTAGATCCCTCAAGACAAATACTCTCGTGATTATTTCAAATCATGTTGAATCGATTTATGAAGATAAATGGATTGGAGATGAGTTGCACTACACTGGAATGGGACAAACTGGTGATCAAGAACTAAAAACCCAGAATAGGACTTTGGCTGAAAGCAAAACTAACGGCGTTTCTGTTCATCTTTTTGAAGTTTTCACGGATAAAGAATATATCTATCAAGGTCCGGTCGAACTTACGAGTGCTCCATATCAGCAAACGCAACCAGATAAGGATAATCAACTGCGCCGTGTATGGGTATTTCCAGTTAAGTTGTTAGATCCACATGCTGTGATTAGCACAGAAACAATTATTCAAACGAGTCAGAAGAAACAGCGCAAGTTTAAGAAGAAATCTACTGAACAACTCCTTGCTGAAGCAAATGCTTCTTCTCAAACTGAAGTTGGCTATCGTAATACCAGCACAAAGTACTACATTCGTTCCGATGCTATTGTTCAATTAGCAAAGCGCTTAGCAAATGGCATTTGTCAGTTATGTGACCAGCCTGCCCCATTTAAAGATCGGTTTGGTGAGCCATACTTAGAAACACACCATATTGAATGGTTGGCTCATGGTGGTGCTGATAAAGCTGAAAACACTGTGGCACTTTGCCCTAACTGCCATAAGAAGATGCATATTGTAAATTCTATTGTTGATAGGAAGCATTTGCAGGAGAGAAACTTTCTTTTACTAAATATTTAATCTGTATAGAAATAACCTGACTGGTTGTTGATCTGAATGGTAGCTGTCAAATTCACTCTAATATATACAATATACTTTTTAACCTTTTTTCTAGAAATAAAGGTTAAAAAGTATTCACACACAAATGCCTGTTAGTCATTATTTAGACTATCCCAATCGATTTTGTTTAAGGACATCCATTTATTAATTGTAGGATCAGATTTTAATATCTGTTCTATATCTTTAGAGTGGATCGCTGCACGTAAATCTTCAAGAATTTGATTTTTTCTATCCGTATCGGTTGGAAGATTTTGAACAATCATTGGATCATTTTGAATCCTACAAATTGCTCGATTGAATTCATAAAATAGCCAGCCCTGTTCCCTCCAAGGGCCACGTATCTTTATTGCTAGTGTAAGTTCACGTTCTGCTTCTTCCCATTCCGGCACTATCTTATCTTTCAATGCAAAACCTAGTTGTCCGTGGTTTATATGATAGCGATTTGCCAAGTCATTATGAATTAAAGCCCTGAACAGTGGAATCGTAAGTTCCATCTTGGGCTTATTTTTAACGTCTTGCCAATTCTCGCTACGCACCTGCCATGCTTTATTTAATATTTGAATCTTGATGTGCTGTGAAGCTACAGCAATTGCAGAATCAAGCTCTCCTTGGGTAATTTGTGGTAAATCCGAACTTGGATTCAGTTGACGATACGCAAGATTTAACGCATTAGCATCTTGTTCAGACTGTTTCTGGAAGGCATTCAGTTTACGCTCTGTAGTTTCTACCTTAGTCGCTAAATTGCCGATAGCATCTTGATCTGCCTTTCTTAATGCACCAGCCAAAAATAGTCTCGTCCAAAGATAACCAAACAGAAATCCAAGAACAGCCGAATATAATAAAAGAGCTGCTGCAAATACCTTTCCATGAGTTTGAGAACCTAGTCCTGAATCTATAAATGTAATAAGTGACATGAAATTACTATGAATAGCAGAAATTTGTGTAAGACTCACTCCCACAATAATCTTTGTAAGCCAATCAGAAATTTCTTCTAAGTTTGTGTTAACACGATAACCTATATGAGGAGTAGAAGTTCCCGCCTCTGTGCTTATGGAATTCAGTTTTGTGTTGGATTTTTCTTCCTCTTGTTCAAGTGTTCGCGGAATTCCAAATAGAAAACCCAATACTCCACCAATAAAAGCAGATGCACCACTAAGCAAGATTCCTATACTTGCTATAGCAGCGAAACCGATACTATTTGTTTGAGTGGCTATGGCATACGCTATCACGCTTATCAGGCAAATTAACATGGCCTTAGTCAGCC
The DNA here is from genome assembly GCF_054454555.1 of Acinetobacter sp. ANC 4636. Taxonomy (NCBI): domain Bacteria; kingdom Pseudomonadati; phylum Pseudomonadota; class Gammaproteobacteria; order Moraxellales; family Moraxellaceae; genus Acinetobacter; species Acinetobacter sp. ANC 4636. The sequence goes on along the minus strand of NZ_JBTKVD010000010.1, from coordinate 111,096 downwards.
ATTGCAAAGCTTTTCGACTATCAACGAGTTTTTGATCTATTTGACTTCCAGTAGTGTCTTCACTGTTCATAATTATTCCCTTTTTATTATAAGTTTAAGCACTTGCTTTATTTTTTATTGCAAAATCAAATAGATACCCATCATCAAATGATCTCTTGATTAAGCAACAATGCACTCATTTCGATTTGTGACGAAGATCCTGCCATTTCTTATTGTAATCAGTGAGAATCTTTTGATATTCGTTAAAAACCTTTTCAAGAATTATACTTTCATTCTTATCAAAGTCAGGAGATCGCTCATTAAACTCTAAAGTTGCCTCTAGTGCACGAAGTCGTCCATAAATCTCGGCTGTCAAATGCCATGATTGCTGAGGTGAAAAAAAAGTGCCCAGGGTCGCTACTACAGTGGCTATAGTTCCAAGCACCAGTAATATATTACTCGCCTGATCAGGTTGCCAAATAGTCGACTTAGAACCCAAAACAAGGGTGATCAACACTGATAAAATGACTCCAACATATTGGTATCTATAATGCCGTGACCGATAATATTTAATGGACGAATCAAGCTGTGTAAGCCGATCATGAATTTGTTGGTGTAAGTACTGACTTTGTGTTTTATATTTAATCATGTCTGGTTCCCTATGTTAAAAACCTAGATCTTGCTTTAACTCATCATATACATATCCTGCTATAAGCCAGTTCATTAAGTTCACGACGCACCTAACCTACGCCTGACTTACAGCAAGAAAAAAATATTATGACTGCTAAAGTTTATGCTTCATTTATTGAATACTTCTCCGTTAAATCTTTATCCTTATGGACTACACTACTCTTAAGCATGCTAGCCATTTTAGGCCAGTGAGTACTGAGAAACCTGTCCTTGTTCATACATATCAAGCACACTTTCACCCGGATTAAACCTATGTATAGTGATTTAGATTATTAGTCTAGGCATTAAATAAATCAGTATCTATGTACTCAGCCTTTACCATGCTCCAGAAATCATTAGCGAGGCCATTCTCAACATATGCGTATGGAAGCCAGCCATAGCCACTATCGCCCCATTGAGTACCCCATGAATTTCTAATAAGAAAGGCACCTTTAGTATTTCCAATCTTTTTACTATCATCATAGCCAACAGCAAGGACAGCATGTCCACCCTCCAAAGTATCGCCTTGAGAAGGGTATGGAATCACTCCTTGTCCATCACCTGATGATGGCATAGAACTATATACTGAGAAGCCAAACATAGAAGGGAAACCAGCTGCCAACTTGGTTTTAATATTAGTAAGAACAGTCTGTGTTTGCATTCCAGGAAGATCCAGTCGGAAATACTCAATAGCTTGGTAATTCTGAGCATAGGAAAAACAGAATGGTGTTGGATCATCATTAAACCGCTCTGAATCATAAGGCCAGTATCGTTCTGGTGGTATACCAAAAAGAACCATAGCTTTCATTGTATCTCGTAGGTATGCACCATTATCTCCAGTGAAGCCTAGAAGCTGACGTGTAACTTTATAGAGAAATAGCCTTGATCCATCAATGTACTTCCCAAATGTTCTACGCTCAAAATACTCAAGCATACCAACAGCTGCGTTTGCAGTACATGAACTTAGCTGCTCTTGATCTTCAATTGGTGAACAGAATTGTCTAAGGTCAATAGAAGTTGGTAATGATTTCTTTGCAATCTTGAGAGGTTTTGACTTCTCTAAAATTTTAGCAACATCCTCTGTAGTTTCCGTATGATCCCTAAAATCTGGAAGATCACGGTGCCAACCAAGTCCATGTCCATTTATTGTGTGCATTATGCTTCTCCTAATATATGGAAAGCTTGGTATAACAATCGATCATTCTCTCGTATATAGCCAAGCTATTTTTAGATCAGCGAAATTAACTCTCAACTATCTGAAAAAAAAATCATATAAAGTCGATGATTAATCTATTCAGATTCATGCTCCCAGCTTTTGTTATTTCATATTCTTCCTTGATAGATATTTTAATTAGAAAAGCTAGTTCTTTATTCAATATTGTTGATCTAAATGCTATCTTTTGTGAATCACCTAATACTTAGCATAATCACTATATGAACCAAGTATGTTGGTTATTATTTAATCAATTCCATCTAAAAGCAATATATTTTTTATAAAATCAGTCTATTATGAAAATAATATTTTTAAACAAAACAGCAACTTAATAAAATAAAACTAAAATAGTAAGTGTTTTAAATTTTAAAGATAGAAATGTTAGTCATTACAACAACTTCCCCTGTTTCCCACTCCCCAACAAATCCTCAACCTTCCATGATAACTTTCGCACCTGACATGACACCTTACTTACTCCGTCTCAATCATGCTGGTTGCAGTTTAATTAACTGCATCAGTGCGTTAAATAATGTCGCGCTAATGCAAAACCACCTTTATTTTGGATAAGTAATAAGCAAAATTATAAACTCCTAAAATAAAGAGGGTCTTCTATGGATTTAATAATCAGATTTTTTGATTGGGTTTCTAACTGCTTCTTAAGCGGAAAGGTGCAGGCGTTAGGCATTGTTTTGATTGGTGTCTTATTATCATCTGTTTTTCTTAAACTTTCTCCAATTATCATAAAAGGAGCTATTTTCCTCTATCCAGATGTAGGTCAATACTTAGAAGAACATTTTATCGGGTTCCAAATTGGTCTTTTTGCTGCTTATATGACGCCTACTCTAATTTGCGCATATATTGCATTTAAACAGTTCCAATATATTTATTACAAAGAAAGCTACCACGGCTTCTAAACTTCAAGCCCTTTCTCTATAAAGGGCTTTTCTCATATAAGTAGCAAATTCATTAGCATCAAACAGATAACACAAAGCTTCATTATTCTATTTGGTAATTAAACGTGTTATAAAACCCTTGTTTCTATGGGGATTTATAATGAAAAAAGTATTTACATGTTTCGCACTATCAATTCTTTCAATTACTTGTTTTGCAAAAGGTGGTGGCTCATCCCATTACTCGTCGTCAAGAATGACGGGATCAGGTTACACCAACCCATCTCATACAAGAGTTTCAGGGTACACTAAAAAGAATGGGACTTACGTTGCGTCATATGAAAAGTCACATAATAACTCAACTCAATTAGATAACTTCGATACAAAAGGCAATGTAAACCCTTATACAGGTAAGGATGGAACTAAATATGCATCAAAATAAATAAAAGCGCCATAAGGCGCTTTTTTATGGTTTATAGTCCCATAGAGATCCATTCTCACCACAATTACGCTCAAGACCATTCATTATGTCTTCAGTAGAATATTTTTTATTCCGCCAATCATTTATACTTACTTGTACGTAAGCTCTACAATTTGCAGGTAACCCAGATTCCTTACCATAAATAGGCTTGCTGTTATTATCTTTAGCACATCCTAATAAAGCGAAGCAAAAAACAAGGATAAATAAGCGCATAGCTTCCTCTTTTAAATTATTAATATTCTGAGAATTTCACCCCACTATACCACGTAAAAAATTAAAATATGGAAACACTCAAACAACGCCAGCCCTGAAAACCAGCTGTCAGATACAAGCAAAGACTTCATAATCAAGCTCGATTTTTCAAATCAATTACTTTCTTTTCTGACATGATCACTAACACTAAACCTCATTTGGGCTTAATAATCATTTATTTATGGGATGGCGGTCATGCATTAGAGGGGTATTGATATTTTTATGGTTGTTGGGTAGTTTGAGGTTTTAGGGGATATTTATGAAAACTAAATTTATAACACTTATATTATGTATTCTATTTTCCACTCCAGCCTTAGCAGATAGAACTGTATTTTGTGAAAGTATGGCTAAAATGGGATTGAAATATATATCGGATAGACAAGATGGAAAATTTCTTTCTAATGTGATTAGCGATATTAAATCTATCAATACCGAACATGACAAATTATCTTATGACATTGAAAATGCAGCTATTGAGATGGCTGAACGTGCATACGAATACCCGATGTACAGTGATAAAGATCAACAAACTCGGATTAAAGTTAAATTTATGAACGAAGTTTATAATGAATGCTTGAATTAAAAAACTAATTAAAAAAATAGCCACCTTTCGGTGGCTTCTCTTAATTAATCTTTACAATTAAACTAGTTTAGTTTCACATCAAACTACTGACCATTTGCAAAGGCAACAGTTCTACAATTTCGATCAATAGTCAGTTCACTTAACTTATTTTTAAAATCAAACTGCCATGCAATTTTTCTTGCCATTTCATGATTGGTCACAATCACTCGCTCAACAATTCACCTTGCTTACCTACATCAAGCAAATCGCTGACCTGTCTGTTAAGTTTACGCACCTGACTCGTCACTTCACTCTGTAGTATGGCCATGTGATGCCCCATCTCAATATTGGAATACTGCATAGCTTCAGCAACCATAAGATTGCCAAGCGCACGTGCTTCACGTGGTGTAAGAGTCAGTACATCATTATCCCCAATATCAATCTTCACCGTACCGTCAGGAAGTACTGTTTTTGACATAAGCCGTGATGGGCGATGCTTAGGTGCTGGAATAAACACACCGCGCTGTACACGAATAATGTACCCTGAATCAACCAAGTAACTTAGGCGATCATCAATAATTGAAAGTTTAAGCCCTGTAAGCTGTGAAAGAGTTTCACGTGTCACAATCTGTTCTTGATTATGTAAATCCTCAATAGCTTCAAGAAGTAACTCTGCATTGCTTTTGGTACTCATACGCTCACCTGACCCTTAACAACTTTAATTTTTAATTTTCCGCCTTTAAAAACAGGCTGTTTCATCATGACAAAGTTTGATATCTGCGAATCATCACAGATCAATTGTGCTTTCATCAAAGCATCAAAAATTGGCTTAACGACATTATCGGCATCACGTTTTACTTTGTCGGGTACGTGATACTCCATAAAAACCTGTACTTCTCCTGAATAATTGATTGGCTGCACAAAACGCTGAATCACGGCGCGAAAGTGATGTGCCCGATGACTTAAATATTTACGGCCACGATAGCCAGCTTCTACCCAATAGTGGTTTACAGTTGGAGGTGTCATTAATATCTCAAACTCAATAAGCACATCATCACTTGAGGGTTTAAACACAGTACCTTGCACCTGATCCGCAGGAACTTTAGGTATAGGGTTTGGATCAACCTTCTTTTTCTCAGTTTGATCTTGCTTGTTCCTCTTTTGCATCAAGCGCTTAAATTCAGCTTTTGTGACGATGTAAGTCATTGATCCCCCTTCTTCAATAACTTAAAAATATCCTCAGATCCAATAAACTCCTTACCTAGGCTATCCACGGCGCTTATCACGTTGCAGTACTTCCCTTTCCAAATACGCTGAACTACTAAATTACCCTTAGGTTGCCAGTCGCCCTTTGTCACCGTAGCATCATACAAAACGATGTCACCTACCTCGATCACCATAGTAAGCCCTCCTTTTGAATTGTTGCTCCGAACCAGATTAAGAAAAATGCAGCACATGCAAGTCGGACTAGGTTTTGGCCACTCATTCGAAATTCCCTTCAAACCCAACTTGCTTGAGATACGGCACAAGTTTTTTACGTTGTTCAGGATTGGTCAGCTTCACAGAAATACGTGCTGTAAGCTGCTCATAGCTTTCCCCTGCTTCTGCAAACTTGCTTGATACTTCGGGATGGTGTGCTAGCTTTTGGGCAAACAGGTTGATTTGTTTTTCAGAAAGCTTTTTCGGTTTTGCTGTTTGATTTTGTGCTGCAGGTTGCTGTTCTCGGGTTTGGTATTTCAATCGTGCGTTCAACAGCCAGTCTGCGAAGTGGTAATGCATGAGCTCACCACATAGATCCTTGTCTGCGTTGTAAGCCTCAAATGCATTTTGCTCTCGCTTGAACCAGTTGGCAGTTTTGATCTGCTCGATGGTTTCTGCATCGGCGATCAAACCAAGTTCTTCTTCAAGTTTTTTTAAGCAAAGCCATGTTTTTTTATTTTTAGATTCTATTGGTAGATTCTTTGATAGATTCCGTGTCCCATTGTTGGGACTCTTTAACGGAATTGTTGGGACTCTTTCGGCGAATTGATGGAACTGTTCCACTGTTGGAACTGTTCCAAGATTGGTACTGTTTATTTCATCTTCAGACACGTCAAAGAGTACCGTTGTTGGTACACTTTCACGTCCTTTTACACCGACCAAACGATAGACTTTGATCTGCTTGGTTCGACCTTTTCGTTCACCTGTATCAACAATAAAACCGTCTTCAACCAGTTCATCAATGATCTTTAAGACAGTTTTACGATCCATCTCTGTATCTTCTACCAAACGTCCTACACTTGGATAAGCGCAGTGATCTTCACCTGCTCGATCAGCAAGTGAAAGTAGTACAAGTTTTTTGAGTGGTTTAAGGCATCCACCCTTGGTTTGCTTTTGTCGGGTACGCCAAGCCCATATGGTTGCATCAAGACTCATGAAATCTCCCCTTGGGCTTCAAGTGCTCGTTGGTGATGCTTTTCCACATCATCTAGCTGTTGAGGTTCTTCATGCTGAACAAGGCATGTGCCACATGGTTCAGTTTTGAATTCAGTGCATTTACCTGAGCACGGATGTTCTAGCTGCTGTAATTTCACGTTATTTCCCCTTTCTTTTGGCATAACCGCCAAATCTTTCAATCACACCTGAATCAGCAAGACTTCTTTCAATCTCTTTTGTGATACTCCAGTGAAGGCAAAACTCCCATTCAAGGGCTTTTCTAAAATCTTCACGGCGCACAGCCGCATTACTGATGGTGTAATTGCGTTTGGCCAAGTTGTCTTGTGCCGTTTTAAACATTTCGTCAAAGACACACATTGCTGCTGTGTGCCATTGTCGGATTCGGTTGATTCGATCTAAATTTGGCTTTGCTGGGCGTTCGTCATGCATTCTTTCCCTCAACCAAGTTTGTGATTGCCTCTAGCAGTGCCTGATCAAATTCACCTGATGCAATAAATTGATCGATCAGGTTCGGTGATGGCGGCAGATCTGTAAGGCGCTGATCGGTTTTACAGTGTGGGCAACCATCGAAGTACTCTCCTGCTTCTTCGTCAAATAGGTTTTGAGCGAGTTGCTGCTCTTTAAATAACTGGTTGCACCAGTTGCATTGGATCGTTGGTTTTTCCAAGACTGACTCGCAAAAGCTGTTAAGAGCACTGGAATTGCCTGTGCTAAGTTGTTGTGTTAAATTCGTCATAAGTGTTCGTTCAGTTAATAGCTGAATGGCAAGAGAAGCTCAGTTGGTCGTAACAACTGGGCTTTTTTTGTGCCTGTGGTTTTTGTAGTGGTACGGACGTTAATTCAAAAAAAGGCATATCCACTGTATCTGTGGTAAGACGATCCAACTCTCTAAGAGAATTGAGGTATTCCTTAACCTCTTGGATTTTTGCTTTCATGCAAGCACGACTTAATTTAGAAACATCGGTTTTTTCAGCTTTCGCTATAGCTTCAAGCTCTCGCTTTTCTTCGTATGTGACTTTAAAGGTGATACTTTCGTTTAGCTTTTCTGACATACAAAATCCTCATGCCACTTCATTTTTTTGCTTGTGTGGACTTCTTATCAAGACCCATAATTTTTTCTCTATACAACTGCTGTGTTACGCAGTTCTATCCAAATTTCATGATACGTATCAGGGAAAAGCTCTTTACGAGTAGTAATACCCATATCCTCAGCAATAACTGCTAGTCGAATTTTTTTATCCTCTGGGATTTTTTCCCAACCACAAACGGATGGAGGTTTAATTCCTAGCATTCGAGCCACAGAACATGGTCCACCGAGAGCCTTAATGAATTGCTTGTCATTCATAATGTTCTCCTAATCAACAATAATATTATTAGGTATTCCTTATATTTAATCAATAGGAATACCTAATTTAATTTATGTTAGGATTTCCTAACATTGTAAGGATTGCCGTATGAACACTCTTGCCGAACGTCTTAGATACTCAATGGAAGTACTACCACCTAAAAAAATTAAAGGTGTAGAACTTGCACGTGCAGTTGGAGTAAAACCACCTTCTGTTAGTGATTGGCTTTCAGGAAAATCAAAAACTATGGAAGGTGAAAACTTAGTACGTGCTGCTAAATTCCTTAATGTTAATACGACTTGGTTAGCGACTGGCAATGGATCGCCTGAAAGAGTAGATAGCGATATAAAAATCGCTCCCATTGAATTTAGAAGTGGGGAGCGTAAGTCTACAAATGTAAGAATCCCTGTTTATAAAGATATTAAAGCTTCTTGTGGTTCTGGCATCGAACACTTTTTGGAAGATGTAAGTGAATACCTAGATATAGATCCATATATCTTAAAAATTATGGGTGTTCAAACCAAGCCTGAAAATCTAAGAATCATTTATTCTGCTGAATACAGTATGTGGCCTACCGTTGCACCTGATAGCCCTTTATTTGTTGATATATCAGATAAAGACCCAGATAACCTTAAAAATGGCAATGTTTATATCTTTACTCATAATAATGAGTTAAGAATGAAAAGAATTTTTGTAAGTTATTCAGGTGGAAAAACTGTGAGATTAGCAAGTGATAACCCTGACAAAACAAGGTATCCAGATGAGTTCATTACAAATGAAGAATTAAACTCAATTAACTTTGTTGGTCGCTTAGAAATTGCATTAGTAAAACCATAAACACTAACCCCACAAAGGTAGGGTTTATATAATTATTAGATTGGGAAAAGAATGAGTCAGAAATCAAATATGAAGCAATCCTTAATTTCGGACTTAGAAACTGACAACCCCAAATCAACTGGATCAATACTTGAATTAGCAAATGCTCTTTGTGTAACGGCAAAAGAGTTAGAAAAAATTATTAACATCAATATTAGTTAATAAGTAACATTATCTTTATATAGGTTTATCATGTTTGATTTTCATATTATATTTACTGCTATAGCGGTTTTTATTATTTTTGGTTTTTGGGTTTATTACTTACTTAAATTTACACCAGATAATGCAGTTTATTCTCCTACTATATTAACAACACTTGGTATATTTTTTACTTTCTTTGGAATAGCATTAGGGCTATGGAATTTTGATTCAAAGAATATTGAAGCAAGCATACCATCATTACTGGCTAGTTTAAGAACTGCTTTCTGGGCATCTGTAGTTGGTGTTGGTGGTGCTGTAATAATTAAATTAAAGCACTTTAATTATATGCAGAATGCACCTAAGGAATTAGAAGTAACACCTAATGATATGCTGAAAGAATTACAAAATATTAATAATAGTGTTAAAGGCAAAGATAACAGTGATCTCATAAGAGCACTTGAGAATTTCACTAAATCACTTGGTAAGGATATCAGCACAAATATTGCTGAGCAAGTCGCTCTATTTAAGGATGAAAATAAAAAACAATTTGATAGATTAATTGAAGTGCAAGAGAATGCACTTGATCAAATTAGAGAAGGTGCTACAGCAGAATTGATTAATGCCTTGAGGGAGGTTCTTCAAGACTTTCAAGTCACGATTACAGATCATATTGCAGATAACTTCAAAGACCTTGCAGAAGCTGTGAACCATTTAATTAACTGGCAAAAACAGTATGAAGTTCAGATTCAAAAAAGCACTGAGTCTATGGAGATCGCAACGAATCGATACGTTTCTTTGGTTGAACATGCTGAGATTTTCCATACCACATCAGAAGCATTGAATGAACAATTGAGCTTATTTCAAGAGCAATTGTATGCACTAAAATCTCTACTCACTGACCTCAATAGTTTGGTCACAGTGACATCAAAAGAAATACCTGAAATTGAGCATAAAATTATCAATATTAGTGAACAGATTTCTAATTCATCACAAAAATTTAATGAAACTATTGATAGTTCAATTTCTAAAACAGCAAGTCAAACGGAAATTTTAACTGCTGGTATTGAGAAAGCCATCAGTATATCAATTGAATCTCTTGGAAAGAATGCAGCAACACTCATGGAACAAATGATTAAAGATCATAAACTGTTAAATGAATCTTTGATTAATACCTATAGAACTGTTAACGGAAACAATAGGTCATCAAATGTTCTTTAAAAAAAAAGTAGAATCAGATGAAAGTCATTGGATACCCTTAGCTGACTTAATGACTGGCTTGATGATGATATTCATGCTCATCGCCATTCTCTATATGTCTCGAATTAATCACGTTGCTAGTGATTATCAAGATGTTAAAAATAATTTAGGAAAAACATTATGTAATGAATTTGCTAAAAATTTAGGTGAATGGCATGCTGAATGTGATCCACAAGCACTTGTAGTGCGTTTTAACTCTCCAGATGTATTATTTGACACAGGTGAGTCTGTATTAAAGCCAAAATTCGCTTCGATTTTAAATGATTTTTTTCCAAGATATATTAATATTATTTACTCTGATAAATTCAAAAACAGTATTGAAGAAATACGCATTGAAGGTCATACATCAAGTAAATGGGGGCAAGGCTTTCCTCCAGAAAATGCATATTTTGCAAACATGCAATTATCTCAAGCTCGAACTCAGACTGTACTGCAACATGTACTTACCATGCCCAGCATTCATCACAAAGATTGGCTAAAAAAGCATGTAACAGCAAATGGATTATCCTCATCACATCCTATTCTTAATAAAGATGGTAGTGAAAATTCAATAGCATCCCAACGTGTCGAGATTCGTATTAAAACTAATGCTGATAATCGATTAAATGAGATGCTTAAGGTGGCACAGTAATGAGTATTGAGCTACCTAACTTTAATTTTGATCAAAAAATTATAAAGTTAAGACGGGAATTGAAAATACCTGATGGCCATTTTGCTAAATATGGGAATACGCCATCATTAGTTCTTCCTCAAGACATTGTAATTAAAGAGTTATCAAAATCAGATGTTAAAATTTCTAAATCAAATCTTCTATATAAAGAATACCCTGATGGTCGAAGAGATTTAGTTTTAATGCATATTTTCAGCTTTAGTGATTATGAGCCAAAATTCCATTTTGCTAACTGCAATACACTAATCGATCAACGCAGAAAAAAGGGCTTTAGCCGTTACGTTGAAACTCATCGTACAGATGGATTGTTTGATGTTGATTACGTTGGATCATCCATAGGTATTAAAAAAGGTAGACAGGTCAGAGAGCTTAAAGTGTGCCAAAACTGTTTGCTTCGCGTGAATTATAAGGGCTTTGGTTCCCATAACGTGAACTCACCTGCAGATAAGGCAAAAGCAGTTGAAGAATTTAATGTTGAGGAATTTTTCAGGACATATATCGTTTCTTTGTTTGTAGAGAGAGCTATTCCCTTTTATCAGGCTCAAAGTAATAAGTATCCGACTAATTGGTCGTCTATCAGTAAGCAAATTCGAATACAAGCAAGCTGGCAGTGCTCATTGTGTCAAATTGATTTATCTCATCCTAATCATCATCAGTTTTTAGACGTACACCATATCGATCGTCAAAAATTCAATAACGCTCAGAATAACCTGCAAGTTCTTTGTATTGGATGCCACGCATTACAACCAGGCCATGAGCGTATGATAGGATCACCTCGCTATAATTCATTTTTAGGATTACTTGATCGGTAATCGCCCTTACTTTGAAAGCCTCACAAATGTGAGGTTTTTGTCTATTAAAACATAAAAATTAGGTTTATCTAATTTTATTAGGAATACCTATTGACTTATTAATTAGGTTTACCTAATATTTACCTCGTACCCAATAAAAAGCCCTCACAGACTGGAATCGGGAGGGCTTTACAAACAAATTGCGAGGTCATTATGTCTCAACGTGCATCACACAGTCAAACCCCAAAATTTGACTCTAACAAAAGTCAAACAACCCAAGTGCTATATCGTGAGCCTACAGCTCAAGAGCAACGCCTTAGCCGCACTAAAGTTATCCTAGCGAATGCTCGTGAATTTACACTCTTTGCGGTTGGTGGAACGATCTGCTATGCGGTTATTACTGGTGTTGTTTATGGACTGTTTGGGGGTTAAGTATATGAATGCTCAAGCGTATATCCCTCAACGCCTTAGCCCTGAGCAAATCTTTGAAGCACTGGCTAAGCACATCAAAATCGAATTTGCTGAAGTTGACACAAATGACTGGTCAATTCTCGATAGCCATTCAAATGTCTGCGTATGCGACTTCTACACAGGCTTTCTAAAGTTCCGTTTCTCATCTTCAAGTTTTGAGGATATGGACAACCGCGACCGTAAGCTGCGTGCTAAGACATTCTTCTGTGAATACTTAGGTCTAGATGGTGAAAACAACGAGCGTTATCGCGTTGGTACTGACAAGCCTAGCATTTATGTTCTGAAGCGTGTTGTAGGTGCAAATGCAAACACGGCGCTTAAAGACTTTGAGTTTTTCAAGGAATCTAACGGAAGCCTATCCCCTGTCAGCCTATCTGAAAAGTTGATTGGTTATATCTCGAAAGCGCGCTCAGCAGAACAAAGAGCTGAATACAACAAAGTGCTTGAGAAAACTGGCTTATTTCAGTCGCCTGATTATAAGAAGTTTAAACGCCAACAACGTGGTCTTTCGGTTCGATAAGGGGAAATAGTCATGACAGATTCAAATAAAAACATGGACTTGTGGAATAGTGTTTGCGTAACCGATCCTAAGAAAGTTAAGAAAATCACAGGTAAGGACTATCAAGGTTCATCCCCTCAACCTTACTGGTTGGTGCAACGTGCTACTCAAGAGTTTGGCCCTTGTGGTCAAAACTGGGGGATTGAAGTCAAAAGCCAAGGTTTTGAGAGATTTGATGAGTTCACAATCATGCATTGGGCATTGGTTTCATTCTGGTATATCAAGGATGGGAAAAAGTGTGTGACTGAGCACATGGGCGGAACCAAAGCCATGTACAAAACTTCCAATGGCTCAAAAAAATATGATGAAGATGCGCCTAAAAAATCTGTAACCGATGCTGTTGTTAAAGCTATGAGTTACCTAGGTTTTGCTGGTGACATCTTTGGTGGCCTTTGGGATGACTCAAAATATATCGAGTATGCCAACGATTACCATCATTCCGATAATCACCAACAGCAAAATCAAAATGCAGCCCAACAGCAAAAGCCCAAACGTAGCATAGACCAACTATATCAAGATGGCCTAAATGCCATCCAACGTGCGACTGATCCAAACATCTTGAAAGCTGTTTACAACACACTTAAAGGAACAGCTTATGAGCAAAACATTATAAATGCCTGTAAAGCAAAACGAGATCTAGAAGGTTGGGAACAAATTTCAAAAAACTCTCAAAAACAATCTCAGTCGCTACATCACTGAATAAATGGATAAAAAAATGAATACTAAATTAGTCGCTGTACAAGAAGCATTCCAAGCTATGCTCGCGGGTAAAAACATTCTTGTTCGTTCAACTGAAAGTACTCTATTGACTGACTTTCGCCCTGTTGCTGAGTTTGCTGCAGATATTTGGGCAAAGGTTGGATTTGAGTTCACCATTGAAATTAAAAAAATTGAAGTGGCTGGAATTAGTTTTACCAAACCACTAACGCTTGCTGATGTTGTTGCTGATCAAGATGTTTATGTCATAGAGCCTATGACTGGCATGTACTGGTACAAATACAACCCAACTATTCAAGCTTTGAATGCTGCAATTGAGCGAGGTTTTGCTCAGGCTGATACTGAAAATGCACGTTTGCAATTGGAAGCCTTTTCTAAATTGATGGGCCGTGAATGTGGTGAGATTAATATTCTAACTGTTGCACATGATGAACCTAAGCAGCGTAGAACACGCAAGAAAAAAGAAGATCAGAGCGTTGGCATTCCTGCAAACGAGCCTATTTATACTCAAAATATTGATGAGCCTAAGGCTAATGACCAAAATTCAGTATCAAATGATGCAGCAAAAAAGACATCATTTCAGGAATCTGTGAAAGCTGCAGAGAATCATTTTACATATGAGCAAAAGCTTAATGATCTGATTGATCGCGCCGCCAGTGCTAAAACTGTTGCTGAAGCGAATGCATTGGTCAAGTACACAACCGACTGGACTGAAGATCAACGTAAACCTCTACTTGATGCAATCAATAAACGCCTTATCGAGCTTGATGCACAAAACAAAGAGATACCACCCACTCCGCCCTCTCTTATGGTCCAAATTGAAAATGCGCCTGATCTAACAACATTGGATGCTTTAGAGATTGATGTATCTGCGCGCCATCCTGACATTCAGCCAAAGCTTATGGGATGTATCCGTAAACGCCGCGCTGAACTAGAAAACTAAAAATATGAGGGATACAGGAATTCCTGTATCCCATGATTCGGAGAAAATTATGGGCTGGAAATACTCAACAACTACTAAAACACTAACCATTTTTGGCAAACATATGACACACGTTTTTGACAAAGTTCTTGAATCTGAAATTGACCAACTACTTGTCGATGCAAAGTTTAAAGAAGCACTGTGGAGAACTAGAAGATAAGTATGGCTGCAATTCATCAACTCGATACAGATCATGCGGAGGAAAAAGCATGAGAGCTTCTTCAAATCAAAATGAAAACCTAGATACATCAATGATGCTAATTTTGCGGTACAAGAAGCCTGTAGTTGCCTTAAGAGATATTGTGGGTGATTACATGCCACATTTAGATATTGCTGTAGCAAAGCAACGAGCAGCAAAATGTAGACTACCTTTCCCAGCATTTAAGGTAGATGGTAATAAATCTGAATATTTTGTAAACTTATCTGATGTTGCTTTGTGGCTGGATTCTTTACAGAAGGAATCAAGAAAAGATTGGGAGGCTATGAATTTTTAAAGTTCATAGCCAATTGCACCATATTTGCACCTTGCACCACACAAAAACACCTATACTACTGTTTTAATTATATTTTATAATTTAGTCGTTCCCACCTGCCATCGGCGCAACCCAAATCTGGTTGCGCTTTGAGTGATCAAACAATTCTGAAATCACATTGTTTTTGCTCAATTTTCTATTTTCCACATTTCAAAAAATTTCAAACCTTCTTTAATATTCCCAGTCATTCTTTACATCAAAATTCGGCTCTTGACGTCATTTTTATATGACATAAATAGTGGGTGTAATTGAGAATGTTCAACAGCTGATGGTAAACGATACAAAACACAAATACGAAAACCGTAAGGATTTACCTCTACTAATTAAAACAAAGCTCTCTGACAAGAAGCGATCGATTTAAAAATGGGTTAATCGTATTAAAACTGAGATTCTGATCAACTCCGCTATTTTAAATCTAGAAGCTGAATAAGTGGGAAAAACTTTAGGTGAATTGATCGAGAAATGCATGAACGATAAATTTTCAGGGACAAAAATGCTGTCTAAAAGATTTTTGTCGCTGTGGGATCATATAAAAATGGATATATCCTCTCCCTCAAGCTACTCACATAAAAATAAATAAAATTTCATTTGATTACAAAAAGCCAGCTTTTTAGCCATTATTTGTCAGCAGAACTTAAACATTTTTTATCTTTTATTCAATTATTATAAATAAATGTTTGAATTTGTTTCATTTTAAATTAAGCATTATAAGAAAAAATAAGTATGAGTTCATTTCGCTTTTTCTAAAGCACTTATTTTCTCTTGTCATGTTGAAACAATTTCTTGTCAATCACCGACCGTTTTTTCAAAAGCTGGTCAGCTTTTGCTCTCTGATTTCACAAGGAATATTATGCGCAAATTAAGAAAAAAACCTCAGCCCTTACAAATTGATGATATCAATATCATTGATCAGCAAAAAACTAAAAAAGCCATTACCGCTGCTGCAATTGGTAATGCAATTGAATGGTTTGATTTTGGCGTCTATGGCTTTGTCGCGTTTGCACTGGGTAAAGTGTTTTTCCCACATGCTTCACCAAGCATACAAATGATTTCGGCACTGGCAACGTTCTCGATCCCGTTTATTTTTCGTCCTTTAGGCGGTTTGTTTTTTGGTGTTTTAGGCGACAAATATGGTCGGCAGAAAATTCTTGCCATCACTATTATTATTATGTCGCTGAGTACCTTTGGTATTGGGCTGATTCCAAGTTATGCCAGTATTGGACTTTGGGCACCAATCTTGTTGTTTATTGTCAAAATTGCACAAGGTTTCTCAGTGGGTGGCGAATACGCAGGTGCCAGTATTTTTGTTGCCGAATATTCACCTGACCGCAAACGTGGGTTTATGGGCAGTTGGCTGGATTTTGGTTCGATTGCAGGGTTTGTGCTCGGCGCAGGTCTGGTTTCCCTGATTACTTTCTTTGTGGGCGAAGACCAATTTTTAGAATGGGGCTGGCGTTTGCCATTTTTCTTAGCCTTACCACTGGGGATGATTGGTTTATATTTACGCCATGCTTTAGATGAAACACCAACATTTCAACAGCATAGCGAATCACAGGAAAAACCTCAAAAACTCAGTATTCAACAGATTTTTAAACAGCATTCGCGCAGTTTGTTTATCTGCATGGGCTTAGTGATTTGTACCAATGTTAGCTACTACATGTTACTGACCTATGTGCCAAGTTACTTAACGCATAACTTAGGCTATTCAGAAAGTCATGGTGTCCTGATTATTATTGCCGTGATGATAGGCATGTTGTTTGTACAACCTGTAATTGGCTGGCTGAGTGATCGCTGGGGGCGTCGCCCATTTATTTTCATGGGGAGTTTTATGCTGATTTTCCTATCTTATCCTGCATTTTTATTGCTAAACAGCCATGTTATTGCCTTAGTTTTCTTAGGATTACTGATTCTTGCTCTTTCATTGAATATGCTAATCGGAGTGATGGCATCGACATTGCCTGCCTTATTTCCGACTGCGATTCGTTATAGTGCACTTGCCAGCGCCTTTAACATTTCGGTGGTGATTGCAGGTTTAACACCCACCTTAACCGCAGCTTTGGTCGAAATAACTCAAAACCTGATGATGCCTGCCTACTATCTGATGCTCTGCGGTGTATTCGGCTTAGCCACAGCATTTTATTTAAAAGAAACTGCCAACAAACCACTGACGGGCGCTGCGCCATTGGCAACCTGTGAAGCTGAGGCTCAGGAATTACTAGAACAATTTCATGATCATATTGAACAGAAAATTGATATTCTGGATCAGAAAATTGAACATTTACAACGTAAACGTCAAAACCTAGCCGATCAGCATCCCAAAATTAACTAAACCTGATCCCATAAAAAAGCCCAATCTCTGGGCTTTTTTTATTTGAAAGACTGCAATTTAAGCGACTTTTTTCAGCAAGACTGTACCCACCGAATAACCTGCACCAAATGAACTCAAGATTGCATACTCACCCACTGCAACTTCATGTGCAGTTTTATGCATCGCAATAATCACACCTGCTGAAGAAGTATTGGCAAATTCATCTAAAATAATCGGTGCGCGGGCAGCTTCTGCTTGTTTGCCTGCCACATATTTCAAAATCAGTTCATTCATGTTGGCATTGGCTTGATGCAACCAGAAACGCTTAATTTGATCAGCATTTAACTGATTTTTCTCAAGTTGCTGGTTGATCATTTGAGCAACCAATGGACACACTTCTTTAAACACCTTACGACCATCTTGCTTAAACAGCAAACCATCGCCAAAGGCATCTTCACAACGGTTTAAAAAGCCAAAGTTATTGCGAATATTGTTAGAGAACTGAGTTTGCAAATTTATATCTACCAGTTCAAAACCCGCCTTATCAGCACTTGCTTCAATAATTGTCGCAGTTGCCACATCACCAAAGATAAAATGACAATCGCGCGATTTGAAGTTGAGATGTGCCGAGGTAATTTCAACATTGACCATCAAGACACGGCGCGCACCTGCCTGAATGGCATCGTGTGCCTGTTTCAAGCCAAAAGTCGCTGATGAACACGCCACATTCATATCATAGGCGTAGCCTTGAATGCCTAAAGCGGACTGAATTTCAATCGACACCGCAGGATAAGCCCGCTGCATGTTGGAACATGCCAAAATTACCACATCGATATCGTCTGCCGTTACACTTGCCTGTTGCATAGCCTGTTTGGCTGCGATAACGCCCCACTCCGCTTGTAATGACAATTCATCATTACTGCGTTCAGCCAAGCGCGGATACATGCGGTCGATATCTAAAATTCCCGATTTTTCGACCACATAGCGGCTTTTGATACCTGATGCTTTTTCAATAAACTCGGCACTTGAGCCATGTAGCTCATCAAGCTCACCTGCGGCAATTTTCTCGGCATACTGCTCATTGTAACGCGCAACATAAGCATTCAAGCTCGCGACCAATTCCTGATTACTGATCGCTTCGGCTGGATGAAATAACCCTGTCCCTGTAATACGAACGCTCATGTCAAATTCCTCAATGATTCAAAAATCAAAGACCCAACTGTTGCCAGTGCTTTTGCAAGCGATTTTCGGAAATTGGCATCTTGGTTTTCATAGGCTGTGAAAATAGTGAAATTCGCAGCTCTTCAACCATGGTGTACAATTCACGTAGTCTCGGGTCATTTTTATGCTTGAATAATTTTTCCATCCAAGGGTCGACCTGATCAATGGCAGCATTATCTCTTTGCAAGTTATTTGGTAGACGCTCCAGTCGCATTATAAGTGCTTTCAAATAACGCGGGAACTCTTGCCACAAACTCAAAGGTTGTGTATAGACGAAATTATCCAGACGCATCAAGTCTAACTGGTCTTCAATATCGTCCATATTCTTGCCAAAGATTCCTTGATCAAGCGTAAGTAGTTGACGGCGAATGGTTTGCCATGGAATCAGAATGTCATTTAACAGGCTTAAAATATGCTGACCATGCGTCAAAAACTGCTTTTTGACTTGCGTGACCAATTCTGCAAAAGCTTTGGCATCGACAGGCAGCTCATTGATCGCTTCGTCCAAAGTGGCATAAACCAACATTTGTTCCAGTTTGGCTTTATCACCGAGTGGCGAATAAGCCAAAGCAAGCGGCTTGGAAATCTGTTTTTTCAACTGTCGAATTGCATCGCCCAGTTGCAAATGTACCAAACGGATTACCCCTTGCTTATGCTGATGCATGGCTTCGGCTTGATCATTGAAGGTCTGAATCACTACACCCGATTCGTCTTTGGCATCTAGCTCAGCAAAGGCTTTGGTCGGGACAAGTGCCTGAAATTGCTTGACGACCACGCCCGTGACTTTCTGAGCCGCTTCAAACACGAACTGTTCAGGGAAAGTTTGAAACTCACCCTCAGACTGTTTCACTGGTCGATGGGTTTCCGTACGGCAACGTGCTTTGAGTTCAGGCAAATCACGCCCTTTTTCAATCACACGTCCTTTTTCATCTACCACCACAATAAATGGCATAAGATACGGGTCAATGCGCTCAAACGAGAAATCTTTCTCCGTAATTTGTTCGCCACGCAACGCAAATGCTAGATATTTAAAAATATGCTCACGTAAATGCACCGCATCTACAGCTTTCAATAATTTTTTAGCAGTATCTGGAATCGGCACAATATTACGGCGCTTATCTTTTGGTAAGGCTTTGAGCAAGGCCTCGATCAAATCCAAATGCCAGCCTGGAATTCCCCAAGACCAGATATTTTCATCAACCTGCGGCAATGCCTGAACTGGAATTTTGACCGTTGCCCCATCTTGATCATGACTTGGGTCAAAACGGTAACTGGTGGCTAAACGCAGCTCGCCATTGTGCAGATAATCAGGAAATTGCTGCGTGGTTGGACGGTCACTTTGCCAAAGTGCATCATCTTCTACAAACAAATAACGTGGCTGTTTCGGCTCAATGGTCGCACGCCAGTCTTCAAAAGCACGGCGACTGGCAATTTCTTCAGGTACACGCGCTGCATAAAATTGATAGATGGTTTCTTCATCCACCACCAGATCACGGCGACGCAATTTATCTTCAACGCGTTCAACTTCCTCAAGTTTGAGTAAATTGTGCTTCAAGAATGGCGGCATGATGCCCAAGTGACCTGTCGTTAAAGCATCACGCAGGAAAATTTCATGCGACGCGGCGTGATCAACCTTTTCAAAATTAATCAGGCGTTTCGGCTCAATAATCAGACCAAACAGTGAAATCTGGGCATACGCATTCACAATCCCCGACTTCTTCGACCAATGTGGCTCAAAGTAATGGTATTTGAGTAAGTCACGTGCTGCCAGCAAAATCCATTCAGGGTCAATCTTCGCCAAGGTACGCAAATACACCTGCGAGGTTTCGACCATTTCAAATGCCATCACCCATGAAGCACCTGCTTTATGCAAACTACTGGCAGGGAAAATACGCGCTTTTTGCTGACGCACCGCCATATAGACATTACGTTCATCGGTTTTATTGGCAATAAACGACAGTAACCCCGTGAGCAAGGCTCGGTGCAGGTTTTCATAACTGGCAGGCTTGTCATTCCACGACAGTTTTAGACCTTCAGCCAGTTCGACCAACTGCTTATGGGTCTGTCGCCATTCACGTAGGCGCAGCCAACTTAAAAAATGCTGACGGGCAAACGAGCGACGTTTGTTTTCCGTCATCACTTCACGATTGCTTTGTAGCGTATCCCAAAGTTTCAAATAAAACAGAAAATCTGAATCTGCTTCTTTAAATAAAGCGTGCTTCTGATCTGCCTGAGTTTGTTTGTCGGCAGGACGTTCACGTGGATCCTGTACAGCCAATGCGCTGACCACCACCAGAATTTCCTTGAGTACCCCAAAATGCGAACCTGCAATGATCATACGAGCTAAACGCGGGTCAATCGGCATTTTCGCCATCATTTGCCCGACTTTGGTCAGCTCATTTTTACGTTCGCTCATCGCGCCGAGTTCAACCAGAAGCTTTCGACCATCATTCACCAGACGATGATCAGGTGGCTCAATAAAATCAAATTCTTCGAGATTGCCCAACCCCAAACTTTGCATCTGTAAAATCACCGATGCCAAGTTGGTTCGCTTTATTTCAGGTTCGGTAAATTCTGGGCGGCTTAAAAAATCTTCTTCGCTATACAAACGAATACAGACGCCTGCCGCAATACGACCACAACGACCTTTACGCTGATTGGCAGCTGCTTGTGACACTGCTTCAATCGGCAAACGCTGTACCCGTGAACGATAGCTATAGCGCGAAATACGCGCAAAACCACTATCAATCACGTAGCGAATATTTGGAACAGTCAGCGCAGTTTCGGCGACGTTGGTGGCAATAATAATGCGTCGACCTGACCCACCTGGATTGAAAATCTTCTGCTGTTCAGAAAGCGCCAAACGCGCATATAAAGGTAAAATTTCAGTATGACGTGGGCCATATTTTTGCAAAGTTTCTTGCAGCTCACGAATTTCTTGTTCTGTACTGGAAAAAATTAGAATATCAGCATGTTCTGGATGCCCCTTTGCAGCAGCATCAGCAAAACATTCTTCAACGGCCTGCACCACAGCACGTGGTAAGTTTTCTTCAAAGTCATCGAACTCATCGTCATCACTCCCACCAATATTCATCTCAGAAATTGGGCGATAGCGCACTTCTACAGGGAAACTGCGCCCTTCGACTTCAAAAATTGGGGCTTGACGGAAATATTCACTAAAGCGATTTACGTCTAATGTCGCAGAGGTAATAATGACTTTTAAATCTGGGCGTTTTGGCAATAACTGCTTCAAATAGCCCATGATGAAGTCAATATTTAAAGAGCGTTCGTGCGCTTCATCAATAATAATCGTATCGTATTTCGTTAAAAAACGGTCATGTGCCAGTTCCGCCAGCAAAATCCCGTCCGTCATTAAACGAACGATTGAATCATTTGAGCCTTGTTCATTAAAACGGATTTTAAAACCAATCGACTCACCGAGTTTTTCACCCACTTCTTCGGCAATCCGCTGCGACACACTGCGCGCTGCCAAACGACGAGGCTGGGTATGCCCGATCATGCCTGTTAAGCCACGTCCTGCAAGCATGGCAATTTGTGGTAACTGTGTTGTTTTACCTGAGCCTGTTTCACCCGCAACAATAATGATCTGATGCTTTTGAATGGCAGCAATCAGGCGCTCAGCATACTGGGTAACAGGTAAATCTTGGTTGAGTTTAATTTTGGGTAAGCGTTGAAACCGCGCTTTTACCTGTGCATTCGATTTCTCAAATAATTCTTGGTATTGCTTTTGATCTGCATCCTTCGTTTTGCCTAGTCGATTTAAACGATGTCGGTCACGCACCATAACCAATTGATCTATATTTAAATCACTTTGCACCGAATGCTATCCTCATACATAAAAGTGCCTAGTTTACTCGACTCTGATCGTGATAGAAAGAATTACATTTTCAAGTTTTTTTGAATCAAACTCTTGAATTCAAACCCCTGAATCGCCATATTGAGTCAAAGTGATGCGAAATAGGATTGTGACTGTCATCACCTTGCAATAGATGCACATAACAATCTTGATTGTAAGAAGTGAAAGGTATTGCAAAAATCAATAATTCATTTTTCCGATTCTTTGCATTAAAAAATACTATTTTACCAATGATGTTTTTTTTCTTATTCTAAATTTCGTAAACAGATTACTACTTCCATCCATCTTACGGAGATAATGATGAGCTTAATTAATACTGAAGTTAAACCATTTAAAGCAACTGCATATCATAACGGTCAATTCATCGACATTACTGAAGCCACTCTTAAAGGCAAATGGTCTGTATTCTTCTTTTATCCAGCAGACTTCACTTTCGTATGCCCAACTGAGTTAGGCGATCTTGCAGACAACTACGCTGAATTCAAAAAATTAGGCGTGGAAATCTATTCAGTTTCTACAGATACTCATTTCACACACAAAGCTTGGCATGATTCTTCTGCTGAAATCAAAAAAATTGAATATCCAATGGTTGGCGACCCAACTTGGGCACTTGCTAAAAACTTCGAAGTATTAATTGAAGAAGCTGGTCTTGCTGACCGTGGTACTTTCGTTATCGATCCTGAAGGTAAAATCCAAATCGTTGAAATCAACGCTGGTGGTATCGGTCGTGACGCTCAAGAACTTCTTCGTAAAGTAAAAGCTGCTCAATACGTACACAATCACCCAGGTGAAGTTTGCCCAGCAAAATGGAAAGAAGGTGACGCAACACTTGCTCCATCTATTGATCTAGTAGGTAAAATCTAATCTTTCGATTAGATCATCTCTAAAAAGAGCCCCTCATTTGAGGGGTTCTTTTTATTTAGGCGGAAGCAATGCGTTTTTCGAACATATTTGCCACCAAATTGACCATTGACTGGCGTGACAGCACTCGCGCAAGCTGTGCCGTTAAATAATTGAGTTTCCCTGTAATGACAAAGGTTTGCTTTTTCTCCAATCCACGCATCGCAGACTGAATAACCTCCTCTACTGTCATTGCCTGCATACCTTCTGTATTTGCCTGTGCGACCTCTGCAAAATTGGTCGTGGTATTTCCTGGGCAAAGTGCTAACAATTGCACACCAGAATTGCGGTACTCCCCTGCCAACGCTTCAGTAAAATTTAAGACATAACTTTTAGTTGCACCATAAACGGCGATATATGGTAAAGGCTGAAATGCAGCCGTCGATGCAACATTTAAGATAATTCCTTGTTTTTCTTGTAACATTTTTGGCAAAAACAATTGGGTTAATTGGGTCACAGTCAACATGTTCAGCAAGATCATTTCTTGGTAGCTTTGTAGTGATTGCTCTAGAAATTTTGTCCATTTACCAAAACCCGCATTATTGATCAAAATATCAACACTCAAACCTTGTTGAGTAATTTTTTCAAATAGTTGTGATGCGGCATCCAGTTTTGCCAAATCCAGTGAAATACAATCGACTTGAATCGAATAACGCTGCTGTAGTTGTTCAGCCAAATGCTGCAATTTTTCAGTGCTGCGCGCCACAATAATCAGGTGAATACCCTGTTTTGCCAAATATTCAGCAAAGCCTTGTCCAATCCCAGAAGATGCACCTGTAATTAAAGCTGTTTTATTTTGAAATTTTTCTAAGACATGACTCATATTACATTTACCTTTTATCATTGAGTCATGACTATAAACTCGTCCCTTAGGGACAGAGTCAAGTGTTTATTTTAGGCAAGGTCATCAGCACATATTTGCTGCTCTTCATCGGCATATAATCGGGTCAAGGTTTGATCAAGATCTAACAAATCTTGTTGTAACTGTATCAAATGCTGTTTCTGTTGTTCTAATTTTTGCCATTTTTCAGTCATAAGCTGTTTGGCAATATCTAAGGGAAAGCGCTGTTGCTGCGCTTTGATATGAGCCAGCTCTTGAATCTCAGCCAAGCTAAAACCAACAGTTTGTGCTTGGCGAATCATATTGACCAAGCGTATATCCAGATCAGAGTATACGCGATATTTACCCAAGCGCTTTGGTTCAGGCAGCAAACCTAACTGTTCATAATGACGAATGGCTTTGGGTGTTGTGTTACAACATGCTGCAAGCTGTCCAATATACATAAATTTTATCTAACTGCGGGATGAATAATAATTCTGCATTAACATCAACTGAAATGGATGATTTTGTGGCACAGCGTTTTGAGTCGCTTTCGCCTGTTCACGAAATAATGCGCCTGTGCGGTATTTTGCCGTATTGGATAAAATAATTCGAGCATCATCATTAGTGACGACAGCAGTCTGATCCAATCTACGCAATCGAGGTAAAATAAGCTGATCTAGCGTTGAAACCAATAGATCAATCACAATAACCCCAACAAATTGCTGTGCAATCATGACAGGATGTGAAAATGTGATGGTATAGGCATGATTACAAATATAATCAACATAAGGCCCATCAACATACGGTTGTTTATTTTTTGCAGGATAGTTAAACCAGTCAAATAAGCGAAAATCCAAGCGCTGTTGTAAATCCTGATAGCTTTCTAACTCTGCCTGCTGAATTTTTTGATCTTTTTTATACCACCATTCGAGTGTCCAGTAACCTTGTTCTTCTGGAGTTTCCGCAGAATAACCTGCAAATCCCATACCATGACTGTATTGGCTCTGTTGCAATGCAGTTTGAATGTGCTGTTGAAGTTTGTACCGATCTGAGGGCGTCAGCTTCACGCCTTCTGGCAAGAGAGAATCTGCTGAAAGTAAGTGGTGAGCTTGTTCGACCAGTCCTTTGGCAGCTTGAGTAATTTCGACAACGACTTGGTTCAGTAAGTCCTGAATCTGTTCAATCTGTATATCGCTCATGTTTTTATTTCCTTTTTTTACCACTTTTTCTTTGTGCTCGAACAGTGTCAGAAACTTACTTTGATTTTAAAGTGTTAACTTATATTCAAGCATTTGATCTGTTAACGTATCAAGCAAATTTTGTGCCTGTTGAGCGGCGGCATCAGCATCCTGCTGTTGCAAACAAGCAAATAGTTTTAGGTATTCAGCAACAGTTTGCATATGAATTTTATCGTTTTTGTACAATGTTGCAACCAGTGGCAGCCATTCTGCCTGAATAGCAAGCTCCTGATTGGCTAAACGCGAAGATTGTGCATAAGCCACAATCATCAATAAACATCGCATGTCGGTTTGGGCACGCACATCAGCAGACTGTGCATCTTGAAAAGTTAAAATCAGTTCATGCAGTTTGGACAATTGCTGAGGGGTTGTGCGCTGAGTCGCAAGCTTGGCACTATGCGATAAGATTGCACTATGAAACTCGCATAGATCACCGAGATATTCGTTACTGACTTGGCGTAAAGGTTGTTGCTGTAACACTTGGTTGGCAGAAAGCTCACAAACAAAACTTCCACCATTTCGCCCACGACGTGTATCAATTAATCCTTTGACACGTAGCGTATTCAGCGCTTCACGTACAGTTACAGGTGACACGCCCATAAGACGCGATAAATCAGCTTCGTTTGGAAGTTGTTCATTTGCTTCAAGCAACCCTGCAATAATGGCATTGCCTAATCGTTCCACGACCTGTTCAGAACGTGTGGCTTGACCGATTGGTGCATATATAACGGTATGTGCTGTCATCGCTAGTTCTCGTCTAAATCAAGCATCATGCTTGATACGGTAGGCTAAAAAAGATAAAGCTTTCCATAAAACCCCTCATCCCTATTGTTTCTAAGCAGAATATGCAGTGCTTATCTATATTTTAGAAATTCCATTTCTGATGCAGATGGTTGGCGTAAATAATTTAACTGGTTTGCATTCCAGCATTGAATTGCCAAATTGATCATCTTTCAATGTTTTATGGATGCGCTGATTATAACAAATCGTTTATAAATTAATGTCGTTTCTTGAAAAATCAACGATAATTTGAATGGTTTAAATGGACCAATTGCATTAATCTCATACAGATATTCAAAATATCGTGCCATATCACAAAGACTCTAGATAGATTTAAAAAATTATTGTTTTTCTTATATTGTATTTTTTAATTCATATTAAATATAAGTTATTGTTTAATATAATTAATTAAATCTTAAATATGAAATATAATTTATTATACAAAATGCTATCCAATATAAAATTTTTCTAGCTTTTTAATCAAAATAATCTTAGTGCTTTTGTAAATAATGGAATTTCACCATAAATTTATAATTTTTCTTTTTTGATCAATTACTTTTTTTTAATTCTCTACCTGAGATAATTATGTTTGACCCAAACTGTATTTTCTTTCAATCACATCAAAACACCATTGAAATATAAAGGTATACACTAAAATGCATAAAGTAATACTTATATCGAGCAGCAGTGCATTCAAAAAATCTAAATTTAAACTATAGGCAATCAACGGTACGCTCATAAATAATAGCCCACCTTCAAAACCAATCGCATGCAGAATACGTACCCAGATACCGCGTTGCAATTTTAAATAACCTTCCAATTTTTCAAACAGATTGTTATAGAGCATATTCCAGAACACTGAAATAATTGCCATTGCCAACCCTAAACTTCCCATAAGTTCCACAGGCATTTCAAACATATAACTTAATATCGAAGTCATGATCAATAATAAAATACCTTCATAACTTAACGCATGAATCCATCTTTTCTTTGACATCAACATAAAATTTTTCAGCTGTTTTGCTTGGAATCACTGCATTTTATTTTTATTATTCTGATTAATCGAATTAGATTCTTTCAAAATAATTGATAGATGAATATAAATGAACATTAACCAAGAACAACTCAATATCTTTAAAACTGTGATGGAAACAGGCTCTTTTTCTGCCGCTGCCCGCCAGCTTGGTAAAGTCCCCTCTGCGGTCAGCATGTCGATTGCCAATCTGGAAGTTGATCTCAACTTGCAGCTGTTTGAACGGATTGGGCGTGAACCAAAACCGACCGCACAAGCTCAGGTACTTTACGAGAAAACCCTATATTTGCTGACGGAGATTCAGCAATGGATACAGCATGCAAATGCTCTCAGTGATGGTCTGGAATCGACGTTAAGTATTGTGGTGGTATCTGAACTGATTCATATGGAATGGACAGATTATATTGCCCTGCTTGAACAACAGTTTCCCACGCTACAACTTGATATTTTTTCAGCACCACAAGAAGATGCTTTACGCATGCTGATGCAAGGACAAGTCCAGTTTGCCCTGATGTTTGAGCGAGAATACCTTGATTATCGTGAATCGTTTATCGAGCTGAAACGAGAAACCATTGTGCCCGTTGTCAGCTTGTCACACAGCTTGGCAAAGCAAAATCAAATTTCACTAGAAACACTACAGCGTTACCGTCAAGTGATTGTCACAGGGCGCGACCAGCATCTAAAACCTGAGCTATTGTTTTCGACTCAATACTGGCGCACCGACAACCATCAGCTTGCGCTTTCTTTGATTTTAAAAAATCTGGGCTGGGGGTTATTGCCATTGACCATGTTGGAGCAAAATCCGCATTTATATACCCAGTTGAAGATTCTGGATATTTTGGAAATTACCCCACAACTTGAATATTACATTGACCTTGTCTGGAATAAAGAAGCGCAACTTGGGCAAGCCAGTCAATTTTTAATTGATTTTGTTCGACAACAGCGTCTTAAAAAAGTGCAATAAAACACATCTTTTTTGCAAAAAGCTATGCTATAACTAGATAGATTCAAAACATGATCGAACAGTTTAAACAATGACAACTTCTTCTTTATCCCAATTAAAAAAATTGACAACCATTGTTGCTGACAGCAGCGACTTAAGTGCGATTGAACAATTCCGCCCACTTGATGCAACCACCAACCCATCCTTAATTACGGCGGCCGCAGCCCAAGAAAGCAGCCGTGAACTGATCGAAGCCGCTTATACCCAAGCCAAACAAGAAGGCTTATGTGCTGATGAGTTGATTGAACGTACGATTGATATTTTAACTGTCAAATTTGGTGTAGAAATTCTAAAACTCATCGAAGGGCGAGTTTCAACGGAAGTTGATGCAAGCTTGTCTTACGATACCGAAGCAACCATTGCCAAAGCCAAAGAATTACTGACCTTGTATAAAAGCTATGGGATCGATCAAAACCGTATCCTGATTAAAATTGCTTCGACATGGGAAGGAATTCAGGCAGCAAAAGTATTGGAAGCTGAAGGTATTCACTGTAACCTGACGCTATTGTTTGGTTCTCATCAAGCCAAAGCCTGTGCAGATGCGAAAGTCACCCTTATCTCACCGTTTGTTGGGCGTATTTTGGACTGGTATAAAAAAGCAGAAAATGTTGACCATTATCCAATCGAACAAGATCCAGGTGTGCTATCGGTTAAGGCTATTTTTAACGATTATAAAGCCCATGGTGTTCAAACTGAGGTGATGGGTGCAAGTTTCCGCAGTATTGAGCAAGTTCTAGCTTTGGCAGGTTGTGACCTATTAACAGTTGCGCCAAATTTACTGGCTCAACTGAATGAAGATCAACGTCAGGTCACTGCTCAGTTAGTTCCAACACAAAACATTATTCCTGCTGAAGCGGAGCTGACTGAAGTAGAATTTAAACATCAGCTTGAACATGACCTGATGGCATTTCAGTTATTACAGGCAGGTATTGATGGATTTATTAAAGCTCGTGAACAACTCAGTGCTTTATTAAGACAATCTTTTGGTATAACTGCCGAATTAAAGAACTAAAATATATTCTCTTTCTTATAGCAACCGAAACTGATTTAAACAGTTTCGGTTTTATTTATGGTCGGTTATCGTGTTTGGGATTATTGATTTACCAAGATTTATTATTGGTACGATTTTAATTGTTTTACTTCCTGGTCCAAATTCCTTATATCTGTTAACGACAGCTTCTCGTTATGGGATCAAACGAGGCTATCAAGCTGCTCTTGGCATTTTAACAGGAGATAGCATACTGATTTTAGCAACAGTGCTAGGGGCTGTATCTTTAATCCATGCTTACCCAATCATCTTTACGGTTCTAAAAGTATTGGGTGCAGGTTATTTGGGATATTTAGGCATAAAACTGTTTTTGCACAGTATTGGCATTTGGAAAAATGCCAAACAGCCCAAAATTGAAGTTGACCCAGCCAGAGCTAATGAACCTCCAATGACTGCATTACGCCCATTTCGTACTGCACTCACTATTAGTTTGCTAAACCCGAAAGCCATCTTGTTTTTCTTGTCGTTCTTTGTGCAATTCGTTGACCCAAAGAGCTCTGCACCAATGCTCAGCTTTCTGATTCTTGCCGTGATTTTACAGTTCATTAGTTTCAGTTATTTAACTAGCCTGATTTTTGGCGGCAGAAAGTTGGCGCGTTACTTTTCTCAGCAGCAGCGCCTAGCAAGTCTGGCAACATGCGCGGTTGGTATTTTATTTTTAACTTTTGGTGCAAAACTCGCTTTTTCAACTATTTAACTTAATGCCCAACTGTTTTTGAAAATAAGTTCATAATCAACACACCTGCAATAATAAATCCGATACCAATAAATGCAGGTGTATCTAGAGCTTGCTTAAATACGTAATAGCCAATCATTGCTGTAAATACAATACCAACTCCACTCCAGATAGCATAAACCACACCAATATTAAGCGTTTTGGTGACCTGAGAAAGTGCATAAAATGATGCAGTATAAAAAACAAACACCAAGAGTGATGGCAATAATTTGCTAAAACCTTCTGATTTAACCAGAAAAGTTGTTCCCAAAACTTCGGCAATAATTGCAAAAGCTAAAATGATATAGGCATAAAACATTGAGCTCGTGAAAACCCCTAAAAAATACAACTCACTTTAAAGATACCATGACAACTATAAACAATGACTTAATTTAGTATCACAGCAAAACCATTCTGAAAGAGTATTTTGTGAAAATACTTCTATGCTAGCATTTTTGATATTTGACTCTATATCACGATCAGAGCAAGAAATTCATGTTTTCTGATTAAACTACGTAACCTGAAAAGAACAGGTGACCATCATTCCAAATAACAAAGCACCCGAAGGTGCTTTACTCATTTTATGAAATAGCCCAATTAAACATCTGTCCGAAGGCATACACGATGGTGATCAGCATTAATACAGATGATGACGTTAATAATAATTCTAAAGTTGTCATACCCCACCTCTCTCAGGTAAGTTGAATATTTTTTATACAATATTTTAAGAAACAATTCAATAACAAAAAAATATAATTTTACAATCTTTAAATACTCAAAATTTCATTAATTAACTTTTCTTATACAACATTGAATTCAATCATATACTTGTATTACCAATACTTTTTCTTTAACAAGTAGATAAATTTAATTTTAATCGTCTTGCTTACGACTTAAAAACACTGTGATGCAATGCACAAATTTGATCATGCTGTTCATACAAAATGAAAAAATTATAGGGAGAAAAATAATGAAAGGCTCAGATAAATAGCATCTACCTACCTAAACCATTCACGTTCAACTACTTAATTTTCAATAACTTTATAGATTTTACAATTAGCTTCACTTTGAAAAAGCAATTCGATTGTTGGTAAAATCCGTTCTCCATAAATCTCAATAAAATCAACTTTTTGCTCTAAAGAATACTGCTCAGAGTCCTCTCCATCTGCCAATTCTTTCAATACAGCTTTTGCCATATGATACACATCAAATTGATCTTTCACTTGAATATGAATCGTTCGCATAACTCGATTCCTCATCCTGATCTAATTGGTGATTTTTTTATAACATAAATCTTCAAATGAGAATTTTTTGTAATTGTTAAAATTCTTCGCATTGTGATCAGTTTGTAAAAATATAAGTGAGTTATTCTGTCTCAAAAAAGTCGCATTGATAGCAGGATTGCAAAGCTAAGTAAGCTCACACATTCAGAAATTTCAATACTGGCCCCCACGGTATCACCTGTGATTCCGCCTAAACGACGTACAAATACATGACGCAAATACCCCAAACAGCTACAAAATATGGCTGTAACCACAAGCCCTACCCATCCCAAGCTGCTACATGCGAATAGGCAAATAAGCAATATCATCCATAAAAGCTTGCGAGGTAAGTCCTGCAAAAAGGATGAACCCAGCCCATGTGCTCGTACATAGTCACAAGTCAGAAATAAAAATAAGGCTGTTAAGCGCCCAAGAACAGGAATGATCACCAGTCCATACAGGTGTTGAGTTTGTAAAATGACATAAATACTGGAAAATTTGAGCAATAAACTCAAAATCAGACTCAACACCCCAATTGGACCACACTGTGGATCTTTCATGATCTTTAAAGTACGTTCACGGTCACCATAGCCACCAACCCAAGCATCAGCCGTATCTGCCAAACCATCCAGATGTAATCCACCTGTTATAACTACCCAAACCGTTAAAATCAGACTGGCAGAAAGTAAAGCAGGTAAATGAATAGAATTAAGCCCCCACGCTATTGCAAAGATGAGTCCACCAAGGAACAAACCAATCACAGGATAAAAAGCGAGCGAGTAAGCATTTTGTCGCGGGCTAGGTAACTGTTTAAGCTGTATGGGAAAAATGGTTAGAAACTGTAATGCTATCCAAAATGGCATCATAGGATTTGCTCTTGAATACACAATTGCAAGTGTTCATTCTGCTTGAGATATATCGCTTGAATACTGGCAAGTTCAGCAGGCATAGTCAGCAGTTGAGTGAGTGGCTGTTGTTGAGCCATACATTTTAGCCACTTAATCACACCACCATGGCAAACTAGCAATACCTTTTGCCACTGTTGCTGCTGTGCCTGATTAAGCAGCATTTGGCAGCCTTGCTGTAACCTGTTCTGAAAATCCAGTAAATTTTCCCCTTGTGGGGGTGCATGCTGACAAGGATCTTGCCAAAACTGCCCTAACTGTTCTGGCTGAGTTTCATGGATATGTTGTAAAGTCAGGCCTTCCCAATCCCCAAAATACAACTCTTTAAATTGTGGCATCGTGACGAGAGGCAAATCAAACTGCTGCTGCACATCCTGAGCAAAACTCAGGCAGCGCTGTAAGGGTGATGCCACTATTGCATCCCAAACAGGATGCCGTTGTAAATATAAGGCTATCGTATCCTGCATTTGTTGGCGGCCTTCGGCAGTTAGGGCATCATCCAGATGCCCACGCAAGGTATGTCCCTGTGTTGTTTGCCCATGCCGTAATACATCCAATTGCAGCATTTTATTGCTTTTCACCTGTTACCGCAGCTTGTTGAAAGGTTGCCATTTCATTATGCAGCACACATGCCATTTTAAGGATACTCAGTGCAACGCCTGCGCCACTTCCCTCACCCAAACGCAAGTTCAATTGCAAAATCGGCTGTGCATGTAACTCTTTTAAAATACGGCGATGCCCATACTCCGCAGATTGATGCCCAAACAGCATCCATGTACGGACTTTAGGTTGAATCTGTACTGCAATTAAAGCAGCCACAGAGCTAATAAAACCATCGACCAGCATTGGAATACCAACTTGTGCGCAGCGCAAATATGCCCCAACCATTGCAGCAATTTCAAAACCACCGACTGCGGCTAAAATTTTAATTGGATCTGCCTGCACATCGGGCTGATGCAACTCAATAGCCTGTTGAATCACCTGTTTTTTATGTTGCAATTTTGCATGATCAATACCTGTCCCTACACCTGTAAGTACTTCAGCAGGTTCATTTAATAACAAACAGGCCAGTGCTGATGCTGAACAGGTATTCCCGATTCCCATTTCACCTGCGATAAACAAATTACTATGTTGTTCTACCGCCTGATCGACACTATTTTTACCAATTGTCATCGCAGCGATGCACTGGGTTTCACTCATGGCAACCGTTTTTACAAAATTCTGCGTTCCTGCTGCAATTGGATGCTGCTGCACGCCTGAATAATCGTAAGCATCACCGACAGTCCCACAGTCAATCACCTGTAAATGCGCCTGATGCTGTCTGGCAATTACACTAATCGAAGCGCCACCCGATATAAAGTTCTGAAGCATTTGTCGGGTCACGGCTTGCGGATAAGCAGAAATATTTTCTTCCATCACGCCATGATCACCTGCAAACAAGCTAATCCAGACATGATCAATATTGGGTTGCTCGGTACGCTGCAAACTTGCCAAGGTGACTGCTAACTCTTCCAGATCCCCCAATGCCCCAGCAGGTTTTGTCAGTTGAGCCTGTCTTTCCAATGCTTTTTCTTGAAATACGCCATCAATATTACGACACGGCTGTAACCACCAACTCATTTTTCTACTCCTTTCAATTGTATCGGAAATCCAGCAACGCAAAATACCGCATGTTGACAAATCTGCCCCAAAGCTTGATGTAAGCGTCCAGACTCATCGACAAAACGACGTGTAATTTCCCCCAACGGCACAACCCCGAGTCCCGTTTCATTGCTGACTAGAATGATTTCAGATTTTAAATTTGGTAATAATTCTAATAATTTCAGGCATTCACGTGACTGTAAATCAGGATCTTGTGCGCAGAGAAGATTACTCATCCAAACAGTTAAACAATCAATTAAAATGACCTGATGTTCAGCATCCAATTCCTGCAAACGCTCTGCCAAATATATCGGCTCTTCAACCAACTGCCAATTTTGATCACGTTGCTGCTGATGCTGATGGATACGCTCCTGCATTTCGTGATCAACTGCCTGAGCCGTAGCAATATACACTCGTGGTTTTTGTGTTGCCAGTGCAAGCTGTTCAGCATAATGACTTTTTCCTGAACGCGCCCCACCCAATACTAAATGCAACATAAATAAAATTAACCTAAATGAAAACGATAATGTGCAGACAATTCACCTTGTAATTGGCGTGCCTGATATGAACCAAAAGTCAAATATCGAAATTTAACTGTCCATGGTTGAACTGGTATTTGCTCTATCTGCTCTAGAATTGGATTGGCAGCAAATTCATCCCGATACAAGCCTATCGTTACGTGCGGACAGTAAATGATTGCATCAATTTCTTTTGCAACAGGCCAAAAACAGCGGCGTAGTTGCAATAAAATATTTTGTTCATCAATCACATCTACAAATAAAGCACTTTGGAAGCTGCGTACCCGCCCCAGTTTGAGCTCAAAAGTATTTGCCTGTAATTGTTGTAACAATTCAATCTGTTGCTTGAGCTGGCGTTCATGAAAATGATCAGGTAAATGCTGTAAATGAAATGGCGATTGCCAAAACCCGCATACAAACAATGTAATATGCCAGCGTCGACGGTTAGGCATATACAGATAAGATTGAAATTGCTGTTGTATTTGCTTCAAATACTCGCTACAGGCAGCATCGTCTATCTCTAAATACCAGAGAGAAAATTGATCTCTTCCTTTATGCCAATCTGAATAATCTGCGTCCAAACTTGCAAATGTATGGCTGTTGGGCTGTAAAAACATGGCTAAAACAGCATAATTCCAACATAGCGATATAAATCTGCTACTCCCAATTCCATTTTATAAATAAGCAACTGCTCAACCTGAGCATGGGTGATTTCTTCAAATACATTCATTTCTTGTGTATGAATATCATCTACCGAATGCGGCAAGCAATGCTCAAACTGATCTGCAATATATTCAAACCCCAAATCCATTGCAACAAATGCCGTATGCTCGCAAGGCTGCACATACTGTTCTTCTTCCCAATTCAGCACAACATGCTGACAATACGGACAAGCAAGGTTTGTCTGCTCACCCTGAATTTCAATAAGCTGGTAATTCATAAAATATCATTTTTTTCAGATAGTATAGTTTAAAATATTTTATGCCAAATAGCATTGTATACTTCAAAATTGGTTATAATTTTGGCAAAAAGAGTGGAACATCTTTCAAGGAACTCAACATGGCAACTCTAGAAAAAGCCATTACGTTTGCAACACGCAAACATGCAGGACAGGTCGATAAGGCAGGTCAACCTTATATTCTTCATCCACTGCGTTTAATGTTAAAAATGAAGAATGAAATACAGCAAATCGTCGCTGTACTGCATGATGTCATCGAAGATACTGATGCAACAATTGTCGACCTCATTTCCTTGGGTTTTAGTCAAGATGTCATTGATGCCGTTTGTGCACTCACAAAAAAAGAAGGCGAAAATCGTATAGAAGCTGCATGGCGTGCTGTCAAAAACCCAATTGCACGAGAAGTCAAACTTGCCGATGTTGCAGACAATATGGATCTGAGCCGAATTACCCACCCAACCGAACGGGACTTTTTACGCTTAAAAGAGTATCAGCAGGTTCAGGAAATCTTGCTGCATGACATTTAAAACTTGTATCTGTTTATAAGAACGTATATTTTCTAAATACTTTATCTCTCAGGTCGGCTTTTTATGCTCAGCGATTTAGACGATTTCTACTGTTTTGCTTTGGTGGTTGAACATGGCGGGTTCAGTGCAGCTGAACGTGCTACAGACATTCCCAAATCTAAATTAAGTCGCCGTGTATATAATTTAGAGGAACGTTTGGGTGTTCGCCTGATTCAGCGCAGTTCACGTCATTTTGCGGTGACTGACATTGGTATGAATATTTACCGCCACGCTCAAGTCATGATGAATGCCGCGCAAGCCGCACATGATCTGATCGACCATTTGAGTGTTGAACCACGCGGTATTGTCAAGGTCAGCGTACCTGTTTCAGTCGCTCAAAATGAATTTACCAAAATTCTCCCCGACTTCCTGAAGCGTTACCCAGAAATTCGTTTGCAACTGCTCGTCAGCAATCGTCGTGTCGATGTGATTAATGAAGGGGTTGATGTCGCCTTACGCGTTCGTGCAAAAATTGATGATGATCCTGGATTGATTGTGCGTAAATTTGACCGACATGAGCAACATCTTTTTGCGAGTCAGGCTTATCTGAATCAGTATGGTGATTTGAAAAGCCCAGAACAATTAAGCGAACATAAAGTACTGAGCATGGTAGATGAACATGCCGATCAGTTTATGGTATTACATAATCAACAGAATCAACCAATTAAAATTAAAATTAACCCAATTGTGATGGGTTCGGACTTGATGATGCTGTGTCAGCTGGCTCGACAAAATTGTGGTATTGCATTATTGCCTGACTCGATTGCGGCTGACTATGTTAAAACAGGTGAACTCGTTCGTGTCCTACCCGAATGGAAAGCACCACATGGTATTTTACATGCTGTTTATCCTTCTCGACGTGGCATGTTACCTGCAGTTCGAGTTTTTATTGACTACTTGGTAGAACATCTAACATACAAAGATGGTATTGATGTTTTTTAAAATAACTCGCAAATTAGCATAAGATTACAGCTTATCTATTGAGCTTTAATAGATAAGCTGTCGTATCTCCATTATTTACCCGTAATATATTGATAAGTTAGTAACAGGTAAGAAATTGGTCAGAACATATTCTCCCCAATTTCTATGTTTAAAGATCTGACAATATATTTATTCGTATAGTTTTTATCTGTACAAATAAAGATGAATTTTAATATGTCAGATTCAATTTACTTAGCTTGATAACATATTGTTTTTTTTATTAATGATAAATACACAAACAAAATAATATGCGCCAAGCTCAGTCAACTGGAGAAATCTCGTGAAAACCAAATTAATGGCAATCACCTTAGCAATGACTACCGCATTATCCGCAGGTGCAGCATTTGCAGACCCAAATGATAACTACCGTGGCGGTCCTCAACAAAACCAACAAAATGATCGTCGTGACATGCATCAAGATCAGAACATGTATCAAAACATGCACCAAGATCAAAATCGCCATGATGGTGGTTATCAACAACATCAGTCAAACGATCGTCGCGATGATCACCACTGGACTCCTCGCTACCAGCAAAACCATCAAGCGTATCGCCATGATATGCCACGACCAGGTCAAGAATGGCGTAGAGGTGGACGCGTTCCCCCTCAATACCGAGGTAACGAATATCAAGTTCGTGACTGGCGTTCACATGATTTACCAGCACCTCCACGCGGGCATCGCTGGGTTCGCATTAATGGCGACTACGTTCTTATTGCCATCGCAACAGGCATAATTGCACAAATCTTGCTTGGCGGGCATTAATTCCTCTCTGCAAGTTGCCACCCCTAGAGCACCTATAAATATAGGTGCTTTTTTATTCAAACATATTGAGCTGAGGTGTTCGTTTAATTAGTTTTTGTTTGGGTACATGTAAACATTCAAATTCATCTACAGGAAAACCTTCAACAAAATTGGTAATATTTGGACTTTTCCAATTTAACCATGCCTTTAAATAATGATGTGGAACAACGATCACTGAACGTTTTACATTTCCAGGCTCATGAAAATCTTTCATCATCGGGTGATCTAAAGCATCCATCGTCAGCATAGTTGCAGAACGAATAATTTGTTCTCCAATCTTCACGATTTCATATAAAGCTGCAATAAAGAAAGCCTGCCCATCTTTACGTTTAACACTCCAACGCTGCGGTTTATCATCAATATATTTACTTTCATAAAACTCCGTAACAGGAATCACTCCAAATTTGCATCTCAAGATTGATGCCTGAAAACTAGGTTTTTGCAGCAGCGTTTCCTGCCGAGCATTATAAGTATGCTTGGCAACCGTTACATCTGTCGCCCATTTTGGCACTAAACCAAACATGACGTTGCGCCATTCTAAC
The DNA here is from genome assembly GCF_054454555.1 of Acinetobacter sp. ANC 4636. Classification (NCBI taxonomy): domain Bacteria; kingdom Pseudomonadati; phylum Pseudomonadota; class Gammaproteobacteria; order Moraxellales; family Moraxellaceae; genus Acinetobacter; species Acinetobacter sp. ANC 4636. Next base: position 73,150 of record NZ_JBTKVD010000010.1, on the reverse strand, counting down.
TCTCGCTCTGCCTGAAATAGTAAAGGACAGTTTCCCATAGGGTAAACTTCATCAACATATTCAAAATCAATCGCAGGTAGCTGTAATTGCTGAAGTTGAGCGAGTGTTAGAGGCTTGAAATTCGCGCACATATTCGAATCAAATTTGACTGTCTCGACTTATTATCAATCAAAAATCATATTTTTTCTAATTCAGACAATCTAAAAGCTATTTTACAGACATAAAAAAAGCCTCCGAAGAGGCTTTTTTTAGTTCAGGTGATTAATCACCTGTATAACCTTTCAATTTTAAACGTGCTGCATGCAATAGAGGTTCTGTATAACCTGCTGGTTGCTCTGCACCTTTAAAAATCAAATCAGAAGCAGCTTTGAACGCAATATTGTTGTCAAAGTCTGTTGACATGGCTGTATATTCTGGGTCATTAGCATTTTGCTCATCGACCACTTTTGCCATGCGGTGCAAAACTTCTTCAACTTGTGCTTGAGTTACGATACCGTGACGCAACCAGTTCGCAACGTGCTGCGAAGAAATACGTAATGTCGCTCGGTCTTCCATCAGACCAACATCATTAATATCTGGAACTTTAGAACAACCTACACCAAGGTCAACCCAACGCACCACGTAACCCAAGATCCCTTGACAGTTATTTTCAAGTTCTTTGGTAATTTCTTCAGCAGACCAGTTAGTTTCAGCAGCTAAAGGTGGTGTCAACAAATCATCTAAAGGCAATGCTGATTCAGACAATAATTCTTGCTGACGCTCAGATACATTGCATTGATGATAATGGATCGCATGAATCACAGCACCAGATGGAGATGGAACCCATGCACATGAAGCACCTGCTTGAGGATGTTCAATTTTGGTTTTGTACATATCAAGCAACAAATCTGGTTTTGGCCACATGCCTTTACCGATCTGTGCTTTACCACGTAGGCCACATTGTAGGCCAATCATCACGTTACGGTTTTCATAAGCTGCAAACCATTTTTGGTTTTTCACTTCAACCTTACGCACCATTGGGCCTGCTTCCATAAAGGTATGGATTTCATCACCCGTACGGTCCATGAAGCCTGTATTAATAAAAATGGTACGATCTTTTGCTGCTGCAATACAGTTTTTCAAGTTTACAGATGTACGACGCTCTTCATCCATAATACCAACTTTCAAACTCTTCGCTGGCAGACCAATCAATTGTTCTGCACGTTCGAACAATTCAACTGCGAATGCAACTTCTTCAGGACCATGCATTTTTGGTTTAACAATATACATTGAACCTTTGCGAGAGTTCTTAACTGTATTTTGTCCCAAAATATCAACCTTAGACAACAATGGTGTCACCAAAGCATCCATGATGCCTTCGTAAATTTCTTCACCATCGACCAAGATTGCAGGGTTTGTCATAAGATGACCAACATTACGCAACAACATCAGTGAGCGACCATGAACGGTAGTCGTACCACCCACTAAATTGTGATAGCTACGATCTTGATTCAAAGCACGCTTAACTGTTTTGCCTGATTTTTCAAAAGAATCTTCCAAAGTTCCTTTCATCAGACCAAGCCAGTTACGATAGCCTTCCACTTTTTCTTCAGCATCAACAGCCGCAACTGAATCTTCCAAATCCTGAATGGTTGTTACAGCAGCTTCAAGCACAATATCTTTCACATGAGCGCTATCTGTTTTACCAATTGGGCTATTGGCATCAATTTGCACAATTGCATGCAAACCATTTTCTTTCAGTACAATTTCTGTCGGCTGAGCAGGATCACCATTGTAACCAACAAACAGTGCTGTTTTTGCAAGTGTAGTTTTTGTGCCGTCTTTTAGCGTAACAACCAATTGGTTATTTTCAACTGTATACGACACTACATCTGCATGAGAACCTTGAGCTAAAGGGAAAATTTCATTTAAGAAATTTTTAGCAAATGCTACGACTTTTTCGCCACGAACTGGGTTATAAGCTTTGGTTTTTTCTGCACCATCAGTTTCAGGAATAACATCGAAACCATAAAGTGCATCATACAATGAACCCCAACGCGCATTGGCAGCGTTTAGGCTATAACGTGCATTACGCACAGGAACAACCAATTGCGGTCCTGCAAGTAGTGCAATTTCTTCATCTACATTTTCAGTTGTAATTTGGAAATCTTCTACTTCGGGTAATAAGTAGCCAATTTCAGTCAGAAAAGCCTTGTAAGCTTCTAGTTTAAATGTGTTATTGCGATGCCATTCATCAATTTTAGCTTGAAGCTCATCACGCTTGGCTAAAAGCGCTTTGTTCTTTGGGCTAAGATCAACAACAACTTGTTCAAATCCTTTCCAGTAGCTGTCGCTGTCGCTGTCTAAACCTGAACCAGGTAGAGCTTCATTTTCAATAAAATCGTACAATTCCTTAGCAATTGCAAGTTTGCCTTTTTGAATACGTGCAGTCATTGTCTTTCCTGATTGTGCTACTTTTTATTACCGAAGTATTCAGTATAAACATTTATACTGGGCTGAATAGCTTTATTAAGCTGCAAAATAGTGAATATTTTAAAACCAACACTATTTCATCATATCATTGATATATAAAAATAAAATACAGAAAAAAAGGATGTAAATTATTTTTAAAGGACCTGTAATTAGACTAAAGTGCCACTTGTCATCATTGCAGCCAGATTGACTCTAACAAATTTCAACCAATAGCGTCTATGCTTTTATTTTACGCAGATGTAAGAAAATAAAAGCGCCTTTTCGGCGCTTTTATTTTTATATTTCTTCTTTTTTATCAGATGTTTGCTCTATATGATGATGCTCAGAATTCAAATAATCATCCGACTGCATTTCAAGCAACCGTGAGCGTGTCCGCTCAATTTCAAATGCCAGCTTTTCACCTGAGTAAATTTCAATAATACTGTCTTGTGAAGTCAACAATAACTTGACTCCACGGTCATAAAACTCATCGACCAAATAAATAAAACGTCGTGTTGCATCACTGAGCTGATCAGTTAAATGTGGAATATGGCTGACCAGTACCGTATTGTAAATATTCGCAATTTCAATAAAATCAGCAGGGCTGCGTGGTTTTAAACACAACTCTTTAAATTCGCACCACAATACATCCTGACTGTGACCAAGTGTTTCAATCTGGCGATGGTTAATCTCAATATTGCTTTTGACAATATGTTGTGATTGAGTCAGTGCATGGAAGCGCTCATCAATCCATCGGTCTGCTTGAGGTGTAAGTGGATGCTTAAACAACTCTGCCTGCTTCAATACCCGTAAGCGATAATCCACACCCGCATCAACGTTTAAAACAGCACAGTTTTCCTTGACCATTTCAATGGTTGGAAGGAAACGATCTCGGTGAATACCATTTTTGTATAAGCCATCTGGTGCAATATTTGACGTTGCAACTAAAGTAATCCCTCGTTGGAACAACTTTTGGAACAAATCACTTAAAATCATGGCATCGGTCACATTCGATACAAAAAACTCATCAAAACAAATAATGACCGCATCTTTATAAATCTGATCAGCAACCAAATCCAAAGGATTACGCTGCCCTGAGAGCTTGTTTAATTCCTTATGCACATATTGCATAAAATGGTGAAAATGCATTCGGGTTTTACGTCGAAATGGAATTGAATCAAAAAACTGATCCATCAACCAAGTTTTTCCGCGCCCCACTCCACCCCACATGTACACACCTTGTGGTGTGATTTGGCGGCGAAAGCGACGGAACGCTTTTTTTGAGGCCTTATAACGATTTAGCAACTCTTGCCAGACTCGTTCTAGCTCATGCACTGCCTGAGCTTGCGCATCATCTGGCATAAACTGCCCTGAAGACAATGCTTTCGCATAACGTTCCGCAGGCGATAATGCCGCGGCATGAGTCAGATTTTCAGATTTAGAATTAAACATATGCTTCAATATTTCGTGTCAATAAACAACGTTATGCGAATTTGGCTGTGATTTTTATGTCTTAGGCAATAAGCTTAATCATAAATACAATCATTTTAAACATTCATTCCCTTGCACCATAAAAATCTGAATAAATTATATATTCATCCATATGATTTGCAGCACAATTCCACCGTATTATTTTATAAAGCAAAGCCTGATTTCAAGTTTTTTTACCTTGAAATTGCAAAAGGCGGCAAAATTGCACGCCTTTTTTAACATTAAATGAGTATTTAAAGTAAATTATATTGTTGCCAAAATATCTCGCAACACTTGCTGAGGGTGTTGTGCTTGAGTAATTGGTCGACCAATTACTAGATGTGTAGAACCATCCTGCATTGCCTGCGCAGGCGTCACAATACGTTTTTGATCATCTGCATTTGAACCTGCAGGGCGAATGCCTGGAGTCACGAGAGCAAATTCGCCACCCAAATCCTGACGCAAAATTTTGGCTTCCTGCGCAGAACACACAACACCATCCAAGCCACAATCATAGGTCAATTTTGCTAAACGGCGAACCTGATCAACTGGCTCAACATCCAGACCAATATCACGTAAATCTTCACGCCCCATAGACGTTAATACGGTAACCGCAATCAATTGGGTTTTATAATTTCCAGCTTTTAGTCGCTCAACACAGGTTTCCATCATTTTGCGACCACCAGAAGCATGGACATTCACCATCCAGACGCCCAAATCTGCAGCGGCACACACTGCCTGCGCAGTTGTATTTGGAATGTCATGAAATTTCAAATCCAAAAAGACTTCAAATCCAAGATGATGTAAAGCCTTTACAATCTGAGGACCTTCATGAGTAAATAGTTCCTTACCTACTTTCACTCGGCAAAGTTCAGGGTCAAGCTGTTCAGCAATAGTTAACGCTTGGGCTTGGCTTTTCGCATCTAAGGCAACAATAATACTCAAGAGATTAATTCCAACCAAAAATAAAGCCCATTATAATGGGCTTTTATCTTCTGGGCTAATATCCAAAACAGTTTTTTCTTGCCTACTGTGAGTAATTGCTTCTGTAGCAGCCAGTTGCGCGCTTTGAATCTGCTCTTTACGTAAATGATCAATATCCTTACGTAAGCGCTGAATTTCCCAACGACTTTGAAACACACGAAAAACCTGTACGCCTAGCAATAACCCCAGCACCACACCTAAAGCCAACGTTAACAATAACATTAAGCCTGAACGCATAGCAGGAACTTGAGTAAATAATAAATCTACACTTAACTCAGTACCATTTTGTAAAACCAAAGCCAATGAATAGCCAAACAATATAATCAATACAAGAATAAGGATAAAGCGCATAAGGCCTACCTCCTACATCAGCGTGCTGTTTTAGTTATTTTTCACTTCCAGCTTCATTGACAGCATCACGCAATGCTTTACCCGGTTTAAAATGAGGAACCGCCTTTGCTGCAACCTCAACAGATTTACCTGTTTTAGGGTTACGTCCTACACGTGGTTCACGGTGATGTAGCGCAAAGCTTCCAAAGCCGCGGATTTCAATACGATTGTCCGATGACAACGCCTCAATCATTTGATCAATCATAATCTTGACAGCTTCCTCAACAAGAGGCTCAGCCAAATGTGGATTTTTCAAAGAAATACGTTGTATTAAATCAGATTTATTAAGTGCTTCTGTAGTCATCTATGACCTCATTGGTTTATATCGATTTATCAGTCAATTGATAATAACCCGTTTAAATACAAAACGGTAGCGCAGTATACCAATACTACGCTACCGTTTACAGTAATTAAATAAAAAGTATCAATTAGTTACACTAATTTTCAACCTTTTTACGTTATTACTTCATTTGAGCTTTAATCAAATCACCAATAGTCTTAGGACCATTGTCTTGACCAGTAGCAGTTACTTGACGTAAGTTAGCAACTGCTTCTTTCTCTTCAGCTTCATCTTTTGCTTTAATAGACAAGTTGATAGAGCGAGATTTACGATCAACATTGATGATTTTCGCTTCAACTTCTTGACCAACTTCTAAGAACTTAGTCGCATCTTCAACGCGATCACGGTTGATTTCAGATGCTTTAAGAGTTGCTTCAACTTCGTCAGCTAACTTAATAGTAGCACCACGAGCATCAACTGCAGTTACAGTACCTTTAACAAGTGCACCGCGTTCGTTAGTAGCCAAGAAATCGTTGAATGGATCGCTATTCAATTGTTTGATACCAAGGCTGATACGGTTGCCTTCAGCATCTACAGATAGGATAACCGCTTCAACAGTATCACCTTTTTTGTAACGACGGATTGCTTCTTCGCCTTGTTCATTCCAAGAAATGTCAGACAAGTGAACTAGACCATCGATACCGCCAGGTAAACCGATAAAGATACCGAAGTCAGTGATTGACTTGATCGTACCTGAAACTTTTTCACCTTTGTCATGGTTCTTAGCAAACTCTTCCCATGGGTTAGCACGAGTTTGTTTGATACCAAGAGAAATACGACGACGTTCTTCGTCTACTTCAAGAACCATTACATCAACTTCATCACCGATCTGAACAACTTTAGATGGGTGGATGTTTTTGTTAGTGTGATCCATTTCAGAAACGTGTACTAAACCTTCAACACCTTCAGCGATTTCAGCAAAACAACCGTAATCAGTAAGGTTAGTTACGCGCGCTTTAACGATAGAACCTTTAGGATAACGGCTCATGATCGCTAACCATGGATCTTCACCAAGTTGTTTAAGACCTAGTGAAACACGGTTACGCTCGCGGTCAAATTTAAGTACTTTAACAGTAACTTCTTGACCCACTTCAACCACTTCTGAAGGGTGTTTGATGCGTTTCCAAGCCATATCTGTGATATGAAGAAGACCATCAATACCGCCAAGATCAACGAATGCGCCGTAATCAGTAAGGTTCTTAATTGTACCTGTAACTGTTTGACCTTCTTCAAGCTGAGCAAGAAGAGCTTCACGGTCAGCTGAAGATTCAGCTTCCATAACAGCACGACGAGATACAACAACGTTGTTACGTTTAGCATCAAGTTTGATAACTTTGAACTCTAACTCTTTACCTTCAAGGTGAGTTGTATCACGGATAGGACGAGTGTCTACCAAAGAACCTGGCAAGAACGCACGAACTGGACCGATGTCAACAGTGAAACCGCCTTTAACTTTACCAGAGATAACACCAGTAACGATTTCGCCATCTTCAAAGATTTTTTCAAGTTTAGTCCAAGTTTCAGCACGTTTTGCTTTTTCACGTGACAAAACTGTTTGACCCATGCCGTTGTCAAGCGCTTCAACAACAACATCAACAGTATCACCAACTTGAACTTCAAGTTCACGTTGGTCATTTAAGAATTCTGCACGGTCAACAACGCCTTCAGATTTAAGGCCAGTGTCAACAGTTACCCAGTCGTCATCGATGCTTACTACAACACCTTGGATGACTGCACCCTTTTCAACGTTTAGATTTAATTCGCTTTCTTCAAAGAGGGCTGCAAAAGATTCGGTCATGTTATACCTGATAAATTCAACAGTCTTGGATCAGTCAAGGCTGGTTTAGTTACGCTGACATATCATCCATAAATCTGATCAAGTGATGTGTCAAGCTAATAAAATGCTTTTGCTAACTGCACATCGATATAATTAACCATTTGTGCAAAGACTTCATCGATTGTTAACAATGAGCTATCAATCACCAAAGCATCTACAGCTGGCCTAAGTGGAGCAACTTTGCGCTCCATATCTCGTTTATCGCGTGCTTGTATATTAGCTAAAATGTCATCTATTTTAGCATCCTCACCCATGCTCTGCAACTGTTTTACGCGACGCTCGGCTCTTGACTCTGCTGATGCTGTTAGATAAATTTTTGCCTGCGCTTCAGGGAATACAACTGTTCCCATATCACGACCATCTGCGATTAAACCAGGCAACTGAGCAAAATCTCTCTGGCGTTGTAACAACGCATCACGTAATTCAGGAATTACGGCAACTCGAGATGCAAATGCACCCACCTCTTCGGTACGAATAACCTGTGATACGTCTTCATGATCTAACAAAACCCGAATACCTTGCTCTGTTGCTACAAATTCAATCTGTAGATTACGAGCAATCTCAACACACTCGGTTAAATTATCTTGCAAAACTTCAAGTAATTTTCTTTTTTCCAATGACAAGCCAAGCAACCGATATAGCGCCCCAGAATCCAACAGGTGATAATGATAGTGTTGCGCGATTTTGGTTGCCAAAGTTCCTTTACCAGAACCACTTGGCCCATCAATCGTAATTACATGAATATTCATAAATCATCCAAATATAAATTTAATATTTAGGTTTAGTAAGCTAGCTAGTCTGCATTTTGCATGCAATAAATTCAATCATCTTTTCTTATTTTAAAAAGAAACGTCATACATTTTATTATTAGGCTTCTTTGATCATGATTTGCAGCTATTTTGAGTTTATTATTCACAGAAAATAATACCTAAAAACACCTATTATCCGCTAATCAAGGTCTAGCCAGAACATTTCTGGCTAGACCTTTGAATTGAATATTTTAATTCCCTGCGTCTGTTGGGCGCATTCTTAAAACTTTATTCGCTTTATTTAATTCCATATTTAAAGCGATATTGCGAGGTGGGATTGGAGATAAAAACCATTTTTTATAGAGCTGATCCATTTTTCCTGAACGCCACAGCCCCACAATCACCTTATCTGCTATAGCTTTCATTTTCACATCATGATTTGGCAACATGATCGCATATGGGTCAACTGATAATGCCGTACCTACAATTTTATAGTCGCGTGGATGCCCTGAAGTTGCAATTAAACCCGCAAGCGTTGAATCAGCACCAACAAAAGCATCTGCTTTGCCTGCTGCAAGCAATGCAAATGACTCTCCATGATCACGACCATAAATTTTATGAATCGTTAAATCGTGACCGCGAACGGTTCTATTTAGGTATTTGTCAGCAATCACACCTGCAGTTGTTACTACAGTCTTATTATCTAAATCATCAAACTCTCTTACATGTGAAGTGCTTTTCACAGCCATGCGAATTTCAGCCATATAATAGTTCGTTGAAAATTTAACTTCACGATCGCGAATCACTGAATGGGTTGATGTTCCACATTCCATGTCAATTTGCCCAGATCTTAGCATTGGGATACGTTCAGTTGGAGAAACTGCTTTATACACCACATGTAAATTTGGCATGTGTAATTCTTTTTTAATTTCTGATGCAACATCATTACAAATATCAATTGCATAACCTACTGGGTGTCCATTGACCACATAAGAAATAGGCTGCGAGGATACACGGTGCCCAATAACCAACGTACCTGTTTTTTGAATTTTGGCCAATGTATCCACTGCAAAAGCAGATGTTGCTGACATAGATAATGCACAAACCATGCTAGATGCACAAATTTTTCTAAGACCTGATTTCATACTTTCCCTTTATGATCATATCAATATTTATTGTTTTCCCAATATTATTGATATTCACATCTCAATATAATTTATGAACGCACAAATATAGGTCATTTTATATAAATTATCAGTAAAACAATAAATTACATGATCAAAATTAGAACATAAAAAATATTTTAAATCTAAATAATACATTTTATTGTTTTTTTTCAGCTCTACGCTTTTTAAAAAAAGTACTTAATAGTGCACTTGCTTCTTGCTGTAAACAACCATCTTGATACTCAAAAACATGGTTATAGTAGCCATTATTTTTTAATAGTTGACGCGCACTCAACAAAGAACCTGCTTTAGGTTCATACGTTGCAAAAATAACTTTATGAATACGGGCATGAATCAATGCACCAACACACATCGTACAGGGCTCTAAAGTTACATAAAGCACAGCATCGTCAGGAAGGCGGTAATTTTGAATACGGGCACAAGCATCACGTAATGCAACGATTTCGGCATGTGCTGTAGGGTCTTGCAAAGTAATTGGCGCATTATAACCTACGCCAATGACTTGATTTTGACTGACAATCACAGCACCGACAGGGATTTCACCCTGCATTTCTGCAAAGCTTGCCTGCTCTAGTGCCAACCGCATCCATTTTTCATCATCAGAAGAAAAATGGTGCTGAGTCAATACATTAAATGACATGGTATTGTTTTAAAATCGCATTCCAACTTTCAATCGTTGTGATTGGAGGACATGCTCCCAAAATCCCTTTAAGGCTGAGTTCTTCATACTTTTGCCACTCTGGAGACAAGTCTTTATCAACCAGACGGGCACGTACACCCTCAATGAAATCTGGATGGCGAATCTTCCAGTTTGAAATCTGTACTTCAAGATCAAACACTTCGTTCCATGAATGTACGTTACGCCCCCACTGCCATAATAACCAAGTCAGTGCAGCAGTTACAGGCGAACCTTTTTGTAAGTTTTCACTGGCTTGGCGCAACCAGTCACTTCGCGCATCACTCAAACCAATAATTGCTTCATAATCATATTCAAAATGAACACCACGGCAAACACTATGCAGCACATCAAGAGAGTTTTGCAAAGGCCCTGCACCAACTGGTCGATGCAAACTGTTGAGTGTGTCATCAATTGCGCGGAAATCCCCAGCAGGATAATGCGCCCAATCAATATCGATCACTTTTTTCAAAACAACATCGCGCTGTGCATCACAAATATGAGTTGCCCAGCCAATCGCGTAAGCACCAGCTGAGGTCATGATTGAGCCTGTTAAACCAGTAAACAGTCCAACCGCTCCTCGGTCTGCCAAGAAACGGGTACCGCCCACATCTGGATATAAACCGATATTAATTTCAGGCATAGCCAAACGGGAATATGGCGTAACCAAACGGAATGGCGCAGCCATAAACAGACCAAGTCCACCGCCCATCACATACCCTTCACCCCATACTACGATTGGTTTGGCATAGTTATGTAATAACAAATCCAAGGCATATTCTTGTTTGAAAAACTCTGTTGCTGTATCTGCATCGTTTTCAAGTACTAACTGGCGTAACTTGCGAACATCGCCACCCGCACAAAATGCTTTAGGTGTGGTGGAATCCAGCCAAATTGCTTTAACCGTATCATCCTGATGAAAATCTTCAAAGACATCTTTTAATGCTTTAACTATGGATAAATCCAAAGCATGTAGAGATTTTGGTCGGTTTAAACGTACAATACGCCAGCCATTTTCTGCTTGTTCAACAATAAGGTCTGGATGATACTGCTGAGTATTAGAAGGTTGTGTCATGCGTCCAGCTGCCAGTTTATTGGCTCAATGCCATTTAGTTTCAGATAATTATTGGTCTTAGAAAACACTTTGCAGCCAAAAAAACCACCACGATTTGCCGCGAGTGGTGATGGATGAGCGGCTGTAAGTACCAAGTGTTTTTCTCGATTAATTCGTTGTCCCTTACGCTGTGCGTATGCACCCCAAAGAATGAAAACAACATGTTCACGTTGCTCATTTAACACATCTATCACATGGTCAGTAAATTCTTCCCATCCTTGACGCTGATGCGATGTTGGTTGCCCTGCTTCTACAGTCAATACACTGTTCAGCAATAGCACCCCTTGTTTTGCCCATTGGCTTAAATCACCATGATGGGGTATTTTTATACCAAGGTCAGCGTGAAGCTCATGGAAAATATTACGTAAAGATGGCGGTAATGCAACCCCTTTTTGTACAGAAAAGCTCAGACCATGTGCCTGATTAGGGCCATGGTAAGGGTCTTGCCCTAAGATAACCACTTTAACCTGATCTAAAGGTGTCGTATTCAGTGCATTAAAAATAAGTGGGTTTGGTGGATAAATCGTTTTATCAGCCTGCTTCTGTATCATCAAAAACTGACGTAAATCATCCATTTTTGCGCTGAGCAGAAAATCTTGCAGTGCATATTTCCACGAAGCTTCCAATTGTACTTTATCTAACTTTTGCTGCTGTTGTTCCGTTAATGACATGTAAAAACCAATATCCCATTTAGTTTCAAGAAATTTGCACCTGTAATTCAACTTTAGGATTCAGAAAAGCTTCTCCCTGCTTTAATTTACGATACATTTCGAGATCTGACCATTCTGCCTGAACCTGCTCAGAAAATTCAATTTCTTCAAGAGCCAACACACCCATTTGTGTATTTTCAATGTCTTCCAAGAAACTCTGTGCATATCCTGTGTCAGTTTCATGCACAATCACTGAATACACTTCAACATCACCTTCCCCATTTTGGGTTTGGGTTGATTTTAGAACCTGTTGAGCTAAATAGAAAAAAATCCGAGAGAACTGTTCTGCAGAAGGCGAAACGGGCAAGCTGATCCAGCGGGCACTAAAAGTTTGACACGCCTGAATATATTCAGCACTGTCCTGATTCCAGAAACAGATCGCATGATCGAAACTATCGAATAATTCTTTGATCACGCCTTTAAGCAAGCCAAAGTCATAGACCATTTGCCCATGATCCAGCTTCGATGCTTTAAGCAACAGCTCGACTTTGTAACTATGACCATGAATTGAGCGTTTGCAACGATCTGAGGTACAGTTTCTTACAATATGAGCATTCTCAAACTTAAATAACTTACGAATTAACATGAGGCTAATGAATAACTATGAATCTTGAGTAGGACATTCGATTATAGAACAAAAGTCGATTTTTGCGGAATAATTTTCATGTCAAGTTGCATTTTACTCACAAATCAGTCTTGAGCATGTGACATATGCATTTTTGGTAGTGCCAATGCTTGCTCAATATAGGCAACACGCAAACTGTCACGCGAACCCAAATAGCGCTGATAAAAACTAGAATTGAGCAACATCGCTGCGCCATGGGTCAACGACCAAATGCCAGCCAGATAATCACGCACACTCATTTGACTTTGAATAGATTGCAAATAATCTTCAGTAATCTCAATAATAATCCGCAAACGCTGGCGACGAATCTGATATAACTGGCTAAACAATTGCTGTATACGCGTCCCAGTCATAGATAATTTTTCTTCCACACTATGAAATAAAACAGTACGCTCGGAATAATGTAAATGATGCAACATAAAAAATGCCAGATGCTCAGCAAAATTCTTATTGGCATCTTGCAACATTTCCAGCAACATCTGTTCATTGCGAATAATCAGCAACATGTAAAGTTCATCTTTACTTTGAAAGTGCTTATAAAGTGTACCTTTTGCCAGATCCAACTCCGCAGCCAGAGCATCTAGCGTCATCCCTGCTTCGCCATTTTCTAATAATAATTGTTCAGCAACTTGAAATATTAATTGTTCCCTTGCTCGAAACTGTGCTTGACGATCCGTCTTCATTTACTACATTTTCCAATAATTACATTATTTTAAGTTAAGAAGGTTTTCAAAATTCTGGCTAGTAATTTGGCCAATTTCTTCTACAGTCAAACCATAAACCTGCGCAAGCGCTTGAGCAACAAACGGTACATATTTAGGTTCATTGGTTTTTCCACGATAAGGGACAGGAGCCAAATAAGGGCTATCTGTTTCAATCAATAAACGATCTAAAGGAACATGCTTGGCAACATCCCGCAACTCTTGCGCATTTTTAAATGAAACAATCCCTGAGAACGAAATGTAATAACCACAATCAAGCACTGCTTTAGCTGTTTCCATATCTTCAGTAAAGCAGTGCAAAATACCATGTGTTGATTGCTCAGCACGAATCATATCTATTGTGTCCTGTTTCGCAGAGCGTGTATGCACAACAACAGGTTTTCTTACCTGTTTTGATGCCTCGATATGTCGAGCAAAGCAGGCTTTTTGCTCTGCAACATACTCTGTACTATGGTAATAATCCAAGCCTGTTTCGCCGAGCGCCCACACATTAGGATCTTGTGCCAATTCAACCAGACGCTCTACAGTGGCGCTTTGCATCACATCAATATCTTCACAAGGATGAACGCCTACACTATAGCCAACATCAGCATGTCGGTGTGCAATCTCAGATAAAGCCACATAATCTTCTAGTGCTACCGATATTCCCATGAATTTTGTGACACCAGCATCGCGCGCTGCCTGTAAAGCTTGATCCAGATCACCTGCGTATGGACTTAAATCCAGCATAGTGAGATGGCAGTGAGTATCGGTAAACACTAGAACTCCAGTTTTAAATCGTATAACTAAGGTGATTGAGTGACAAACTTCCTGCAAGCAGCTTTTCTGCTTCAGCCTTGTAGTAAGCACCTTTATCATTTGTAAGTTGAATCGCAAATCCCTGAGGTTTGGCAACTGACTGTTTGTAGTTAATCCAAATAACTTTACCTGTTAGAGGAATTTTCTGACTTTGGTCTGGCAAAGTTGCCAAAACAAAAACTTCCTGCCCAAGTCGCACAGGTTGCTGCGAAGAAATAAATAAACCACCACCATTTACAAATGGCATATAGCTCGCTTGTAACGTAGCACGATCAGTAATATTGGCTTGGATAATTCCGCCCATACGAGGTTGTAGCATTATTCTTCCTCTTCTATTGATTGCGGTTAGCATTCATCAAAAGTACAAACATTTGATCTATCACCAGATTAGTTTGCACATTCTGTTGAATCATTATTTTACTCTGTTGTAGCTCTGCATAAATGTCAAACAATGCTTCTAGAGAATAAAAATCACACAATTGCGTAAAATCTAAATCTATATTTTTTACAGATTGTTTCAGTTTGACACAAATTAGATCGGACAACAAATATTCAAGTAAATGTTGTAACTCAGCAAAATTGAGTTCCTTTGCCCATTTTGTTGCATAGCGGATTGGCGAACTCTTTTGTTGTACCAAATTCAACCAGTCTTGCATAAATTCCTGACGTCGACTTATCCATGCTTGTTCCAACAGATTGATCGCCTGTAAAGGCATACCATTGGCCAAATTCAGATACAGTTGAATCTGCTGAACATTTAAGCTTGTCAATTGTTGCTGCAAGTAATCTGTTGCTTGATCGAGTTCAATACGGTCTAGCGGGTAACGTTGTAATCGACTACGGATCGTTGCTGGTAATTTCAAAAAATGCTCAGCTACCAGAATGATCACAACTCGCTCACCAGGCTCTTCGAGTGTTTTAAGCAAGGCATTCGCAGATGCAATATTCAATGCTTCTGCAGGTTGAATAACGATCACCCGCCAACCATCTACCGTTTGTTGCACAAAAGGGAGTAGCTCTCGAATTTTTTCAATCTTGATTTGGGCATTGGCTTTTTTATTATCTTCGTCTGTGCTAATCGATACATAATTTGGATGAGTATCTGACTTCAACCACTGACAACTACCACACTGCCCACAAGCCCCGTGGGTCTGTTTATTTAAACACAATAACCAAGCCACAAAATGCTCTACAAAAGCATCCTTACCACAGCCCTGCTTACCATAGAACAATAAACCATGCCCAATATCTGGAAAGCGTTGGGTCAGCATTTTCCAGACTGGTTGCTGCCACGGATAAATCATGCTATTGGCAGACTCTGGTCGGGTATCAATATCCTGAATCATTGAAATACAGAAACATCCAAAGCATTTAAACGGTCTAAGTCTTCCTGAGTATCTACACCTGGTGGTAGGTTAGCTTGTGCAACTGCAATCGCAATACGTCGGCCATTTTCCAATACACGCAATTGCTCAAGGCTTTCTAAACGCTCAAGCTGACCCATTTCCCATGTAACATATTCTTGTAATAATGCAACGCGATAGGCATATAAGCCCAAATGGCGGTAAGCCACATTATGTAAATGCTCTGACTGATGTTTAACGGCATCACGATCATAAGGAATCGTTGCACGACTAAAATACAGCGCTTCGTGATATTTAGACATAACCACCTTAACAATACTGTCACGGCGAAATTCATCTAATGTATGAATTGGCTCACACAGCGTCGACATTGAGCACTGTGGCTGATCAACCAATAATTGTGCAACCTGCTGTACCAGTTGTGCAGGAAGCAAAGGTTCATCACCCTGCACATTGACAATAATGTCTTGAGCATCCCAACCTTTAATTTTTGCGACTTCACTTAAGCGATCAGTGCCTGATGGGTGATCTGCAGATGTAATGACAACATCAACACCTTCAGCACGACAAACTTCTACAATCCGTTCATCATCGGTCGCGACACACAGGTCATCAAAACCTTGTACTTTTTTTGCCTGATCTACGACACGTAAAATCATTGGGCGACCATGAATTTCTAATAGTGGCTTACCTGGCAAACGCGAACTGGCGTAACGAGCAGGAATAACAATATGCTTCATAATCAAACTCTTGCAATATGAATATTAAGTTGCTGTAATTGATGTTCTAGCGTGGTATAACATGCAGTAGACAGCACTGCCTCTACAGGTAATACCCAAATTTCTCGCTGTAACTGTGCCGCGTGTTGCTGTAACAATTTCTTTATTTTCACTGCATCTTTTTCAGTCGTGATGATGGGTGCAGCATCTTCAAACTGTAAATCACTGAGTTCATACACATAATGATCAGCAAATTCATGTGCTTGAATATTAATCACCCCAATACTGTCTAAACTGTCATAAAAACGCTTTGGATAACCGATACCAACAACGACATGAAATTTTTGCTTTAAATCAAGTGCAGTTAAATCATCTGAATTTGTATTCAGTAAATAAGGCCGTCCAACTTGTAAATGCATATGCATTTTAGAAGTTGGCTGAGCTGAATGTTCAATCACTGTACCCTGTTGTAAACGCGATACTGGCTCACGTAAAAAACCTTCTGGTAACAGTTTTTGATTACCCAATCCGCGATTATTGTCTAAAACAATCCATTCTAACTGACGTGCCAAAGCCCAGTGTTGTAGACCATCATCACTAATAATTAAATCAAGTTGATGATGTTTTAACAGTAATTCTATTGCTTGCTGGCGATTTGAGCCCACCGCCATTGGCACATGTGTGTTTTGTACGATCAGGCATGGCTCATCCCCCACAACATCGGCTGGAGAATCTGGCAGAACCAATGCCGGGAAAGGCCCAGCACCACCATAACCTCGACTGATTACCCCAACTCGTACATGGTGCTGCTGTAAATATTTAACCAGTTGAATGAGTAGCGGCGTTTTTCCACTTCCACCCACTGTAATATTTCCAATCACCATAACAGGTACAGGAGCTTGATAAACTTTTTTTAAGCCAGAGTGATACAATTGTTTATTCAACTGAAAACCAAAGCCATATAAACAGGATAATGGACGTAATAGCACCAACCATTGAGATTGCTTATTCCAAGCTTCCTGAATGCGCTGTGCTAAACCCATCAATTAATCCTCGAAGTTACGCTGATGCAACTGAAAATATGCACCATGCTTCGCAAGAAGTTCTGTATGTGTACCTTGTTCCAGAATACGACCTTGATCCATCACCACAATAATATCTGCATTTTCAATCGTCGATAACCGATGGGCAATCACAATTGTGGTACGTTGCTGCATGGCTTGTTCAAAAGCTTTTTGAATAAAATATTCTGACTCGTTATCCAGCGCACTGGTCGCTTCATCAAGAACTAGAATAGGTGCATTTTTCAAAATGGCGCGGGCAATCGCAATACGCTGACGCTGACCACCTGACAAAGTTAAACCTTGTGCGCCCAAGACCGTATCATAGCCTTGTGGTAATTGCATGATAAAATCATGTGCATAAGCTGCTTTAGCAGCTGCAATTACTTGCTCATCACTGGCATTTTGCAACTGACCATAGGCAATATTGTCACGAACACTACGATCAAACAGTACCACTTGCTGATTCACCATCGCAATCTGGCTACGCAAACAATCTAATTCAATATCTTCAATTTTCAAATCATCCAACAGGATGTTACCCGATTGGATCTGCTGAAAACGGACTAATAGATTCACCAGTGAGGTTTTACCTGCACCCGAACGCCCCACCAATGCAACCGTCTGGCCTGCCTTAATTTGTAGGTTAAAATCATGGATTGCATGCGAACCATCAGGATAAACCAAATTAACCTGCTCAAAGCGGAGATTGCCTTTAAGCTGCGGTTTCTGGGTTCCTGTATTTTCCTCTTCTTGCATATCCAGCAAATCAAATACCGAATATGCTGCGGCTAAACCACGCTGCAATTTTTCATTGACTGTGGTTAAGTTTTTAATTGGTTTACTGAGCATACCTGCCGCGGTAATAAATGCTACAAACTGCGCAGATGATGTATCACCCAAAATTTCGGGACGCAGTGCAATCCACATAATAATTGCCATCGCAATCGACATGATCAATTGCACAATCGGTGTATTTAACACATTGACAATATGAAGTTTTAAACCACGTTTCAAGTTATCACTTGAGCGATCATATAAACGCTGTTCTTCTAATTCTTGCGCACAAAACCCTTTTACTACAGTCTGTCCCAAAATCGACTCTTGCACCACATGGTTGACATCCCCCATGGTATTTTGCACTTGAGTCGAAAGTTTGCGCATACGTTTTGCTGCCTTACGCACCACAAAACCAATAATTGGTGCAAACACCAAAATAACCAGAGAAAGCCTCCAGTTTTGATAAAACAGATAACCCAGAAGTCCTATTGTTGTCAGACCTTCTTTAAGTAAAATTTGTACAGATTCAGATGAAGCGGCAGTCACCTGCTCAATGTTATACAGAATTTTAGACGTAATATGTCCACTTGAATTCTTCAAATAGTAGTTTGGAGACAAGCGCAATAACTTGCCGAAAACTTGCTGACGAATACGAAAAATCAGGTGTCTAGAAATCACTGCCGAATAGTAATCTCCCAGAACAGAACCGATACCTCGTACAAAAATCAGCAAAACCACTAAAAATGGAAAAATTGAGGTCTGATGTGTATTTTGCGTCTGAATTGCATTGATTACAAATTCAAGGAGCTTAGCAATTGAAACTTCCGTGCTTGCACTCAAAGCAAAACCGATTAAAACCAGTAAGGCATATCCCCCATAGGGTTTTAGATAAGCCAGCAGACGAAAATAAACTTTAATGTCTTGATTCACTCATAACCTCGAGTAGGTGCTTTGGTACTAATATTGATATTGACGAAACCCAGTTGTCCCGCAACATCCATTACACGAACAACATCCTGATGTGTTGCTTTGGCATCGGCTGCGATCACAAACATTAAATCGTGTCGTCCATCAGCAGCCTGTTTCACTGCAGTAGACAAATCAGCAGTATCGTGGCTGGCAAGTGCCTGCCCATTTACCGAATAATGTCCGCCAGAGTCTACCATGACTTCAATTTTGTGATCGTATTGTTTGGGTGGAACCCCCTGCGCATCAGGTAAAGTTAAATTAATACGGCTTTGCTGATAAAATGTTGTCGACAATAACAAAAACACCAAGATGAACAACAAACAGTCAATCATCGGTGTTAAGTTGATGTGGATTTCTTCAACGCGCGAAGCTCTTCTGAATTTCATGCAACATCCTTTGCTCTATCTTGGTCATACGCTGGCTGTTGACGTTGATAAAATAATTTTGCATGAAACAAAGTTGCTTGTTGTTCTAGCTCAGCAACATATTCTTGTACCAGACGCTGAAAATAACGATAAGCGATCAAGGCAGGAATTGCCACAACCATCCCCATGGCAGTCGCAATCAGGGCTTTGGAAATCCCGGGAATCATTAAGGTTGGACTGACATTTGAGCCGACATCGATCACCAAGAATGATTCAATAATCCCAATCACTGTACCAAGCAACCCAAGTAAAGGAGAAACTGCACTCATTGTCCCAAGGAAATTAATATTTTTTTCTAAATAATGAATTTCCTGAGAAGCTGCTGCTTCCATCTGCGCACGTGCAAACTGATCCGTTTCATGCTTGGCACTCAAACCCGCAAACAGTACCTGTCCCAATGCAGACTCAGTCAGCTTAGAGTTTTGCTGCAACAATTGAGCAATTTGCTGAACTTCAGTTTGTGCAGTCACTGTTAGGTCTTTTGGAATCACAGAAGCGTGGCGTAAACGAATAAAACGCTCAATACTAATGGCAACTGTAAAAACAGAGCATAGTAAAAGTGGCAACATAAGCCAACCACCCGCCTTAAAGAGTTCCCACATATCTACCCCAAAAATCTTAGTTAGTTGTCAGACAGATGTTCAAAATACCATCTAGCTCATCTAGTGAATGATAATGAATCACCAGCTTACCTTTACCTTGCTGATTATGATCAATTTGTACATTTGCATTAAACCGCTCAGATAATTTCTGAGTCAATTGCTCAAGATCAGGAGATGGCACCGGCTTCACTTTTTCATTTTTTGGTGTATTAAATTCACGCACCAATTGTTCGGTTTGACGTACCGATAAGCTTTTTTCAATAACAATATCAGCAATGCGTTCTTGATCTTTTGCCTTCAATGTTAAAATCGCACGGGCATGCCCCATGTCTAAAATACCCGTTTGCATCAATTCTTTCACAGGTTCAGCCAATGTCAGTAAACGCAATAAATTACTGATCGTCGTGCGTGCTTTCCCCACAGTATCGGC
This sequence comes from Acinetobacter sp. ANC 4636, assembly GCF_054454555.1. NCBI lineage: Bacteria > Pseudomonadati > Pseudomonadota > Gammaproteobacteria > Moraxellales > Moraxellaceae > Acinetobacter > Acinetobacter sp. ANC 4636. Next base: position 52,747 of record NZ_JBTKVD010000010.1, on the reverse strand, counting down.
AATTTCCTGATGGCTTAAACCGAATTCTTCATGAAACCGCTGGAGTGCCATTGCTTGATCAATCGGGTTCAAGTCCTGACGTTGAATGTTTTCAATCAACGCCAAAGCAATCGCAACCTGATCATTCATTTCACGGACAATGGCAGGAATTTCAGTTAAACCTGCTAATTGTGCCGCACGCCAACGACGCTCACCTGCAATAATTTCATACGGATAGCGTTCATCATCTACTGGACGAATCACAATAGGCTGCATCACGCCATGTTTTTCGATTGAAGCTGCAAGCTCTTGTAATGCCTCTTCATTCATAAAACGACGTGGCTGGTATTCACCACGTTTTAATAAATTGACATCAATATTTTTAAATTGCCCATGATCATGCGCTTGTTGTTCAATTTTCAGTTTTTCTTTTTGAATCGAACCGAGCAAAGCATCTAAACCGCGCCCTTTTGCTAATCCGCGTTTTCTTACGCTCATGCTGATTGTCCTTTTTTTACTACTTTAGTTTTTTTAACTAATTCGGTTGCCATTTTCAAATAAGCAACTGCGCCCTTGGAGCTTTTTTCAAAGAATATTACGGGAAGTCCATGTGCTGGTGCTTCAGCTAAGCGTATGTTACGCGGAATAACGGTTTCATAGAGTTTTGAACCAAAATACTGTTCAAGCTCAGCAGAAACATCCCGAGTTAACGCATTACGCGGATCATACATGGTACGCAATACACCAATAACCTGTAGTTGTGGGTTTAATACCTGCTGAATACGATCAATAGTCTGAGTCAAATCAGCCAAGCCTTCCAAAGCATAATATTCACACTGCATTGGAATCAACACACCCTGTACAGCCGCCAAAGCGTTAACAGTAATCAGGCTTAAACTCGGTGCACAGTCAACAATAATAAAGTCAAAAGACTGTTCAACTTGTTGCAGCGCATCACGCAAAATAAACTCACGTTTCTTCTGTTCTGCAATCGCAAGTTCAACCCCTGAAAGATCACGGTTTGCACCCAGCAATTTATAACCCACTTCTGTTTTACTAATTGCTGTCTCAATAGGTACTTCGCCCAGCAAAACATCAGTCACGGTATACAACAAATCATTTTTTTGCACACCCGAACCCATGGTGGCATTTCCTTGTGGATCCATATCCACCAGCAAAACACGCTTTTTCAATACAGCGAGAGAAGCTGCCAAATTTACTGCGGTTGTTGTTTTACCGACCCCACCTTTTTGGTTTGCAATTGCAATAATTTGAGCCATGTTCAATAAAACCCCAATCCTTAATTTTTCTGCAAAATGATTAAATGACGTTGCTCATCTAAACGCGGCACTTTTAATTCAATCACTTGATGGTTAAATTCCTTGGAAAACTCAGCTATTTCCTCATTTGGAATTAAACCTTTCATCGCACAAATATAACTACCTGTATGCATATATGGCTTAGATGCGGCAATAAAATCGGTCAGTGATGCAAAAGCTCGACTGGTAATGACATCAAACTGTCCAAGCTCACGAATACTGTCTTCATCTTCCACACGAGTTTGCACTGCGATGACATTAGGCAATTTCAAATCTGCAATAAACTGTTTTAAGAAGCGGATTTTTTTGCCATTTGAATCGAGCAAAACACACTCACGTTCAGGCTGACATAACGCAATAATCATCCCTGGCATACCACCACCTGTGCCTATGTCCAGCAAACGCCCTGCTGGCAAAGAAGGTAAAATGCTCAAGCTATCTAACAAATGTTTCACCAGCATTTCTTTCGGATCACGAATTGCAGTCAGGTTATAAGCCTTATTCCAAAGCACTAGCGCATCTTGATATTTCAATAATAGATTCAAAGCATTTTCATTTAGGTCAAGCCCTAATGCCTTACTGCCTTGTTTTAATTCCTGAAAAAAAAGATGCATAGCCAAACTCGTCCGTTAAAATTAGGTGAAGTATACTGATTTATCTGCTCAAGCATAGAGCAGAATGCTTAGTGAATACCCATTTAAGCATATTGCCTCTGACGGATTTGTCGATCTAGATCAGATAAACGCTCAGGTGTACCGACATCAACCCATGCCGCTGGCAGTTTTTGTGCCGAAATTCGCCCTTGTAACATCGCCTCTTTTAATAAAGGGGCTAAAGGGCGCTTCCCTTCTGCCAGACCTGCAAACATTTCAGGTGAAATCACAGCAATACCACTATAAGTCAGAGCTTCACCCTGCTGATTTTGCTCAAAAGTATACGCTTTTTGTGCATACAGAACAAAATCTCCTTGCGGATGTTGTACAGGATTATCTACCAGCATCAAATGCGCCAGATTTTGACCTAATTCAACGTGCAATAAGGGCGCAAAATCATAGTTTGTCCAGACATCGCCATTCACTAAAATAAATGGCTGATCCCCCAGTAGCGGTAAAGCGTGAATAATTCCACCCGCCGTTTCCAAGCCCTCACCTTCATTTGACCAGTGAATCTTGACACCAAACTGATCGCCTGTACCTAAAGCTGCAATAAGCTTCTCGGCAAGCCACGCAGTATTGATCACGATGTCGGTTACACCAATTTTTTGTAATTTTTCAATATGCCAGACAATCAAAGGTTTATCGGCAACTTCAAGCAAAGGTTTCGGAGTATGCAAGGTCAATGGACGCATACGATTGCCCAGACCCGCTGCTAAAATCATGGCTTTCATGCAGCAACTTCCTGATATTGACCATATTTTCTAGTAAAGCGCGGCATAATGCGTTGTTGCATAAACGAAATAAAGTCTGCCAACTCAGGGTAAGCCTGACCTTCAGTCAGTACATACCACATCACACGCGGCAAATCTTTTAAATAGCCAGACTTGCCATCACGTTCAAACAAGCGCACAAAGATCCCTAAAATTTTAATGTGACGTTGTAACGCCATAAAATCTGCATCGCGTTTAAATTGTTCAAAACTACGGTTCTGCTTCGCAGCTTCAGGCAACAAAGCATAAAATTGCTCAAACCATTGATATACACGCTCAGGCTGCCATTGCACATAAGCATCTCGAGTAATCGAAATCAGGTCATAAGTATCCGCACCAATTACGGCATCCTGAAAATCAATCACACCCAAATCAGTTTCACCATCTAACTGCATCAAATTACGGCTATGAAAGTCACGATGCACAATCACTTGTGGCTGAGCCAAAGCCGAATTCGCCAGAAGATCAAACGTATTTTCAACTAAAGTCTGCTCTGCTTCACTTAGTTGAATCTCTAGTGCAGGAAACATCCAGTCGGTTAACAAGCGCATTTCTGTCATCAACTTATGATGAGAATACACTGGCAAGTCTTGCGTACCATCAATCACTTGCAACTGAATCAGTTGTTTAAAACTTTGCAGATAATATTGATCTACCGTGTCTGCATTCAACAAATTCGACAGCAATACGTCACCAAAATCTTCAAGCAATAAAAAGCCAGCATCTAAATCTTTTGCAACAATATGTGGAACACGAACCTGATGCTGATCTAAAAATTCATCAATACGTACAAAAGGAACACAATCTTCTTTTTCAGGTGGTGCATCCATCAACATAAATGATTTATGATCTAAGGTAACGCGTGCATAACGACGGAAGCTTGCATCACCTGTTAAATAACTGATTTCAAATCGATCCGAACGAAGGACAGTGATTAACCATGTTTGTATCAATTGTTCACGTTGAGTATTCATTTGCAAAATAATCTAATACAGGCTGAATTTTTGAAGTCCTAAGTGTAGCCACTTATAGACTTTTTCTCTATGATGCGACAATAATTAATTGCAAAAAAGCATACTTGGTTAAAGAGACACATGAAGCAACAGTTTAGATTTAATCCCCTAGCGACTGCAATTTTGACACTTTTGTGTGGCAGCTCAATACAATCAAGCTATGCTGCATCTTCGGATGCCGTATCTTCAGTGGACAATCAACAGCTCAAGCAACAGTTAAATGAAAGCTACCCAGGACAAAACTTTTTTGAACAATATTATGTCAGCAAAGACAGCCCTGAAGCTCAACAGCGTGTCCCTGATCCGAAATTTTCCCCTTACTGTCAAGGTATTTGGGTAACTCCTGTTCAATCGACCACCAAAGCACCAGATCCAAACAATACCACGACCTATGTAACTGCTGATTATGGCTTTTATAATCCGAATGGCGACTCTGAACTCAAAGGAAATGTCATTCTAGACCAAGAAGGTCGCCAAGTACGTGCTGAACACATCACCATTGATAAAGACCAAACTATTGCACATGCACAAGGTAATGTTCAGCTTGCACAAAGTGGTTTGATCTCACAAAGCAGTAAAGTCGATTACAACTTAAAAGAACAAACAGGCAATTTAAATGACAGCTATTTTATTGCCGAACAAACACATGCACACGGTCATGCACAAAATATCGAACGTAAATCAGCCTCTACACTCATTTTAGAAAACGCCAGCTATACAGCATGCGCGCCAGGCAAAACACCTGACTGGCATATTAAAGCCAAGAAAATTGAACTGAATCAGGAAACAGGACGTGGTTCAACGCACGACACCACATTGTATGTTAAAAATGTTCCTGTGATGTATTTACCTTATTACAACTTCCCAATCGATGACAGAAGAACAACAGGGTTATTAACACCAAGCTTTGGCTGGTCAAGTGGTGAAGGCTTCCTGATTTCTTTACCTGTTTATTTGAATCTTGCACCTAACTATGACATGACGCTAACACCACGCTATTTGGGAACACATGGCGCGATGCTTGAAGGCGAATTCAACTATAAAACAGCGAATTTTGGTGAAGGCTCAATTACTGGTGGCTATCTGCCAAACGACCCAGACTATGGTGATAAAGACCGTAAGTCTCTACGAATCACTCATGACTGGACCATTAACCAATATTTCTCGACTAACTTCGAGTACAACTATTTATCAGACATTGACTATATCTATGATATAAAAAATGATCCGAACATTTCTACTGACTTGAACCAACGACGCGTAGCTCAGCTTAACTTTGCCAATGCAGTTCCTGGTTTAGATGCAAGCCTTAAAGTCGAAACTTACCAGACTCTCGATAAAACCCTGTCTGATGCAAATAGACCATATGCCCGTCTGCCACAGTTCTTATTGAACTACACCACACAAAACCCTCAAGGCTGGCAATTTGAGTACCATAATGACAGTGCTTATTTTCAAAAAGACCTTAGTGGTGGTAATGGATTAGCAGAAAGTGGGACACGTCTATATAACTCAGGCGCTGTTCGCTACAATTATCGTACACCTTGGGCATTTGTGATTCCTGAAGCATCAGTACGCAGTCTGAATTATTTTTATAATCCGAATGGAAGCAGTTCTGAAACTAAAACTGTGGTTGTTCCACAATTTACTTTGGATACAGGTTTAAATTTTGAGAAAGAAGGTAAATTTCTACAAACTTTAACACCACGTTTGTTCTATGCTTATGCACCATATAAAAATCAAACTGGTTATCCTAACTTCGATACAACGACAGCATCGGTAAGCTATGACCAACTGTTTAGTCCATACCGTTTTTATGGTAATGATCGCCTAGACGACAATAATTTTATGTCTTTAGGCCTAAGCTATAGTTTATTTGATCAACAAGGCTTAGAACGCTTAAAAGCTGCTGTAGGTAAAAGTTTTTATTTTTCAGACCGTAAAGTTACTTTAAAGGATGGAGATACTGTTCAGACTAGCAGACAATCAGACCCTGTTCTCTCATTATCCAGTCAAATTACAAATCATTTTACAATTGCTTCTACTGTGGCTTGGGATGATAGTTCAATTGCCCAAGCGAAATTCCAAACTTACTATACATCTGCACAAGGCACGATTTACAACTTAGGCTATTATAAACGTAAAGAAGTCAATAATGCTCAACTTACATATAATCAAGTTGTTGCATCTCTCATACAACCAGTCAAAGATAACTGGCGTATCATAGGGCACGTTCAGTATGACATTGATCACAGTCTAGCTCGTGAATTTTTATTAGGTGTCAATTACGAATCGTGCTGTTGGGCAGTTTCAGTCTATGGTCGTTCATATTACAACGATCTTGATGATGTCACCCAACCTGGTGTAAAACGTAAAAATGCAATTATGGCAGAATTTACATTAAAAGGACTCGGAGCCTTCAACAACAAACTGGCATCTTTACTTGAGCAACGTGTTGTCGGCTTTAACAAATCTAATCAATCTTGGACACAATCTCAATGAAGAAACAACAACTGACCCGTCTTTTTAAAGCAACAGCGCTCGCTCTTCTGATCTCTAGCTCAGTTCCAGCGTTTGCAGCGACAAGCGACGAAGTTGTAGCTATTGTTGATAATAGTGCGATTTTACGTAGTGACTTAGATCAAATGACAGCCGAACTTGCTCGTCAATTACAGACACAAAAACAAGCACTCCCACCCCAACAAGTTTTACAGCAACAAGCTTTAGAGCAAATCATTCTACGTCAAGCACAATTAGAGCTAGTAAAGCGTTATGGTGTCAAACCAAATGAAACTACACTCAACGCAGCTGTTCTTAAATATGCTGAACAAAACGGTATTCATAGCCTAGATGCTTTTCAAAAACAACTTGATGCCCAAGCACCAGGTACTTATGAAATGGTACGTGCCCGTATAGGTCAAGAGCTTGCAATTAACCAGTTACGTCAGCAACAAGTGATGTCACGCATTAAAATCAGTGATCAGGATGTCAATAATTTCTTAAAAACACCTCAAGGTCAGGCTGCAATTGGTAGTCAAGCGCATATTTTACATGTTCGCGTTTCAGCAACAAATAATCAAAATGATATATTGAATTTGCGTGCTGCTGCTGATCAGGTTAAACAAGACCTCAGCCAAAACAATGATCTTCAGGCAATTAGTAAAAAAGACTCTACAGCTGAAATTAAGGTTGTGGGTGCTGATATGGGTTATCGCAACTTGTCAGATATTCCAGCTGAGCTTGCTGCACGTGTCACCAATCTACAAATTGGGCAAACCAGTGAACTTATTCCTGCTCAAGATGGTGTTCACATCTTAAAATTATTAGATCGTAAAGCAAGTGATCAAAAAGCCATCGTAACACAATATCATGTACGTCATATTTTGATTCAAACTTCTGAAGTGATCAGTCTTGATCAAGCAAAACAAAAAATTGATAGCATTTATAAGCGCTTAAAAGCAGGTGAAGATTTCAAAACACTTGCTTCTGTGTATTCAAATGACCCTGGTTCTGCTGCTAACGGTGGTGATTTAGGCTGGGTTAATTTGGGCATGATGGTGCCAGATTTTGAAGAAAAAATGAAATCCACTCCTATAGGTCAATTGAGTGAACCATTCCAAACTCAGTATGGTTGGCATATTTTGCAAGTACTAGATACTCGCCAACAAGATATGACTAAAGAATATCAAGAGCGTTTAGCACGCCAATATCTAGGCGAACAACAATTTAATACAGAATTAGATGGTTGGTTGCGTGAAATTCGTGCAAATGCCTATGTTGACATTAAAGACCCGAGTTTGAATAAAAAATTAAATAATTAACCTTAAAAAACCGACATTATGTCGGTTTTTTATTACATGCAGAAAATAAAAAAACCAGCCTAAAGCTGGTTTTTTTATGAACCGTTATAAATTAACGATTATTTGCATCTTCGTCTGGTGTGTCATCAAATTTGGTATCGTTGTCAAAACCAGAAGCCTGACCGCCGAAGCCACCTTGACCACCGAAGCCACCTTGGCTACCAAAACCGCCTTGACCACCAAAACCGCCTTGAGCACCAAAGCCACCAGCTTGACCGCCGAAACCGCCTTGACCGCCGAAACCGCCTTGACCACCAAAGCCGCCGCCTTGACCGCCACCGAAACCGCCTTGACCGCCGAAGCCACTACCTTGTTGACCACCGCCAAAGCCACCTTGACCACCGCTTACAGGCGCGCCTGCTGGACGAGGGTTACGTGCTGGAACTACTGTTGAAATTGCGTGTTTATAAACCATTTGGCTTACTGTGTTTTTTAATAAAACCACATATTGGTCAAAAGATTCGATATGACCTTGTAATTTAATTCCGTTTACTAAAAAGATAGAAACTGGAATACGCTCTTTGCGAAGCGAATTCAAAAAGGGATCTTGTAAAGTTTGACCTTTAGACATGTCGTTACTCCAAAAAAAATAAAAATGTAATCAGCGCAAAAACTATCTTTAATTTTTTAAATTTATAAAAAAGATAGTTCGCAAATTTTGCTTTATCTGTAACAGATACGCAAGTCTTCTTGAGCCTGCTTTAACGTTAAAAAAGTGGTGAATTTGTGATTTTCTCTTAATGAACGTAACCAAGTATATTGACGCTTAGCCAATTGTCTTGTAGCAAATAAAGCCTGCTCACGCATTATATGCTGATTATTGTGACTTTTGTCACTATTTATCAAGAAATTGAGTGCTTGTCTGTATCCAACACAACGCATCGAGGGAATATCTGGGTTTAAATCGTATTTACCAATCAATGATTCAACCTCATTTAAAAATCCAATTTCCCACATATCATTGAGTCTTTGCTCAATTCTCTGATGTAATTCTAACCGATCTGGTAGCAAAGCATAATTATGAAATATGTAACGGTATGCTACATTTTTAGGCTGCTGTGCTTGCAACTGAGTAATTGGAATACCTGTTAAGCGAAAAACTTCTAGAGCACGAATAATGCGCTGTTTATCACTTACCTTAAACTTCATTCCTGCTACGGGGTCAACTCGGCATAATTCTTCATAGACGTCTTCCCAGCCTAATTGTTCTGCTTGAGCCATGATTTGGTCTCGAATCTGCTGATCTGCACTTGGAAGTTGGTCAGATAAACCTTCAAGCAAAGCCTTGAAGTACAACATCGTACCACCAACCAAAATCGGAATCTTACCTTTAGCATGAATTTGATCAATCAGGCGAGTAGCATCCTCTACAAACTCTGCTGCCGAATACACTTGTAGTGGAGTAATAATATCAATTAGATGGTGCGGGTATTTTTCCTGCTCTGCTTTGCTTGGCTTGGCTGTGCCAATATCCATATCCTGATAAACCAAAGCAGAATCGACAGAAATAAGCTCAAAATTCCCTTGCTCATAGAGCTCACATGCCAAAGCGGTTTTACCACTTGCAGTTGGGCCCATTAAATTGATGACGGGCAATGTATTTGGCATGTAACTCTATTCTCCTCGAGCAAATAATTTATCTAGTTGTGCCAGTGGAAATGCACGCCATGTCGGGCGACCATGATTACACTGGCTGGCAAATTCGGTTTGTTCCATCTGGCGCAGCAGCGCATTCATTTCTGACAGGCTGAGTTGCCGATGGGCGCGTACGGCACCATGACATGCCATACCTGCCAATAATTGATCTCGCTTTTGCAGCAAACCCTGCACTTCATCATTGGGATCTAAATCATTGAGCAGTTCTGGAATTAATTGTATAAAATCAGCTTTCTGCAAAATGGCAGGTACACCACGCACAATCGCCTGCTCATCTCCATACTGATCTAATTCCAAACCCAAACGCTGCAACTGTGGCTTAAGCTCATCAATTCGCATGGCTTGCATACGGCTAATGGAAATGATTTTAGGAATTAAAAGCTGCTGTGATGTCCAAAACTCAGGTTTATCCCACGCTTGTTTCATCTGTTGCAACAAAATTCGTTCATGTGCGGCATGCATATCGACAATAATCAAGCCTTGGGTATTTTGCGCCAAAATGTAAATACCATGTAGCTGAGCAATCGCAATACCTAAAGGATATTCATCCTGAAGGCCTGATGATGAAGCCGCAACTTCTTCAGCTTGGCGCAGTGGCGTTAAATAGGTCTTTAACGCATTATTGACCTGTAAACTTGGCTGATAATTCAACATGGTTGAGCGTTGATACTGCACAGGTTCAACTTTCGCTTGATCAAACTCGGTCATCAACTCAGTCGATGGCTGAGGTATTTCAATTTGTGGCTGTTTAGCAGCATACTCAGCATATTGATGCAGGACAAACTGTTCCTGAATTTTCGGCTGAGCCAATTCTGTAGTCGAGCTCATCGCTTGTGCTAAATCTGCACTTGCCGTTTGAAACTGTGCCAAAGTATCTTTAGCATAATGTCGTACAAATTCATGCACTTCACGTTGATTTAAAAAACGAATTTCGTGTTTGGTTGGATGTACATTCACATCAACATTTTCAGGTTCAACTTCTAAAAATAGTAAATATGCTGCATGTTGATGCCCATGCAAAATCCCATCGTATGCCATACGCAATGCATGGGAAATGGTTTTATCTTTAACAATCCGACCATTCACATAAACATACTGCAAGTCTGCCTGCGATCGCGCATCTGATGGATGCCCTAACCAGCCGCTCAAGCGCATCGAAATACTTTCAGCGTCAATCCAGTAGGCATTTTCAGTAAAAGAGCGACCTAAAAGTTGTTGCACACGTTGGAAACGCAGCTCACCGCTATCAGCAATCGGTAAGTTCAAACGAATCTGGTCATTGTGTTCCAGTACAAAACGAATATCAAAATGCGTGAGTGCTAAACGGCGTACAACTTCTTCAATATGCCCAAATTCGGTACTCGGCTTTTTTAGAAATTTACGGCGTGCAGGAACATTAAAAAATAAATCCTGCACACGAATCTGTGTGCCTTGGTTACTGGCAACAGGTTTTATTTCCTGGGCATCAAACGCGGTGCCATTCACCTCAACCTGATAACCAATGCCTGACTGATCTTGGCTACTGGTCAAACTTAAACGCGACACCGCAGCAATCGATGCCAATGCTTCACCACGAAACCCCAAACTCACAATCGCGTGCAAATCATCAGCCGTCTGAATTTTACTGGTGGCATGGCGCATCACTGCAAGTGGCAAATCTTCAGGGTGAATCCCTGAACCATTATCCATGATTTCTATCAGCGTACTGCCGCCCTGCGCCACACGAATGATTAATTCTGTTGCCTGCGCATCAATTGCATTTTCCAGCAGTTCTTTAACCACAGATGCAGGGCGTTCAATGACCTCTCCTGCGGCAATCTGGTTAGCAAGCGCAGGGGTAAGGGTATGAATCCGCCGCATGGCATCATCCAACGACATTGAAAGCATCCTGAATCTGTAACAACACTTGTGGGTCTTGGGCAGTTAAAATTACGCTGCGCTGCAATTCATCTTCTTCATTTTTTAAAATTTCAATACTCAGATCGGCATCTGGAATTTCATCACCGCCTTTACTTGGCCACTCAAAAATAAATAACGCTTTTGGTGTTTCCAGATAGTCACGAATCCCCATCAACTCCAATTCATACGGATCGTTAAGACGATACAAGTCAAAGTGAAATATCGCACGCTCAGCAATCTGATAAGGCTCGACAAGTGTATAAGTCGGGCTTTTTACTGCACCTTTATGTCCAAGTTTTTGTAATAAATAACGCGTCAGTGTCGTCTTGCCTGCACCCAAATCACCCATTAGATAAATCACGCCTTGTGAAAAATGGGCAGCGACCGCTTGTGCAAGTCGTTGTGTATCCTGTTCAGAGGTTAAAGAAAGTTGCAAGGTATTACTCATAACACTGAAAATAGTCAATAATGCTGTGCATATGATAGCATTGCCCCCTATGAAAACCTACCACCTGTTATGTCAGTTGCTGTGCCATGAATAAATCTGATTTCACTCCACCGATGATGCATGGTGTTACTGCCAGTAAAGTATTTTTAATTCCACAAACTGAACATGACACAATTTTTGCTTTTCTCTGTACACATTTTCCGCATATTCAAACAACAGAATGGCAACAACGCTTTGATGATGGTTTAGTTTTTGATTTATCAGGTGAAAAACTCACTCGACAGACAACTTACCAAAGTAATCAACATATTTATTATTATCGTTTTTTAGAAAATGAAATCGTTGTTCCATTTGAACACCAGATTATTTTTGAAAATGATGACTTACTGGTGGTTGATAAACCGCATTTTCTGACCATGACACCTACAGGGCAGTATGTACAACAAACCCTTTTAGTACGTCTAAAGCAGCAAACTGGCAATGCTGAATTGACTCCAATTCATCGACTAGATCGTGAAACAGCAGGAATTGTATTATTTTCCAAGCGACCTGAAACACGCGGTGTATATCAACAACTGTTTGCAATGCGGCAAATCGAAAAAATATATCACGCAATTGCACCTTACCGTGCTGAACTCAAGTTCCCCATCACAACTCGGTATCGTATGGAAAAGGGCCAACCTTTTTACACCATGCAAATTGTTGAAGGCGCAGTCAATAGTGAAACCGATATTGAAATTTTAGAACACAATCAAAACTGGGCAAAATATATCCTTCACCCAAAAACAGGAAAGCAACATCAGTTGCGGGTACACTTAAATGCGTTGCAAATTCCAATTCGCAACGACCCGTTTTATCCTGTTGTTGCTCATAAAGCAGACGATGATTTTTCTCAGCCACTTCAACTTCTTGCTAAAGCACTTTACTTTTATGACCCAATTACCAAGCAAGAAATGAGATTCACATCACAAAATAACTTATTTTTGTAATGACACAACCATAACATATGCATTGAATTTCGTTATGATTTGATTAAAATGGATCAATACTTATTTTTGTTCTGGTTTTAGCCATGAGAAAAACAGAAGTCTATCAAGTACGCTTAGACTCACAAGAAAAAAAACAGGCTTTTGCAGTATTTAAGCAATTGGGGATTACGCCTGCACAGGCTGTTCGTTTATTTTTCAAACAGGTGGTTCTGACCAGATCTATTCCTTTTTCTATAGAAAATCAAAATATTGATTTGGATCAACTCCTCAAACTAAAAAAATACCAACTTTCTGCATCACCATCAGTTGTTGAGTCAGAGGCTGATCATCAAGATATTTTTGATGAACTCGATGCGATCTTAAAAGAAAATTCGCAGAGTTAATGGCATTACATTTTTCTACAATACGCATCATTCTCTGAGTTTTTTTTTGCTATTCTCACAAATAATAAATCAAAAACAGCAATGGAGTATGCCATGATTGTAAGACGTGCAACTGCTGAAGATCTACCACAACTCGCGGTGCTATTTGATGAATATAGACAATTTTATGGAGCATCTTCTCATATTGAAGAATCACTCAATTTTCTAAAACAACGCTTTGATAATAAAGAAAGTGTTATTTTTATTCATATTAAAGATAATGTTTTTACTGGGTTTATTTTGCTCTATTTAGGTTTTTCTTCTGTTACCTGTTCAACCTACTACATTTTAGATGATGTTTATGTCACCCCCACCTATCGACGTCAGGGTTCTGCACAACAACTGATTGATACTGCGATTCACTTTGCCCGCTATGAGAATGCACTGCGCATTACACTTGAAACCCAGAAAACCAATATCATCTCCCACAAGCTCTACGAAAAAATGGGTTTTGTGAAAGATCAGGAATTTCAGACCTTTCACTGTTTTTTAAAGTAATCTAATTTTTGGTACGTACTGTTGCTAACTCAACCTGTTCAGGCGTGAGATAAATCCATTCCCCATGTTTAAGTTCTTCTGGTAATGCAAATTGCCCTACCCGATGGCGATGCAATTCGATGACTTTATTGCCAACTGCAGCCAACATACGCTTGACCTGATGATAAACTCCCTGATGGATGGTCATGTGCAATTCATACTCGGATGTTTGTTGGAGCTGTGTGGCTTGAAAAATTCCTTTTTCATTGCGCAGTTCAACGCCTTGTTCTAAAGCCTGTATTTGCTCTGGAGTAATCGGATCAGCTGTGGTCAGCCAATATTCTTTATCGACATGTTTTTTAGGATGAGTCAATGCCTGTAAAAATTTACCATCATCAGTCAGCAAAATTAAACCCGTCGTGTCCTGATCCAGTCGCCCGACAGTCTGAATACCACGTTCGCGCAAATACTCTGGAAACAGCTCGAAAACACTAAAATGATATTGCGCTTGATGTGAACATTCATAACCTTGTGGTTTATTTAACGCAATATAGACCTGTTCACGATAACAGCATACTTGCTCTCCAACTTGCAACTCTAAGTTTTGCGGATCAAATTGGATTTTGAGTTGATCACAAAGCTCGCCATTGACTTTAACCAGACCTCGCTGAATCAGGTTCTGGCATTTTTTACGTGAACCAAAGCCTTGAGATTGCAAAATTTTTTCCAACAGCACTAGACGATCTCGATATTTTTTAATTGTGGTATTTTACGCAGTTTTTAGGAAATAATCTCGATTTATGAAAATTCCGACTGTTTCCGTTAGAATGCTCGGCTATTGAACCAACTGAGAATTGCACATGACTTCATCTTTGGATTTAAACTTAATTGCGTTAATTGTGCTTCTTGCTTGCGGTATTCTTAGTCACAACTCCTCAGTGACCATCGCCAGTGCCGTACTGATCGTGGTTCGCATCTCCCCGCTTGATCAATATTTTCCATTTTTACAAACCCATGCACTCAGTCTAGGAATCACCATTTTAACCATTGGTGTACTGACACCGATCGCCAGTGGCAAGATTCCAGGAGAAATGATTTTAAAATCATTTATGAGTTATAAGTCTATTTTAGCCATTGTGATTGGCTTATTGGTCGCTTGGCTCGGTGGTCGGGGAGTTAAACTCATGAGTAATCAACCCGATGTTGTTGCAGGCTTACTCATCGGAACTGTGGCTGGGGTAGCTTTACTGCGTGGTGTTCCTGTAGGCCCATTGATTGCAGCGGGGATGTTATCTCTACTGATTAACCACTCGTAAAATCATGTAAATCTTATGCTCTCAAAAGAGAGCATAAACTGAATCCATCGAAATAGATCATTTAAGAAGAATAATAACTCGTTCTTTTTTGAGAAAATTTATCTAACTGTTTTAAAAAGCCTTCAAAATAATTTTTCTCTTTCTCTTCTGTACGAAAACCCGCATATAAAGTACGGCGTAAACCTTGAGGAGAAACGCAGTCTAAACGGCGACTGGTCACCCAGCCTTTCTGTTCGTATTCATTCACCACCCAATCTGGCAATGCAGCAATTCCACGCCCACTTGCCACCAATTGAATCAGCATTTGGGTGAGGTCGGTAGTGCGAATGTTTTTGGGCTGAATGTTGGCAGGAATAAACAGGTGCGACATGATGTCTAAGCGGTGTTTATCGACTGGATAAGTAATCAGGGTTTCTTCTGCCAGTTCTTGTACGGTAATGCGATCTGCTCGTACCAAAGGATGGGTATTTGACAAGACCAGACGGGATTCGTATTCAAAAATTGGGAAATATTCAATGCCTTTAAGCGCAATTGGATCTGCGGTAATTAGCAAATCGAACTCGCCGCTTTGTAGCAACTCATGCGGGTTTGATTCAAACGCTGAAGCAAAGTCCAAGTCAACATCAGGATATTGCTGGCGATATTGATTGAGCAGTGGCATGAGCCAGTCAAAACAACTATGGCACTCCGATGAAAAAATAATCCGCCCCGTTTGTCCATGCACAATACGGGTAATGTCACTTTGGGTGATCTGAATTTGCGGCAAGATGTCATCAGCAAGTTTTAATAAACGCTGTCCGACATTGGAAAATTGTACAGGACGGCTACGGCGATTGACTACTTCGACGCCATACCACAAATCTAACTCTTTCAACTGATGCGAAATCGCAGAAGGTGTCAGGCACAAATCATTGGCAGCAGAGACCAGTGAACCATGCTCTCTTAAAGCAATTAAAGTTTTTAAATGTCGAATTTCTAACATGCAGCAATCTTAAATTGAATTTAATTCACTATAACATGAAATTAATTAGTTTGCCTCAACATGAATTCTATTCCACTATTATTTCATCAAATGAATTTTATTAATATATAATTTTAGGTAATCTTTCATGACCATTCAAACTCATATTTTAGGCTATCCGCGCATTGGTGCAAAACGCGAACTTAAATTTTCCGAAGAAGCGTATTGGAAAGGCGAAAGTACCCAAGCTGAATTTTTAAGCAAAGCGCAAGCAATTGAAGCAAGCAACTGGCAAGCGCAAGTCGATGCAGGCTTATCTTTATTGACTGTGGGCGACTTTGTATTTTATGACAGTATTTTAACCCATGCCGTACGTTTAGGTGTAATCCCACCACGTTTTGATGAAGCAGCAAAACTCAACACAGTCGATCAACAGTTCTATTTGGCACGTGGCCGTGCACATGCTTGTACAGACGTTGCAGCACTGGAAATGACCAAGTGGTTTGACACCAACTATCATTACTTGGTGCCTGAATTTACAGCCAACCAAACATTTAATGCCAACTTTTCTGACTTGTTTGCTCAAATCGAGCGTGCCAAGGCATTCAACACACCATTAAAAGTGGTTGTTCCAGGCCTACTCACCTTCCTGTATTTATCTCGTATTGTAGATGATCAGCAAAAATCAGAAGCAACGCATGCATGTGGTTGTGGTGCAGAACACAAAGACATTGCCGCAGATAAAGCAACTTTACAATTTGTGGATGCTTTAATTCCTGTTTATGCGCAACTTTTTGATGAATTAAAAGCGCGTGGCGTAGAATACGTTCAAATCGATGAGCCGATTTTAGTTCTGGACTTGGCATCTGAATGGCAAGCCGCATTTGAACGGGTTTATCACCTGTTACAACGTCGTGACGGTTTAAAATTGATTGTCACCACTTACTTTGAAACTTTAGGTACTAACCTGAATTTAGCAGTCAATCTTCCCGTAGCTGGTTTACATATCGACATTACCCGTGAAAAAGTAGGCGAATTTTTCTGGAAGAAAGTAATTGATCAACTGCCAACTCACAAAATCCTGTCTTTAGGTGTGATCAATGGTCGTAGCGTCTGGGCAAGTGACTTACCTGCACTGAATGAAGTGGTTGAAACAGCGAAAAAAGCGCTTGGTGATCGTCTATGGTTATCAACGGGTTGTTCATTATTACATGTTCCTGTCGATTTAAACTCTGAACAAGTGCCTGCTGCAATTGATGGTAAATTGGCATTTGCCCGTCAAAAACTCGATGAGCTGGTAACTTTAGCGACTGGCAACATTTATGCCAATGAAAAACTTAACAAAACAGCTCTATCAGCGTTTGAGTTAGTCGGTCAATCTCGTCCAGAACCGTTTGCAGTACGCTTCAAAGTTCAGCAAGAGAAATTCAACTTACCGTTAATTCCAACCACAACCATTGGTTCATTCCCACAAACATCTGAAATCCGTGCAGCACGTGCCGCGTGGAACAAGGGCAATTTGTCCAATACCGACTATGAAGCAGCCATGAAAAAAGAAATCGCCTATGCGATTGACCAACAAGAACAACTTGATCTTGACGTTCTTGTCCACGGTGAAGCTGAGCGTACCGACATGGTTGAATACTTTGCAGGTTTATTAGATGGTTTCTGGTTGTCTAAGTTTGGTTGGGTTCAATCGTATGGTAGCCGCTGTGTACGTCCGCCTATTATCGTGGGTGATATCACTCGTCCAAATGCAATGACTGTAAAATGGATCAAATACGCCAATTCATTGACGAACAAAATCGTCAAAGGCATGCTGACTGGTCCTGTCACGATTTTGAACTGGTCTTTCCCACCAGTACACCGTACACGTCGTGAAGTCTGCTTACAGTTGGCCGAAGCGATTCGTCTGGAAGTCGCAGACCTGCAAAATGCAGGGATTGAGATTATCCAGATCGACGAAGCTGCATTCCGCGAAGGTTTACCACTTCGTAAAGCAGACCAAGCTGAATACTGGGATTGGGCAGTGAAATCATTTAAACACTGTTCAAGTAGCGCCAATGTGAGTACACAGATCCACACTCACATGTGTTATTCAGACTTCAAAGACTGCTTACCCCAAATCACGGCAATGGATGCCGACGTCATTACCATCGAAACTTCACGCTCTGGCTTGCAGTTACTTGAAGTGTTCCATCAGCAAGGTTATCCAAACGCGATTGGACCAGGTGTATACGACATTCACAGCCCTCGTACACCAAGCGCTGACAACATGCGTACAGTCATTGATAGTGCATTACAAACCATTCCTGCCGAACGTCTATGGGTGAACCCAGACTGTGGTCTGAAAACCCGTAACTGGGAAGAAACTCGTGCTGCATTGAAACAGCTTGTAGACATGGCAAAACAAGTTCGTGAAGAACTTGCTGCATAATAATAAAAAAACAATAAGATCAAGTGTCTAAGTTCGCTTAGGCACTTTTTTAGTGTTTGAGAGTCCACTGATTTTCTCTCAATCATAAAACATCAAAATAACTGATCAATACAACACACCTTTTTTGTTCTTCTTTTGATTTTTAATGTGCTTAAAATATTATATGAAATCCAATTATTTATATTCAGAATAATCAGGTTTGTGAATACGATACAAACCACAATTCCCTGAAAACAAATAAGCTAACAAACAAGTAATGACCGCATAAACAGACACAGAAGTTCCAAACAACTCTATCGCCAAGACAATTGAGGTCAACGGCGCTTTACTCGCACCAGAGAACAAACTCACCAAGCCCAAGCCTGCCAACAAAGACAGTGGTAAAGGCAAAAACTGACTCAAGCCATTACCTAATGTTGTTCCCACAAAAAATAATGGCGTAATTTCTCCACCTTTAAAGCCTGAACCTAAGGTAATCGCAGTAAAGACTGTTTTGTTAATAAAATCAGTCATCGGCAATGGCATTTGAAATGACGCAATAATCGTTGGGATACCCAAACCATTATAATGCTGATGACCTACAAACAAAGTCAGCAACATAATAATGATACCGCCAAGCATCGGGCGAAATGGCATAAAAGTGACATACTTGGCAAACAAATCACCGACGGTATGAATCGCTACGATAAAGAAACGCGTCACCAAACCAAAGATTAAACCGGCAACAATTAAGCTTAAAATGACAGATAAATTGAGCTCAGGAAAGCTGGCAATTTTATAAAAACGATGCGGGTGCAAGATGTGAAAAAACTCAGGTACACTTGCCGCAACAATAGAAGAGACAAAACAAGGAAATACAGCAGAATAACGCAAACTGCCTAATGCCGTAATCTCCAGACCATAAATCGCACCTGCCAATGGCAAACCAAAAATAGCTGAAAAACCAGAACCAATACTGGAAATCAGAAAAATCTTGCGGTTATCTTTGGATACTTTAAGCAACTGGGCAATATGATCAGTCAATGCCCCTGAAAGCTGAACCGCAGGTGCTTCCCGCCCTGCTGAACCGCCAAAAAACTGGGTTAAAATCGCAGTAAAGAAAATCAGTGGACTCATACGCTTGGGAATAAAAGAGCGAGGCTCATGAATTTCATCAATCAGTAAATGCGTACCCCGTTCAATGGGTGTGCCATAACGATAAAATAAAAAACCAATTCCCAAACCGACAAAAGGTAAGAAAAAAATCAACCAGGGATACGCTGTCCGAACTTGGGTTGCCAAATCAAAACAGGTAAAAATGAGCGTAGATGCCAAACCCGAAATTAACCCGATTACTGTCGATGCAACCAACCAATACAGTGAATATCGAATAATTTGCTTATATTCAGAAGAAGGGAAAATTTTCATTGTGGTCACATGCCGCAAAGCAGCGATTTACCAAGACGAGTTGAGTATGGGGCAGCTATTTTAGCATGAGTTATTTTGATTTGAGTTGGCGTTTTTAACCAAACAAAAAAAGCCCTGAATGATTCAGGGCTTTTTTCAGATATACGATAAATTATGCAGTCAATTCATTTACAGCAGCAACAACAGCATCACTTGTAATTCCGAAGAATTTAAACAAATCTTTCGCTGGTGCAGACTCACCATAAGTCGTCATACCAATCACTTTGCCGTCTAAACCAACAAACTTCCACCAGTAGTCGACATGTGCAGCTTCAACTGCAACACGCGCACGCACAGCAGCAGGAAGTACAGCTTCACGGTATGCCGCGTCTTGTTTCATGAACTCTTCAGCACATGGCATAGACACCACACGTACACCTTCAAGTTGAGCATAAGCTTCCATTGCCAAAGCAACTTCTGAACCAGTCGCAATGATGATGGCTTTTAACTCGCCTTTTTCTTCAGCAAGCACATAGCCACCTTTCGCAGCATTTGCAATTTGCGCAGCAGTACGGCTTTGGAATGGCAAGTTTTGACGAGAAAGGATCAATGCTGTTGGGCCATCTTTACGAACCAAAGCAGATTTCCAAGCAATCGCAGTTTCAATCGTATCTGCAGGACGCCATGTATTTAAGTTTGGTGTACCACGTAAAGATGCAATTTGTTCGATTGGCTGGTGTGTTGGACCATCTTCACCAAGACCAATAGAGTCATGCGTATACACATGGATCACACGTTGTTTCATAAGTGCAGACATACGTACCGCATTACGCGCATATTCCATAAACATCAGGAATGTTGCTACGTAAGGAATGAAACCGCCATGCAACGCAACACCGTTGGCAATTGCAGTCATACCGAACTCGCGTACACCATAATGCACGTAGTTACCCGCAGCGTTGTCTTGCACGCCTTGGCAACCTTTCCAAAGTGTCAGGTTAGAACCTGCCAAGTCCGCAGAACCACCTAGAAGCTCAGGAAGTAATGGGCCAAAGGCTTGTAAAGTATTTTGGCTTGCTTTACGTGTTGCAATAGTTTCTGCTTTTTCATTGGTTTGAGCAATGAACGCATCCGCTTGAGCTACAAATTCAGCAGGCAAATCACCCTCAATACGGCGAAGTAATTCTGCTGCTTCAGTTGGGTATTTTGCTTGGTATGCTGCAAATACAGTATTCCAAGCCTCTTCTGCTTGAGCACCCTTCTCTTTGGCATTCCATGCTGCATAAATATCAGCAGGAATTTCAAACGCAGCTTCTGTCCAGCCTAAAGCTTGACGAGTTAATGCAATTTCATCATTACCGAGCGGAGCACCGTGGCAATCTTCTTTACCTTGTTTATTTGGTGAACCTAAACCAATAATGGTTTTACAGATAATTAGCGTTGGTTTGTTGGTTTCAGCTTTCGCTTCAACTGTTGCTTGACGGATTGCAGCAGCATCGTGACCATCCACACGTAGAACTTGCCAGCCATACGCTTTGAAACGTTGTTCAGTATCATCACTGAACCAGCCTTCAACTTCACCATCAATTGAAATGCCGTTGTCATCGTAATATGCAATCAATTTACCAAGTTGCAATGTACCTGCCAAAGAACATACTTCGTGTGAAATACCTTCCATTAAGCAGCCATCACCCAAGAAACAGTAAGTGAAGTGATCAACAACAGTTAGGTTTTCTTTGTTGAATTGAGCAGCCAAGGTTTTTTCAGCCAAGGCAAAACCAACTGCATTCGCAATCCCTTGACCTAAAGGACCTGTAGTCGTTTCAATACCTGGTGCATAACCATATTCTGGATGACCTGGAGTTTTAGAATGTAACTGACGAAATTGTTTCAAATCTTCAATTGAAAGGTCATAGCCTGTTAAGTGAAGCAAAGCATAATGCAACATAGAACCATGACCATTAGATAATACAAAGCGGTCACGGTTTGCCCATTGTGGGTTGGTCGGGTTATGTTGTAAAAATTCACGCCAAACCACATCGGCGATATCTGCCATCCCCATTGGCGCACCAGGATGCCCTGAATTAGCTTGTTGCACTGCATCCATCGCAAGTACACGAATTGCATTTGCAATACGACGTTCGTTTAAAGGGGTTGTCATAGGTCAGAATCCAAAAATTGAATGTTTAAAGAGAAATAAGTGAATTAAATATTCAAGACCCGACTATTGTCTTAAAAAAATGGAGGTGGGTAAAGCCTATTGCTGATGAATTCAACAAATCCCTTGAAATTCTTTAGCAATTCACTCAGATTACATACAATCTGCAAAAAATCCAGCTTATTCACTTAGCAACTATAACAATCTGTTTTTATTCTAAAATCACAATTTCTTAAATATTTCAAATAACTTATCAGTTTTGCGAATGCTGAATATCAGTAAAAAGAAACCTCTTTTGCAAGAAATTTATTCAATTTATTCAGGTTTCTCTAGTCGTATCGTGCTAGTCGAGGTAACATATTGCGTCTTTAAATTTACTGTGATAGGACTTTCATGCGCGAGTACGCTGTTTTTACTTCGGAATCTGTAAGCGAAGGTCATCCAGATAAAATGGCCGATCAAATCAGTGATGCTATTTTGGATGCAATTTTAAGAGAAGACCCATATGCACGGGTGGCTTGTGAAACATTAGTAAAAACGGGTGCGGTTGTACTTGCAGGTGAAATTACAACCACTGCCAATGTCGATGTTGAAGCGATTGTGCGTAAAACAGTCAATGGTATCGGCTACCATCATTCAGATCTTGGTTTTGATGGCTCAACATGTGCTGTTATTAACATGATTGGTAAGCAGTCTCCTGAAATTGCACAAGGTGTTGACCGCCAAAAACCTGAAGATCAAGGTGCGGGTGACCAAGGCTTAATGTTCGGTTACGCAAGTCGTGAAACTGATGTGTTAATGCCAGCGCCGATTTCTTATGCACACCGCCTCATGGAACGTCAGGCTGAGTTACGCCGCTCTGGTACATTACCTTGGTTGCGTCCAGATGCAAAAAGCCAAGTGACTTTTGCTTATGAAAATGGCAAACCTGTTCGCCTAGATGCAGTTGTACTGTCAACACAACACGATCCTGAGATTTCACAAGCAAACTTAAAAGAAGCTGTGATTGAAGAAATCGTGAAAAAAATCATTCCTGCTGAAATGTTCCATGCAGGCACCAAATTCCACATCAACCCAACGGGTATGTTTGTGATTGGTGGACCAGTGGGTGACTGTGGTTTGACAGGTCGTAAGATTATTGTCGATACCTACGGCGGTATGGCGCGTCATGGTGGCGGTGCTTTCTCTGGTAAAGACCCATCTAAAGTTGACCGTTCTGCGGCTTATGCAGGTCGTTATGTTGCAAAAAATATTGTTGCGGCAGGCTTAGCTGACAAATGTGAAATTCAAGTGAGTTATGCGATTGGTGTTGCAGAACCAACTTCGATTTCGATCAACACATTTAACACTGCAAAAGTAGATGATGAATTGATCATTGCTTTGGTTCGTGAGTACTTCGACTTACGCCCATACGGTATTACTCGCATGTTGAACTTGATCCAGCCAATGTACAAGCAAACAGCAGCCTATGGTCACTTTGGTCGCCAAGGCTCTGACACTGCATTTACATGGGAAAAAACTGACAAGGCTGAAGCACTTCGCCAAGCTGCTGGTCTGTAAGCGTAAATGTAAATACAGTTAAACCTAAAATAGCTCGCTCTCGGCGGGCTATTTTTATGCCTGCTTTAATTTATTGTTTTTTTGTCTGAATTTAACAAGTCTGTAATCGTCTTTGACTCAGGCTCAACTGGATGATTATTGAAATAAAGTTTGCCTAGTGTGATTCCCAACGCAATCACTACTCCAGCAACACAACAAAAGAACCAGAAACCAAAAGGGCTGCGAATATTGTGAGAGCCACAATTTGGACAGGTGTTATCCGTTGCGCGAACAACCTGATTACAACAGGCACAGCGATATTGATACATTACCTCCCCCCTTTAATTTAGATGAAGCGATTATGTTCAAGCTATTTTTTGATCATAGTCACAGAATAAAATTGCTTCAAGATATTTTTATGAATTTATTCGAGCAAATTATTCAAAAATATTATCTATAGAGTTCGATGTATTCTCAGTTTAAAATAACGTCTTTATCGCAATCCAAACATCTCTAGCTTATGGAAAAACTTATTGTTAAAGGTGGTTTTCGTGAACGTGCCAATCGCCAGCGTAAATATCAAAATTCGGAAAATCAACAAACAACCCTACAGCCACATCGCTATACAGTAACTGATCAAGCGCCTGCTGCTACATCAAGCAAGACTGAAACGACTAAATCAGAGACAAAATCTGAACAATAAAAAACCGAATCCTCAAGATTCGGTTTTTAGAAAATAAATATAGATAATTTAGCTTTTCTTTATATCTTTCATTTCAATTTTTTGGCGATCTGGGCTCACTTCGCGCGCTTCACCATCAATAACACTGGAATCATGTGAGCTACCGCCTTGCATATTCTGCATTTGACGCATTAAATCTGCAAAAGGGTTTTGAGCGTTCTGTTCGCCTCCCATCATCTTATTCATCATGGCTTGTTGGCGTTTTGCCATTGCTGACATTAGTGCATTGACCAACAGTTTTTGTACAGGAGGTAATAACACCAAAACAGCGATCACATCAGTGATTAATCCAGGAATCATCAACAAGATGCCTGCAACAGCAACAGCGATTTTACGTGTCACAACAGGGTCTGTCGCAAGCTGCCCTGTCATTTGTAATTGTTGTAACTGTGGCATAATGGTAGCTGCACTTGAGCGCAACAACTTAAAACCAATAACAAATGCAATGATGAACCAGAAAAACACATACCATCCACTAATGAAATGTGCCACACCAATCCATACCGCAATTTCAAGTATTGCACCAATCAGCACAGCTAGTATTAAGTTCATGAAATTTAAGTTAATCCTTTCAAAATAAATCAGATATACTGCTTTTTTCAAGCTATCCTTTAACAATATGGGCATTCTTTTATTTTTAAAGCCCTAGTGATTTATAATTATTTATTTTTACAAAAATACGGTCTTTCTAAATTTGCACAAACAAAAATAAAGAGCAATCCAATCAAAATTTATGAATTACTCTCTATTCTTATTCTGATACTCATCCACCCATTTGGGGGAATTCCAGTAAAAGCTTATCTTCTAACCTAGCAACGGCCTTTTTTCGCTTGTCCTGGAGGACAGAAACCTCTATCTCCATCATCATAACCGCCATGGGAAGCATGACCAGGATCAACCACAACACTTCCCGCTGGGGTATATACAGCGCAGGCAGATAACGACAAAGTGAATATCACACCTAAACCTAAAAGTATTTGTTTCATTTACCCAACCTTTTGATATTTCATTTTTATATGATGTAACATTTACTCACAATAATCAGTATTATTTTGTTACTTATCTAAATCTTAAATATCACAGAACTACAAATCGCTACGGTTTTCAGCAGATTCAACTGCATAAATAATCATGAAACCCTATAATAAAAAATGTTTGTATAACACAGTGAATAGAATGTCATTAATTATTGGTATCGATCCTGGTTCTCGCCTGACTGGTTATGGGATTATTGAGCATCAGGGTAGCCAGCTAAAATTTGTCGATGCAGGGACGATTCGCACAGAAACTCAAGAGATGCCCGAACGCCTAAAAAGAATTTTTGCAGGGGTTGAACGTATTGTAAAATTTCATGGCCCAACTGAAGCTGCTGTTGAACAAGTTTTTATGGCACAAAATCCTGATTCAGCACTCAAACTTGGACAAGCGCGTGGTGCAGCCATTGCCGCTCTCGTCAACCTTGATTTGCAAGTTGCCGAATATACTGCCCGCCAAATCAAACAATCTGTGGTTGGTTATGGTGCTGCGGACAAAGAACAAGTGCAAATGATGGTGATGAGACTTTTAAAACTCGAAATCAAACCTCAAGCTGATGCTGCCGATGCACTTGCCGCAGCAATTTGCCATGCTCACGCTTCAGGTAGTATGAGTAAACTTGCAGTATTGAATGCTTTAGGGGGCATGGCTCGTGGGCGTAGCCGCTATAGTTCTCGTCGCCGCTAAATCGTTTATAGTTACTGAGCAACATTAACAACCTGATACACAGCCCGTGGCATGTGACAGGCTTGAATGCCTCGCATGCCCTGTTTCGCAAGTACATCTCCTGCCTGTGCATGCAAAGTCACCACTTGATGCAAAGCAACTTGCTCATGCAACTGCGCTTTTAGCCCGACGATCATGCCTGCTAGTGTATCCCCCATTCCACCTGTTCCCATACCAGAGTTACCCACAGTACACACCCAGAGTTGCTGTTTTTCCAACACTAAACTTCCCGAACCTTTGAGTAACCATTGCCCTGAGAATTTGGCAGCTAATGCTTGGATTGCAGCCACTCGATCCTGCTCTACCTCTGCACTACGACAACCCAACAGACGCGCAGCCTCACCCGAATGCGGCGTTAGATACATCTGTTCAGACAGTTGCATAGGCTGTTCGGCCAAGAACCATAAAGCATCTGCATCCAAAACCACTTCTAAATGCATATGTTGTAGCAAAGGCTTAAACCATGCCTGAAATATCTGCCTTGACCAATCATCTCGCCCAAGCCCCATCCCCAAACAAACGGCATCAACAGCTTGTAAAGTTTCATTAATTTTCTCAGCAGTAAAAGCTTCAATATCTCGTACCATTACATTTGGAGCACGTGCCAGTATGGCTGAATGATGTCGCCGATGACAAATCACACTCACCTTACCTGCGCCCACCGCAAAAGCAGCTTCGGCCGCCATAATGACTGCGCCGCCCATATCAGCATGCCCACCAATCACTAAAGCATGCCCATAAGTGCCTTTATGCCCAAAAGCCTGTCGCAAAGGTAAATTAATGGTTGTTGGTGATAACTGCGCTAAAGCATTTAACTGTGAATCGGGTGGAATCAGGGAGAGTAATTGTACCTGCCCTGAAAATTCTTTGCCCTGCCCTGTAAACAATCCAATTTTATAACCTAAAGCAGTCAAGGTCAGATCGGCTTTAATGGCACAAGGTAAAGGCTGACCTGTATTGGCATGTAAACCACTGGGGATGTCGATACTAATTTTTAACTCAGAACATTGATTAAACCGCTGAATAATCTGCTGCCAGTCCTGATTTAGTTCACGATTTAGTCCTATACCAAACAAAGCATCGATATGAGCATCGTAATGATCTGCTACATTAAAATGTGTATATAAGTTTTCAACTTTATCTTGTGCATATAAAAATGCCTGTTGCAATGCTGGAGAGTCACCACGTTCAGCAGCATAAATATCAACCTGATATCCCTGCTCTGCCAAGTAAGCGGCAATAAAATAACCATCTCCTGCATTATTGCCTGTACCACACCAGACTGCGATACGTTTTATCATCTTAGACTGCTGTGCAAAATAACCCAGTAAATGTAAATGGCTCTGCCATGCAACCTGTTTCATCAAGCCCAATGCGCTATTATTCTGAGCAAACCAGCGTTGCTCCCATGCTTGAATTTCACGGCTATGGTACACTTGCTGCTGCATGTTTATTCCCCTTGTTGTTATGTCATCCACCATACCACTTCAACAATTTGATCCACAAGAATTAAAAGCATGGATTAAAGCTGAAGCTTTAGCACTTGGCTTTGCTGATTGTGTGATTGCCAAACCTACTCGCCAAGACAAAGAAATGCCGCGGTTTTTAGAGTATCTGGAGCGTGGCTATCATGGGGATATGCACTATTTAAACGACAATTTAGATAAACGCGCCGACCCGATCTTATTGGTACCTGGTACGCAAAGCATTATTTGTGTACGCATGAATTATTTGGTTGAAACCCCGAAACCTCGTTATGTGCCTTTTGCCCCCAACAGTGCCATTATTGCCCGTTATGCACGTGGGCGTGATTATCATAAAGTCATGCGTGGGCGACTCAAGACTTTGACACAAAAAATCCGTGAGCGTGTCGGTGACTTTGAAGCCCGACCTTTTGCTGACTCCGCCCCGATTTTTGAAAAGGCTATTCATGAAAGTGCAGGTATGGGCTGGACAGGCAAACATACGCTGCTGATTCAAAAAAAATCAGGGTCTTTTTTTGTGTTGGGTGAATTATTTACATCACTCGACTTACCTGCTGATCCACCGACAACTGCTCATTGCGGTTCATGTTCAGCTTGCATCGACATTTGCCCAACGCAAGCTATTGTTGAACCTTATATGCTTGATGCACGTCGTTGTATCGCTTATTTAACCATTGAGTATAAAGGGATTATTCCTGAAGAATTTCGTGAAGGCATTGGTAACCGTATTTTTGGTTGTGATGACTGCCAACTTATTTGCCCGTGGAATAGTTTTGCCAAAATTACTCCAATTGAGGACTTTCATCCGCGGCATGGACTTGATCAGGCATCCTTACTTGACCTTTGGACATGGGATGAAGCTACATTTTTACAATGTACAGAAGGTAGCCCTATTCGGCGGACAGGATTCCAAAGTTTTAAACGTAATGTGGCGATTGGTTTAGGTAATGCGCCTTATGATTCTGAAATTATTCAAGCCTTAGAACAAGGTAAAAACCTGCATGATGACATTGTCAATGTACATATCGACTGGGCAATTCAGCAACAACTTAAAAAAGCCACTTCAACGCATTTTTTTAAATAACAAAATATAAGATGAATAAACTTCTTCATTCCAGATTGGATCATTTTTCATCAAAATAAAAAATCCAACAGGTAAATTCGAGGTTTTTGCAATGATCTTGCAATCAATGGCTTTAAATTCACAAAAGATAAACAATCAAATTTTTTAACAAATTTTGGAAAGTTTTGCCCTGTTGTTTTTATATGAACGAGTTAATATCATGTTATTAACTTGATGCACAACAGGGCGATTATGCACGTGAGAAACGATTGGACTCGTGAAGAAATCCAAAAGCTATATGAACAACCTTTTCTAGACTTGGTGTTTGAAGCTCAGCGTGTTCACCGCGAGAATTTTTCTGCCAATACTATTCAAGTCAGCACTTTACTTTCAATTAAAACAGGGAAATGCCCTGAAGACTGTAAATACTGCTCTCAGTCTGCACATTATGATTCTAAATTAGAAGCCGAAAAACGTATTGCTGTTGATAAAGTGATTGCTGAAGCTAAAGAAGCTAAAGAATCAGGTTCTTCACGTTTTTGTATGGGTGCAGCATGGCGTAACCCGCATGAACGTGACATGCCTTATGTGTTAGAAATGGTTAAAGAAGTGAAAGCGCTTGGCATGGAAACATGTATGACTTTAGGTATGCTCAACCAGTCACAAGCTGAACGCTTACGAGATGCAGGTTTAGACTACTATAACCACAACCTAGACACGTCTCGCGAATACTATAGCAATATCATCAGTACACGCACCTTTGATGACCGTCTCAACACGTTAGACCACGTACGCAACGCAGGTTTAAAAGTATGTAGTGGCGGTATCGTTGGTCTAGGCGAACAAAAACAAGACCGTATTGGTTTGCTGCATGAATTAGCAACCCTGCCAATTCATCCTGAATCTGTGCCAATCAACATGCTTGTTCCAATTGAAGGCACACCACTTGAAGAAGTTGAAAAACTTGAAGTGACTGAATGGATTCGTACCATTGCGGTTGCACGTATTATCATGCCAAAAAGTTATATTCGTCTATCAGCAGGTCGTGAGTCACTGTCTGACACTGATCAAGCAATGGCATTTATGGCAGGTGCAAACTCACTGTTCTCTGGTGAAAAACTACTGACCACACCAAATGCAGGCGAAGGTCGCGACAAGGTCTTGTTCAGTAAACTCGGTTTAGTTGCGGAAAAACCAAAACTTACTGCAGCTGAACTTTCTGTCGATGCAATGACTGAATCAGCTTAAAATTCAAAAATAATTTAAAGAGGTGATTTATACGTATAAATCACCTCTTTTTTTCGCTTCTCAGGAAGTCACTAAAATTCCATACTTTGCGGTTAAATACATTCCTACACGAATCTGATCAACACCTGCGACATGCGTCACAGTCAGTTCTTGCTGTTGTACATCAAAGTGTAATTCATCAAAACAATCCTGATGCTGCAATAACCACAACATCGTGTCTGTAATATTTTCATCGACAATATATGTGTCTGCCTGAAAATCT
The DNA here is from genome assembly GCF_054454555.1 of Acinetobacter sp. ANC 4636. Lineage (NCBI taxonomy): Bacteria > Pseudomonadati > Pseudomonadota > Gammaproteobacteria > Moraxellales > Moraxellaceae > Acinetobacter > Acinetobacter sp. ANC 4636. The sequence continues at coordinate 22,902 of NZ_JBTKVD010000010.1, read as the reverse complement.
TTCATCATTTTTTCTCTTTTACCCAACGATACTACAACCGTATTTTATCGGATGATTCTCACAAGAAATCAATCTCATTTTTTAAATATCACACATAAAAAAACACCATCGGTAAAGATGGCGTTGGAAAACTGGTATAATCTTAAAATGTATTTTATATATATGTTAAATTGTATTAATACCTTAATTTTAAATATATTTTCAATAAACTATCGATAGACATAAAAGTAGCATGGGTTTTTTATAAAAACAATACGACTTAATAATAAACTTAAAATAACACGTACTAAATTTTATATTTCAGCACCTATAATAATCTAAAATAAAAACCAAATATTAAAAATAAGATATTGATATAAAATAATTTAATAGAAAAATAAAAACTAAAACCAATCATCAAAACAACACTTTTCAATATATTTGTAACAAAAAAATATCCTAGTTTTCTTCGTATTAATAAATACCATCACAATATTATTTATCTTTATAAAAATGCCAAAAAATCAAATCATTAACCACAAAAACACAATACAATGCACATAAATTATTTTCATTAATAAATTATTACAGATAACAATATAATCACACTCTTCCTGAAATTTTATTATTTTTATTTATTGCATAAAAAAAGCCCACCAAAGTGAGCTTTGTTAAAATAGCAAAATTAATAGATTGCCATATGGTTACGATGAATCATTTCCAAAGAACGCGCTTCACCCAAGACTTGAAAAACCTTATCAGATGCTAGCCCTTTGACAATATCTGCAGAACGAGAACTAAAATTCACACGACCCACAGCAACACGCTGCCCATTCGTATCGACGCATTCAACCACATCACCGCGGTCGAAATGCCCTTCAATAGCTTTAACACCCACAGGCAACAAGCTACGATGTTTTTTCTTAATCGCTTCCACCGCGCCATCATCAATCACTAAACGACCCGCGGTTTGCAAATGTGCAGCAAGCCATTGTTGATGAGCTGTCATGCGGTCATTGTCTGTCACAAACAATGTTCCCAGCATTTCACCAGACATAAGACGCGACAACACCAAATCGCTGTCACCACTCGCAATTAAGGTTGGACAACCTGACTTGGCTGCTAAACGTGCTGCACGCACTTTGGTAACCATACCACCACGCCCAAGCAAACCACCACCACCTGCCATTTCAAACAAGCTGTCGTCTAACGCACGGACGCTCGAGAGCAATTTAGCATTTGGATTGGAACGAGGATCTGCATCGAACATGCCCTGCTGATCTGTCAAGATAATCAATAAATCAGCATGCACCTGACCGGCAACCATGGCAGCCAAAGTATCGTTATCACCAAAACGGATTTCATCGGTAGATACCGTGTCATTTTCATTAATGACTGGAATCACGCGCCATTCGATCAAGTGTTGCAATGCATCACATGAGTTTAGATAGCGACGGCGATCTGCCAAATCATCATGAGTCAATAACACCTGTGCCGTCTGAATATGGTGTTTTTCGAGAACACTTGACCAAGTCTGAATCAAACCCATCTGCCCAATGGCAGCGCAGGCTTGTAGACTTGGCAAATCTGTGGGTCGTGCGGCAAGTTTCATACGTACCATGCCTTCTGCTACAGCGCCAGATGAAACCAGAATGATTTCATGCCCAGAACGATGCAAATCGGCAATTTGACTTGCCCAATGAGAAATTGCATCGAGGTCTAAACCTTGACCATTTGCTGTAAGTAAAGAAGAGCCGATTTTCACAACGATACGTTTATAGCCAGTTAGCTGACGTTGCCCATTCACCACTTCAATCATTATGTCCTCAGTCGTACTTATCGTACGTATATCACTTCTACTTCGTCGTCTTCTTCATCGTCATCATCAAAGTCATCATCATCACCTTGACGTTGTGCTCTACGCATCGCACGATATGCTTCTTTAGCAGCCAATGTTTGCTCACGTGTTTCAGCTTCAAGCTGATCACGGAAGGCTTTCATTTCTGCTGCATATTCAGGATCTTCAACTTCACGCTCACGCTGTTGTTCAATCTGATCCATCAAATAGTACACAACTTCTTTGGTACCTTCTTCAAGCAACCCTGATGTTCTAAATACAGGTCCGTGCCAGTCCAGCTCAGTCAAAATGTGCTGACACCATTCTTCACGGTTTTCTTCATCGATCTGATCAAGTTTGTTCAATACAAGAACGACTGGCAATTTAGCCAAAGTTGGGGAGAACTTCTTCAACTCTGCCATAATCGCTTTGGCATTATGCGCAGGGTCTGAACCATCAATCGGTTGTACATCAACAATATGCAACAAGATACGCGTACGTGCCAAGTGTTTCAGGAAGCGAATCCCCAAACCTGCACCTTCTGCCGCGCCTTCGATCAACCCTGGAATATCTGCCATCACAAATGAGCGATGACGGTCAGCATCAACCACACCCAAGTTTGGTACCATCGTGGTAAATGGATAATCAGCCACTTTTGGTTTTGCTGCAGATACTGCACGAATAAAAGTTGATTTTCCTGCATTTGGCATACCGAGTAAGCCAACATCCGCAAGGACTTTCAACTCTAGGCGAATTTCACGGAATTCGCCTTTAATCCCTGTGGTAAATTTACGTGGGGAACGGTTGGTTGATGATTTAAAATGGGTATTCCCTAAACCACCATCACCACCTTGTGCAACAAGCACACGCTGACCATTTTCAATAAGGTCACCAATAATGTCACCAGACTCTGTATCTACAATAGTTGTTCCAACAGGAACCTTTAAAATAACGTCGGGCGCGCCACGACCAGCACAGTTTGCACCAGAACCATTTTTTCCACGTTCAGCGCGGAATTTACGGGTATATCGATAATCGACCAAGGTACTGGTGTCAGTATCAGCCTGAATATACACGCTGCCTCCACGACCACCATCCCCACCATCTGGACCACCAAATGGGACAAATTTTTCACGGCGAAAACTGGCTACGCCATTGCCACCGTCGCCAGCATCTACGGTAATGACTGCTTCATCAACAAAGCGCATTGGCCAATCCTCTAAATCTCTAAAACCGTCTATTCTGCCATATTTTAATAAATTTCTCGAATAGAAAAATGACACAATTGGTTTTTATCGTTATTACAACTCAAATTTTCTTATGTTGAAGAATAAATTCAAGATTTTGCTCAATCCACTCAACCAGTTGGGTAATTTGCTGTGCGGCAAGTTCTCCAAGCTCTGTTAGCTGATACTCAACTCTTGGCGGAACTTCTGGATACACAGTGCGACTGACAAAACCATCTTTTTCCAAGATCTTGAGAGTTTGGGTCAGCATTTTTTCACTCACACCATCAATTCTCTTTCTGAGCTGGCTAAAACGCTGCACCCCTTCACTTAAACAGCGCAGTACCAATACCGCCCATTTACTGGTGAGATGTTCCAAAATTTCTCGTGACGGGCACTGACTGGATAAAACATAACCCATTAGATTTTGACTTGTCTGTGTCATAGCAAAATTCTTACCTCAACATCATTAACTTACTTTTAGGTGTGTACTTACTTTTAGTAAGTTTTGGAATTATGATCATATCACAAAATATATTGCAGAACTTACTTAACCTTAGGTCAGGAAATCAGAATGAAAATTGCTATTACAGGCGCAACAGGTCAACTTGGACAACATGTCATTCAGTTTTTATTAAACAACCAAGCCCCAGAAAATATTGTGGCTTTAGTACGCAATCAAGATAAAGCTCTTCACTTAACACAACAAAGAATCAACGTCCGTTATTTTAATTATGATGAACCTGTCTCTTTAACGCCTGCACTTCAAGGCATCGACAAATTACTTTTAATTTCAGCCAATGAAGTGGGTCGCCGCACACCACAACATCAAGCAATAATTGAAGCCGCTCAAAAAGCTAAAGTGAAACATATCGTCTATACCAGTTTATTCAATGCAGAGTATTCACCACTTGCACTTGCTCAAGAGCATCGGGAAACTGAAGCTCTTCTCAAAGAGAGTGGTATAGCCTACACACTGCTACGTAATAACTGGTATAGCGAAAATTATTTAGCAACTTTACCCCAGATCATTACACAAGGTGTTTTGTATGGCGCAGCAGGCGAAGGTAAAATTAGCTCAGCTTCACGTCAAGATTATGCTGAAGCAGCAGCCAAAGTGCTCATCAGTTCAGGGCATGAACACAAAGTTTATGAACTTGCAGGTTCAGGTAGTTTTACACTTTCTAAGCTTGCAGAAATCATCACTCAAATCTCAGGAAAAACTGTACGCTACCAAAATCTGACTGCTCAAGAATATACTGAAGCCTTACTTGCGGCGGATTTACCCGAAGGTTTAGTGAACGTGATTGTCGATGCCGATATACAAGCAGCGCAAGGTGCAATGTATAGTGACTCAAAAGACTTAGAACTATTGATCGGTCATGCAAGCACTGATATTAAATCCCAAATCAAACAACTAATGACTTCTTAAAGTCGCGAATAAAAAACCCAGTCAAAAGACTGGGTTTTTGCTAGAGAAACAACAGCAATTAAGCTTGAGTTGTGCTCGGAACTTTAGGGTAGCTAATACCACTCATTTGTTCAGCGATACGCAACACTTGGCAGCTATAACCCACTTCGTTGTCATACCATACATAAGCAGTTAAACGGTTACCAGAAACGATTGTTGCTTGCGCATCAAAAATACCTGCGCTGCGTGAACCGATAAAGTCGCTTGAAACCACTTCAGTCGAGTTGGTATAACCAATTTGACCTTGTAGGTTTGAATTGATTGAAATTTGGCGAACATATTCGTTCACTTCGTCACGATCAATTTCTTTATCTAAAGTCAAGTTCAAGATTGCTAAAGATACGTTTGGTGTTGGAACGCGTACTGAGTTACCAGTCAATTTACCTTTCAATGCAGGCAATGCTTTAGCAACTGCTTTAGCTGCACCTGTTTCAGTAATAACCATGTTCAGTGTCGCAGCACGACCACGGCGATCTGCTTTATGATAGTTATCAATCAGGTTTTGGTCATTGGTAAATGAGTGAACAGTTTCAACATGACCATTAAGAACTTTATATTTGTCGTCTAATACTTTCAACAACGGTGTGATCGCATTAGTTGTACAGCTTGCCGCAGAGATGATTTTGTCTTCATCCAAGATGTCTGCTTGGTTTACACCAAACACCACGTTTTTCATCTCGCCTTTACTTGGTGCAGTCAATACAACACGTGCAACACCAGCGCATTTCAAGTGTTGAGCAAGACCTTCTGCATCACGCCATTTACCTGTATTGTCAATTAACAATGCATTTTCAATACCGTATTGTGTGTAATCAACTTCTGCTGGGTTAGATGCATAAATTACTTTAATGAAGTTACCATTAGCAATAATTGCTTCGTTTTCTTCATCAACTGAAATTGTGCCAGCAAAAGAACCATGAATTGAATCACGACGCAACAAAGATGCACGTTTTGCTAAATCGCCATCTGAAGTTTTACGTACAACAATCGCTTTTAGGCTTAAACCACGACCAATACCAGTTTGTTCGATGATTAAGCGTGCCAAGATACGACCAATGCGACCAAAACCATAAAGAACAACATCTTTAGGTTCAACTTCAGTAGCACGGTTTTGAATTGCTTGTACAGCTTTTGCAACAAAGGCGTCTACATCACCACCTTTTTCTTTGTATTCTACAGCGAGTTTACCAAGATCAACTTCGGCAGAACCAATATTGTCGATTTTTGCTAATGCTTCTAAAATCGGGAAAGTATTAACAACAGACAGTTCAACATCTACAATACGAGTACGACGATGTGCTTTTAAAATCTGAATCACTGAACGGTTAACTAAAGCGCGACCATACACAGAAGTGACGATGTTTTTTTCACGGTATAATTGACCGATTAAAACAATCATTTTTTCTGCGATTTCTTCGCGGTTCTTCCAGCGACCCTGATGTTCTGCATGTAGAGCGACAATCGTTTCTTTGCTCACAAGTACGTCCTCAAATTATAGAAGTGTTTATCGCGGATAATTTTAAAGGAAAACTGCGCAAGTTTAAATTAAAATAACGATAGTATTATCATAAAAAGATTATACTATCGTCATATTCATAAAAAAATATTATATATTTACAAATAAAATGAATATAAAACTCATCTAATTAGTTGAATTTAATTATTTTTCTCGATTACTTCCAACACGTTCAGAGAATTTTTCAATATTAGTAATCAGTGCATAACGTTTACGCTGTTGCAAGTAAATATGCCACATTCCTTCCAAAACTAAAATACCAACAGCACACCAAATTGGAATATAAGTAAACCATTCTTCTGCATGGATCTTCTCTCCTAAAATGACAGCAGAAATGGCTAAAAGCACAGGTTCAAGATAACTGAGCAACCCAAATAAGACCATAGGCAAATAACGGCTTGCCAAAATATAGCTTCCAAGACCTATCGCACTCAAGATTCCCAAACCAATGATCGCAGTAATTAAATGGGGCTGCTCAAGGAATGTGCTCCAAGGTAAAGTCCATGTTTGCACAAAATAAATCGCGATAGGCAACATAAGCATGTTGTCCCACCAAAAACCACCCAGATGGTCAGTTTTAATAACTTTACGTAAAAAGAAATAGGCTGAATAACCCAAGGCAACCAACAAGGTTTCCCATGGAATACTACCAACACGCCAAAATTCATGTGCTACACCCAATACAGCACATAAAACAGCAATTTTTTGAAACCAAGACAGCTTTTCTTTGTAAAAAATACTACCAACCGAAACCAAGACTAAAGGCAATAAAAAATAACCCAAAGACACCTGCATGCCTCGCCCATGCATCGGCGCCCAGAGAAATAACCAAAGCTGCACAGCAGCCAGCATCGCTGTCAACAACAGTAATAAGAAAAATGTCGGTTTTTGTTTGACACGTTCATACACCTGACGAATCAGATGAAGATCACCACTCAACCACATAAACAGGGTTAAAAATGGTAATAATGCAATCATTCTCCAGCCAAAGGTTTGTGAACCATCAAAAATTTTAAGGAATTGACTGTAAAAATACAAAATCCCGAAAACTGTAGAGGCTAAAACAGAAAAAAATATGCCTTTAACCATCTACACCCCCGAGTGAAATATCACAAGAAAACATAGAATAACCAAATACTTTTAGAACAACGAACAGGGAGAAAGAGCACGGCTTAGATTTTTTAAAAATTTATACCGTTTACTCAAAAAAACACCAGCTAATTATATCGGGGTTTGGTTATTTTCTGTTGGCTTTTTAATTATTTTTTTCAGTTTGTAGGGTACGAATCAAATCGTTAGTGTTATAGCCAAGGCTTTGTGCATACTTGATATATTCCTGTACGACATCCTCCGACAAATGTGGTTCACGTGACAAAATCCAGAGGTATTTTCGCTTTGGTTCACCCACAAGCACAGTATGGTAATTCTCATCAAGTTTCAAAATCCAGTAATCCCCTCGCCCTACAGGTAGCCAACGTAGCGATTCTGGCAAAAAACTCACACGCAATTTGCTGTTATGCGGTGCATTGACTACATAAGCCTCACCCTGTGCCTGCTCCAAGTGCCCATCCGTATTGACACAGCTATTTTCAACACTGATATTGCCATTCACATTCAGCGTATAAACCGCCTGCACATTACGTGCACATTGTTTTTGGTAATACATTGGTTTTCTGGCAATTTCATACCAAACACCCAAGTATTTTGCCAAATCAACCTGCGCAATGGTCGGCATTGGCTTTTGTGCATGTGTCATCACTGATGTACCAATGCCCAGCAATACGGTTGCGACTACCAGTTTTTTGAACCATGATTTTGTTTTCAGTTTTTTATTCACTTTTGGCCATCCTCATCAATCCTCAAAAAGGATTTTTACTTTTTAAAACATAACTATAATCCAGCAGCCACACTGTAAGAATTCTGTAAAACCCATCACATGATCAAATGACTTTTTAACCGTATAATTTCATCCCGTAAACGAGCGGCCTGCTCAAATTGCAATTCTTTGGATGCTTTAAGCATTTCTTTTTCCAGTTTTGCCAAATGTTTAGTCAGCAATTTTGGATCAGCAATCAAGTGTTGCTCGTCGGCACTTAAACTTTGTAGCTGTTGATATTGCTGTTCAGCAGGTTCATCAGCAATGATTTCACCTGTATCGATTTCCTTAATAATCTGCCGTACAGCACTACGTGGCGTAATACCATGCATTTGGTTAAATTCAATTTGCTTATTGCGACGGCGGTCGGTTTCATCAATGGCTTTTTGCATCGAATCGGTGACGCGGTCAGCATATAAAATGGCTTTACCTTTTAAATGTCGTGCAGCACGCCCAATGGTTTGAATCAACGAGCGTTCTGAACGTAAAAAACCTTCCTTATCTGCATCCAAAATGGCAACCAGCGATACTTCTGGCATATCTAGACCTTCACGCAACAGGTTAATCCCGACCAAAACATCATGCACACCTGTACGCAATTCATGAATAATTTTGACCCGTTCGACCGTATCAATATCCGAATGCAAATACGCAACCTTGATGCCGTATTCTTTTAAATAAGAGGTCAGGTCTTCTGCCATACGTTTGGTTAATGTGGTGACCAAAACCCGTTCATTGAGTTGCTTACGAATGTTAATTTCAGACAAAACATCATCGACCTGAGTCAGGACAGGACGGATCTCAATCTCAGGGTCAATCAACCCCGTTGGACGCACCACCTGTTCAACCACTTGCTGTGATTTTTCAAGCTCATAATGGGCAGGTGTTGCAGTAACAAAAATGGTCGAAGGAACAATCCGTTCCCATTCTTCAAATTTCATCGGGCGGTTGTCGAGAGCACTTGGCAAGCGAAAACCATAATTCACCAAGTTTTCTTTACGCGAACGATCACCTTTATACATCGCGCCGATTTGTGGCACAGTCACATGGGATTCATCGATCAGCAATAAAGCATCTTCAGGAATATAATCAAACAGGGTTGGTGGTGCTTCGCCTGCCTGTCGCCCTGACAAATGTCGTGAATAGTTTTCAATGCCGTTGGTATACCCCAGCTGTTGCATCATTTCCAGATCATAGCGAGTGCGCTGTTCAATGCGTTGGGCTTCGAGTAATTTGTCATTGGTTTTAAAAAATTCGATTTGCTGTTTGAGTTCAGTTTTGATCGTACCAATCGCACGTTGCAAATGGTCTTGCGGCGTCACATAGTGGCTTTTGGGATAAATAGTCACACGTGGTACTTTACGCAGCATTTTCCCTGTCAGTGGATCAAACCAGCGAATCGAGTCGACTTCGTCATCAAACAGTTCGATACGTATGGCTTGCTGTTCCGATTCCGCAGGAAAAATATCAATAATTTCACCACGAATACGGTATGTGCCTCGTACAAATTCCAGTTCATTACGACTGTACTGCATTTCGACCAGACGGCGAATAATCTCATCGCGATGAATGACATCGCCTTCGACCACATGCAGTAACATTTGCATATAGGCATTCGGGTCACCCAAACCATAAATCGCCGAGACCGATGCCACAATAATCGCGTCACGACGTTCTAGTAATGAACGTGTTGCAGAAAGACGCATCTGGTCAATGTGGTCATTAATTGCTGCATCTTTTTCAATAAAGGTATCTGACGATGGAACATAGGCTTCAGGCTGATAGTAGTCATAATAACTGACGAAATATTCAACCGCATTGTTAGGAAAAAATGCCTTAAATTCACCATATAGCTGTGCAGCCAGTGTTTTGTTATGTGCCATGACAATGGTTGGGCGTTGCAACTGGGCAATCACATTTGCCATGGTGTAGGTTTTTCCCGACCCAGTAACACCCAGTAAAAGCTGATTCTTCAGCCCTTGCTGAACCCCCGTGACCAACTTTTCAATTGCTTGAGGCTGATCACCCGCAGGTGCATATTGGGTGACCAAATCAAAAGGCTGACTACTCACACTCTTCTCTCATTATTCATTTATAAATATAAATTGGACTGAACACAGATTATTCAAGTATTTTTTACTTGACCGCCTTGCCAATCAATTGCAACATGACAAACAAGAGCATAGCAAAAAACACAACGACGATGACTTACCAGTATCATGATGAAAGCATAATTAAAAGTTTACCTGAAGACACGGTTTTTGTTTTTGGCAGCAATCTTGCAGGTCAACACAATGATGGCGCAGCTCGTATCGCGCAACTGTTTTTTGGTGCAATGACAGGCATAGGACGTGGCTGGTCAGGTCAGAGCTTTGCCATTCCAACCCTAAATGAACATTTACAGCAAATGCCGATTTCACAAATTGCGCATTATATTGAAGATTTTAAAATCTATGCCCAAAATCACCTGACCACCCAATATTTTATTACCGCGCTCGGCTGTGGTATTGCGGGCTATCAGGTGTCTGAGATTGCCCCACTGTTTCAGGGTATTTCCTCTAATGTCATTTTTCCTGAATCTTTCCGTCCATATGTGGAAAAAAATGCCAGCCGTTTGTTTCCAAACCTGACCAGTAAATTACTGCATAGCATTTTTAGTGAAGAAGTCATTTTGGCCGATGACTATGCTGAAGCACTCAAACATACAACGTTAAGCCGTGAACAAAAACAAATTGCGCTCAAAGTACTGGAAGAAAAAATGTATCCAGAAGACCAGTACGGACGCAACCGCAACTATGAAATTGAAGATATTTTAAAGCAGATCAACGGTAAGATTTTTCATTTACCACCTCAATCTGATGAAAGCTATATCTATGGTGGTGTAATCCTCGCCTTGATGGAACTTTACGATTTCAATGAGCAAGATTTTATTCACGTCTGGAACGGCGAAATCGAAATTAAACATCCAATTAAACGCCATCACTAATTTTTATACATTTTCTGACTTTTAAACTGCATTTGGGGATTGATTTAAGCCATGCCACATTTTGATTCTTCAATTTTTGATTTAGCGCCCATTCCCATGTGGCTTGAAGATTTTAGTGAGGTCAAACAGCAATTTGATGCGTGGCGAGCACAAGGCGTTGAAGATATTGTGAGTTTTCTACAAGAAGACTTACAACGGGTGGTCGAGTCCACACAAAAAATTAAAGTACTCAAAGTCAATCAAAAAACCCTTGAAGTTTTTGAAGCAGAAAACCAAGAGCATTTGTGTGCCAATCTGGCGTTAATTTTTAAAGCAGACATGCTCGACACACATGTTTATGAACTGGCAGCGCTCTGGAATGGTGAAACCGAATTTTCCAGCACAGGCGTCAACTATACCTTTTCGGGTAAGCGTCTAGATGTTCAACTACGTGCATCGGTTTTACCAGGCTTTGAGCATGACTTATCCCGCGTGCTCTTTACCACCGAAGATATTACCGCTTATCAGGATGCGCAGCGTCTTGAAGCCAAAAACCGTATTTTGGCAGAGTCAATGTTTACTTACTCGCCTGCTTCTTTATGGGTTGAAGATTTCAGTCGCATCAAACGCCGCATTGACCAGATTCGTCAGCTTGGTATCGAAGACTTTCGGACGTTTCTGGATGTTCATCCCGATTTTATTCAGCAATGTATTGAAGACATTATTTTGCTTGATGTTAACCAAGCGACGCTGACACTGTTTAAAGCACCCGACAAACCGACATTGTTTAAAAATTTGCACAAAGTCTTTACGCAGGAAATGCAAAATACGTTTCGTGAACAACTCATCGAGTTATGGAAAGGCAATATTCACCACCAACGTGAAGCGGTCAACTATGCCCTCGATGGCACAATTCGTAACGTTCTACTGCAATTTACGGTATTTCCAGGATATGAGCATGACTGGGGACTGGTACAAGTTGCACTGACGGATATTACTGCACGTAAAAAAGCTGAAAATTATCTGGAATATTTAGGCAAACATGATGTGCTGACCAAACTGTATAACCGTTCATTTTATACAGAAGAAATTAACCGCTTAGAGCGTAGTTTTGCTCGCCCTGTGTCTTGTATTTATCTAGATATGAATGGATTAAAACAGATTAATGATGAATTAGGACATGATGTCGGAGATGGTTTATTACGGCGCGTTGGTGCTGTCTTGGGTCAGGTGATTTTAAATACGCCCTATACTGCCTCACGTATTGGTGGTGATGAGTTTGTAATTTTAATGCCATCTGCAGATGAAGTCGCAACATTATCCACATTACAAACCATTCATGAACTGTTTAATATCGACAATCAGTATTATTCTAGCCAGCCTATTAGCATTTCGATCGGACATGCTACTACTGCACCCAACGAAAGCATAGAAGCATTGCTCAGACGAGCAGATCAAGACATGTATTTGAGAAAGAAAAACTTTTACTCTAATCAAAATGTAAACGCTTAAAATCCGCCAAGCCAGTTATTTTCCAAGCTGGCTTTTTTCTTGGTGATCTAGGGAAAATCTGACTGTGTCTTACAGCTTGGGATACACTAATGAGCATTACATCCATCATCACAAAAAAGGAAAGAACATGAGCACCCAGCTACAAGTGGTTGAGCGTTGTCGAGTATTTTTGACTGAACAGCAAATTGCGATGGGCGATACCATCAATATTCGTCACTATACCGACTGGAGTAATTACAAACGCATTCAACCCTATGCTGTGCTCTTTCCTAAAAATACCGAACAAGTCTCACAAATTCTTTCAATCTGTAATGAACTCAAACAGGCTGTTGTACCTCAAGGCGGCATGACAGGCGTTGCAGGTGCAGGTATCGCCAATGCCGATGAAATTGTGATCGCACTGGATAAAATGCATAAAATCGAAGAAATTGACCAATATGCTTCAACCATGACGGTACAGGCAGGCGTAACGCTTGAAGAAGTACAAAATGCCGCACGTCAGGCAGGCTTGTTTTTCCCTGTCGATGTCGGTGGTCGTGGCTCTTGTCAGATTGGTGGAAATATTGCCACCAATGCTGGCGGATTATCGGTGATTCGTTATGGCATGATGCGTGAACATGTACTGGGCATGGAAGTGGTACTTGCCGATGGACGTGTACTGAATTTGATGAATAAAATGATCAAGAACAATGCAGGCTATGACCTGAAACAGAATTTTATTGGCTCTGAAGGTACACTGGGTATTGTAACTCGAGCAGTCTTAAAACTCTCGGCACCACCAAGTGAACTCAGTACCTGTTTATGTGCTTTCCCCGATTTTTTGTCAGCAGTGCATCTGCTACGTCGTTTGCAAAAAAACCTGACCACGCCAAATGCTTTTGAAGTAATGTGGAATGAATATTATCAGCTCAGCTTGTCATGGATGCAAAACAACAGTAATCCAATGACTCAGCTCTACCCTGTATATGCAATATTTGATGTTGAAGCCCCTGCTGAAAGCCTGGAAAATCTACTGGCTGAAATGTTTGAAACAGGGGAAATTTTAGATGCCGTGATTGCACAAAATCAGGCACAAGCACAGCAACTCTGGCTGATTCGTGAAACTGTACCTGCTGAAATCTCCAGTACGGGGCGACCATTATGCTTCGATATCAGTTTACCAATCGGTGAATTAGGCGAATTTAAAGAAGTCTGCCAAGCACGCTTGGATCAGCACTTTCCAGATTTGGTCAGTCTGTTCTTTGGGCATATCGGCGACAGCAATATGCATATTATTTTGGATTTAAAATATCTACCCGAAGATCAGCTTGAGTCTGTGATGACAGGAATTGATGACGTTGTCTATGGTGTGGTACGCGAGTTTAAAGGCTGTATTTCAGCAGAACACGGCATTGGACTGCTTAAACGTGATTATTTACATTATTCAGTCGATGAAAATACCCTGAACATGATGCGACAACTCAAACAACTATTTGACCCGAACAAGATTTTAAATCCAAATAAAATTTTTAAATAAAAAACAAAAAAGCACGTCAGATGACGTGCTTTTTTAGCTATTTCAAGGGTAAATTAGCGTTTACCCATAGAACGACGTGTGCCACGTGGTGGTGCCCAAGTCCGATCAGCATAACGCTGTGGTTTTGGACGAACATGGTTATGTATCGTGCTATCTTCCTGATCTTGCTGCGTTGGCAGCGGAAAAGGCAACTGGACTTGCGGTTTATTTTGACTCATACAACAAACAAAACTCGAAATTTTGTCTATTTTAAGCTTTTTCGAGTACCTTGACGAGTGTGAATGCTCAAATAGCTCTCTGTAAGTTGCATAATTTAAAATTCCTATGAATTTTTCTCATTTTGAACGATTTGTATCTAACATGTTGGGTTTTTTACGTTAAGATAGGATGCTTTTATTTTTAATCCCACTAAAGAAGGAATATCGCAGTGGACGTACGTCTGTCAGATCGTGTAAACGCTATCAAACCGTCTCCTACGCTTGCCGTAACAAATAAAGCTGCTGAACTTAAAGCTGCTGGTAAGAATGTGATTGGTTTGGGTGCAGGTGAACCTGATTTCGATACCCCGCAACACATCAAAGATGCAGCTATTCAAGCGATTAACAATGGCTTTACAAAATACACTGCTGTTGATGGTACGCCAAGCTTAAAAAAAGCAATTATTGCTAAGCTGAAACGCGACAATAACCTTGACTACCAAGCAAACCAGATCTTGGTTTCTTGTGGTGGTAAACAATCATTCTTTAACTTGGCACTTGCTTTGTTAAACAAAGGTGATGAAGTGATTATTCCTGCACCGTTCTGGGTAAGCTATCCAGACATGGTGATTATCGCTGAAGGTACACCTGTGATTGTGAAATGTGGTGAAGAACAACGTTTCAAAATTACTCCTGAGCAATTAGAAGCTGCGATCACTGAAAATACTCGTTTAGTGGTATTAAACAGCCCTTCTAACCCAACAGGTATGATCTATACCAAAGCTGAGCTAGAAGCTTTGGCTGAAGTATTACGTCGCCACCCACAAGTATTTGTTGCATCTGACGACATGTATGAACCAATCCGTTGGGATGACGAATTCTATAACATCGCAACTGTTGCACCAGACCTTTACGATCGCGTAATCGTATTGAACGGTGTATCTAAAGCGTATGCTATGACTGGCTGGCGTATTGGCTATGCAGCGGGTCCTGCAAAGCTGATCGGTGCGATGAAAAAAATCCAGTCTCAATCAACTTCAAACCCAACTTCAATTTCACAAGTTGCTGCTGAAGCTGCATTGAATGGTCCTCAAGACGTCCTTAAACCAATGATCGAAGCGTTCAAACGCCGCCATGACTTGGTTGTTAACGGTTTGAATGACATTAAAGGGATTACTTGTCTACCTGCTGACGGCGCGTTCTATGCGTATGCAAACATCCGTCCGTTAATTCGTGCGAAAGGCTTAAAATCTTGCACAGAATTCTCTGCATGGTTACTTGAAGAAACTGGTGTTGCAGTTGTTCCTGGTGATGCATTTGGTTTAGGCGGTTACATGCGTATTTCTTACGCGACTGCTGACGAAGTACTTGTTGATGCACTTGCACGTATCAAAAAAGCTGCTGAATCAATTGACGGCGTAGATGCTGCAATTGCTTCAATCGAAGCTGAGAAAAAAGCGTAATTCATTACGCTAAAACAAAAAACCCATCAGTTCACTGATGGGTTTTTTTATGATCTACAGAAAAGTGTAAAAATAAAAATGGCGATTTAAACTACACTATGTTTTGGGCGTTCTAACGCAATAAAATTAAAATAATAAGGCAAGACACGATCTAAATAAATTTCACGGATTTGTGCATCATGCTGCGACCATGCCAATGCTTTAGCATGTTTGCCAATGCCCTGACCTTGGATTGCAAACACAAAAATATCATTAATTGATGAATCCTGCTGTACAGGCTGCCAGTAATTACCTTCACTTCTTTGTAATTGCTGAGCTTGATGCTCTGTCCATTTGTCACCAAACCAAAGTTGTAGCAAATCACCCAGATAGACTTTTTGCTCACTCAAAATAGCAAAGTGAATACAGGCATCAGCAACAGGTTGATAATAACTTTGCGGATTTTTTAAAATGGAAAGATAGTTTTCTTGATAAAACTGAAAGTTTGCGAAAATATCTTGAACACGAAGAACTGGCATGTTGCGCCTCCGATTTAGCCATTTGTGTGCTGGCAAGTTGGGTTAAATCCACACTGTTTAAAGTGAAAATACTTTAAACGACCTATGTTTTTTAATTTAGCAAAAAAAATGCAAAAAAAATAATTTTTTTAGATTTGACCTGACTATTTGTTTAAATATACGACATCCAAAAACCATAGCTAGATTTTCACTTGACCCTTATTAAAATCACATTATAATCGCTGGCAGATTCTCCAATAGCTCAGTCGGTAGAGCGACGGACTGTTAATCCGCAGGTCCCTGGTTCGAGCCCAGGTTGGAGAGCCAAAATTTTAAAAAGCCCGCAGCACAAAAGCGGGCTTTTTTATGCCTGCTATTCCGCTTCAAACTCCGTAATTGCTTCTTTGGCAATGCCAAAATACCCTACTTACGACTCAAATAGATTGCCTATCGTCAAGCACGTGCAGGTTGTGCCTATGTCATGATCAGTATTGTTGCAGGATAAAAGATCGTCATACATGAATGACTTGAAGTGCAATGAAAATTCTAAAAACAAAAATGACAGCAAAGACCAGTGCTTGCTGTCATTTAAGTCAGATCGGGGTTTAGCATAAGACTTCGACTTTATGGAACTGTTTCAACTGCAATAACGCAATAAATGGATTTTCAGATTGGCACAACTGATTCAAATGCTCATGAAACTGGTTCGATAAAGCAGCATTACACTGAATCACCCAGCCTTTCACTGAAGCCGTATCATTATGTTGCATATACAGCTCACAAGTACGCGGATCGGTCAGGCGAATATTTTTTATTTTAAACATACTCTGTTCAGTCATGGCGTGTTCTCCTTTGCGGGTTGTATGATTTAAAATGCAAGGGATATGCCAAAATAATAAGCCATTATTTTATATCATTTTTATATTAAGATATTTTAATTATTCTTTTCAGGAATTTTTATTGCATTAATATTGTGCAGTTTTTGCACAATACAAAACCATTTCATATAAGCGTCCTTGCTTTAGAAATGGTGGTTGAGGTTTTTAAGCTTTTTGGCTCAATTTGTATAAGAACATACCAAGCAACATCGGAATAATAAAATACAGCGCTTCCCAATGCCCCAGTCCAAGCAAAGTTAAACCTGGTGCAGGACAAATACCAGACAAGCCCCAACCAATACCAAACAGGATTGAGCCTATAATTAATCGTGAGTCAATGATCTTACTTGTTGGCAAATCAATCGGCTCATTAAAAATGGTCTTTGGGCGCTCTTGACGCATTGCACGCTGAAATGGATAGAATGAAATCAACACTGCTCCACCCATCACAAACATCAGACGTGGACTCCATGCACCAAACACATCGAAGAATGCCTGTACCACCGCAGGGTTCGACATGCCTGAGAGCATCAGCCCCAGTGCAAATACGCCACCACAAATAAATGCAATCAGATTTTTCATGTTAGCCACCAAAAAGATAACGCGTAACCAATACAGTTAAAAACGCACATGCCATAAAGCAGCCCACTGCAACAAAAGAACGTGTCGACAACCGACTTAACCCACAAATCCCATGCCCACTGGTACAGCCCGAACCTAGACGTGTTCCCACACCCACCAGCAATCCACTCAGCATCAGCACCCAAGGCGATGCTTTAACCTGCACAGGCAAGTCTAAAAACTGATGATAAACAAACGGCATAACAATCAGCCCGAGTAAAAACCAGAATGCGGGCGTACTAAACCAGTTTTTGGGTGTCAGCATCTGGGCAATCAATCCACTGACTCCAGCGATTTTCCCGACACTATACAAGTAACTAATGGTTGCTATTCCAAGCAGTAGACCGCCAAAGAATGCCAAAGCATATTCATGCATATTGTAAGACTCCTATAAGGCAAAAATAGCTTTAAGTGATTTAACCAACATCAATACAGCAACTAGTATGACGGTAATTGCAAAAATTCGCTGCACATAATGCGTTGAAATACGTGTTACGATTTGCCGACCGACCAATAGTCCAACTATACATGCACCAGCAAACACAAGCGTCACCGCTGTCGGATAAACAAAACCATCCAATACATGCAAGCCAATGCTTAATCCACCCACCAAGAAAATAATCATGAGTGAAGTTGCCACAATACTATGCAAATCCAGATTCGTGGTTTTCTTCAGTGCTGGGACAATCACAAAGCCACCACCCACACCAAGCAACCCCGTCAGAAATCCTGCGATTATACCAATCCCCCCTAAAATCAGGGCAGTTGGAATATCCCACTGCAACTTACCCGTATAAGGGTTGATTCGGCAAGGAGGATTGTGAAAATCTTCATACGGATGACTAAATAGCCGATATGCCACCACAAACATCACCAAAGCAAACAGTAAACTCAACCACATCGGTGAAGTATGCTGACTCGCCCAAATTCCCAAATGCGATGCGGGAATACCAACAAATGCGATCCACAATGCTGCACGATAGCGAACAATTTTCTTGAACAAGCCTTGCAGCGTGCCAATAAATGTCGAAAAAGTTACAGCTAACAACCCCACTGGTGCAGCTTGTGCTACCGTCCAGCCCTGAGATGCCATCAGTGCAGGCACAGCCAATATACCACCACCTGCCCCTGTCAGCCCCAATAGACAACCAATGGCAAGACCTTCAACAACCAGTATCCACATGACGATTTTCTCTCATAACGCCAAATTAAGCTGCATGACGTTTTGGTTTGACGAGCCATTCATGCCCTTTAAGCATGCCTTTCCAGTAAATTTCTGGCAGCATACGAGCTTTTAAAAACCACGCCAGCTTGGTCGGTTTTTGCCCATCACATAACCAGCGTGGGAATGAAGGCAACAATTTTCCACCATAGCCAAATTCTGCCAGTACGATTTTACCTCGCTCAACGGTCAACGGGCAGGAACCATAACCATCGTAATGACAAAAATCACTGCGTCCATTTAGGTAAGTTAAAACATTAACTGCCACAACCGGGGCTTGCTTTCGCGCAGCAGCAGCCGTTTTAGCATTGCTGGCACTAATCACATCACCCAAACCAAAGACATTGGCATAACGTGGATGTTGCAATGTTTCAGGGTTAACCTCAAACCAGCCAGCAGCATCGGCAAATGTACTGTAACGAATAAAATCTGGTGCATGCTGAGGCGGAACAACATGCAACATGTCAAATTGAGTCGAAACCTGAGTCATTTCTCCGTCTTTTTTCACTTCAAACCATGCAGTTTTACTCGCACCATCTACTTTGACCAATTTATGTTCAAAATGTAAATGTGCTTTATAACGCTGCATATATTCCATCAAGGCAGGCACATATTCTTTAACACCGAATAGTACTGCACCTGCGTTGTAAAAATTCACTTCAACATTGTTCAGCACATTGTTCTTTAACCAATAGTCTGAAGATAAATACAACGCTTTTTGCGGCGCGCCCGCACATTTGATCGGCATTGGCGGTTGAGTAAAAATCGCTTTACCCTGTTTTAACTGCTGTACCAGTTGCCACGTATACGGTGCTAAATCCTGACGGTAATTGGAAGTCACCCCATTTTTACCCAGAGTTTCACTCAAACCTTCAATCGCATTCCAGTTCAGTACCAGCCCAGGACAAACAATCAGGGATTGATACTCAATCTGTTGACCATTTTGCAATATCAGTTGATTTTTCTCGGGTTCAAATGCTGCAACTGCCTGCTTGACCCAATTGGCACCGACTGGAATCACATCCGACATTGCTCGGCCTGTCGATTCCACTTTAAAAATACCGCCACCCACCATGGTCCAGCCTGGCTGGTAGTAGTGCATTTCAGCAGGATCAATAATCACCAGATTGAGATAAGGTGATCGTGCCAGTAAACTTGATGCCACGGCAATCCCTGCCGAACCACCGCCGACGATCACAACGTCATGTTTAAGAACATGTGTAGCATTCGATTGTTGAAGTGGTTGCATGGTTTGTTCCTTATTACTTACAGTCTGCATCTACATTTCCACAGGCTTTATTTGCAGGGAGTGCCACATCAATTTTTGCAGGATATGGCAAATCCAAATGTTTCATCAGTTCAATAAAATCTTCACGAGTTTTCTTACGACCTAAGCGCGCATTAAATTCGCGTTCATGACCAATACTTGAGTGGGTGCGGCCTTTATAATCATGCCCTGGATAAACCACAGTATCATCAGGCAAACTAAACAGTTGGTTGTGAATGCTGTCGTATAACGTTCCCGCATCACCTTCCTGAAAGTCAGTACGCCCACAACCATCAATCAAGAGTGCATCACCTGTGAAAGCCATGTTATCAACAACATAACTGGTGCAAGCGTTGGTATGTCCTGGTGTATAACGTGCTTCAACTTCAATTGAACCGATACGCAATAAACAGCCATCAGTGACTAAAATATCACCACATGGTACGCCTGAATTACGATGTAACACCGCTTTAGAACCTGCACGTTCTTTTAACAACTTCGCTCCAGTCACATGATCCGCATGTACATGTGTATCTAAGCTATATACCAAGCTCAATCCGTGCTGTTCAAGCAAGTCTAAATACGTCTCGATTTCTGATGCGACAGGGTCAATCAGAATTGCTTGTTTGGTATCCTCACAAGCCAATAAATAAGTATAAGTAGAGCTTTCAGGTTCGAATAATTGTTTGAAAAGCATGGTCATGTTCCATTTCATTGTGCTTATATCAAATTTAGCAAAATTGATGCCAACTTTTAAATTAAAATAATAATATTATATTTCAATAACTTATTTTTAAAAAATATTTAAAACAAAAATATTGATGTTACACCTGCAATTTATTAACATTATTTGAAACATTATTTGAAACATCAAAATTTATGAATCGTTTGTTTTTTGACTCATTACCATCTGCTCAGGCTTTTTTACAGCAGTTACAAGGCTTATTTCATCACGCTACCGTCTTTGTTTTAGATGAAAAACAAGTCATCTGGCAAACTCCAAATGAACATGACTTGCATCAGCAAGCACTATTGCAATATTTACACTTACATCCAAGTGAAGATAGCTCTCAGGAAAGCTATGTCGATCAGTTGAATAGTTTTTATATTAAGCATCCTGTTGAGATTGCAAGCCAGGTCTATAGCTTGCATTTATTTCAGCCTTGCCCAAGTATTTGCACACCTGAAGCCACTACTCAGCTACAACCCTCTCAAGCAGAACTCCAGCTTGCTGAACGCTTTAACAGCCAAACCCCACAAATGTTTGCGATGTTTTCAATTATTCAACGCGTAGCTTCAACACAGTTTCCAGTGTTAGTCCGTGGTGAATCTGGTAGTGGTAAAGAATTGGTCGCCCAAGCCATTCATGACTATAGCGAACGACATAATCGCCCTTTCATCGCAGTTAACTGTGCCAGTTTAAATGCCAATATTTTAGAAAGTGAATTGTTTGGACATGTCAAAGGTGCTTTTACAGGCGCAATTCGTGACCACAAAGGCGTGTTTGAACGTGCTGCAGGCGGAACGCTGTTTTTAGATGAAGTGGCAGAAATTCCACTGGAGTTACAAGCCAAGTTACTACGTGTGCTCGAAACAGGCGAATATACACAGCTTGGTGGTGAAAAGACTTTAAAAAGTGATGTGCGTATTATTGCGGCAACCCATCGTGCCTTACGTGAAGAAGCACGTTTAGGGCGTTTCCGTCAGGATTTGCTGTATCGGTTACGAGTCATTCCGATTTTTGTACCACCGCTACGGGAACGTAAAGCAGATATTCCTTTAATCATTAAAAAAATCTTGCAGGAAAACAGCCTGCCACAAGACCAAGCTGCGCCGATGCTGACCCATCGCGCCATGCAAATCATGCTGCAATATGACTGGCCAGGAAATATCCGCGAACTGAAAAACACTCTACTTTATGCTTTAGCGATGTCACAAGGTCGAACGTATATTGATGTGAATGATTTACCATATGAAATTTCTAATGTTCAACATGGCAACACCCAAATCGCTGAACCGTTGTCGAATAAGAGTATTACAAAAGAATTGCTGGCGCATTTGCTTGAGCAATATAACAAGGACTTACAAAAGGTTGCAGATGAACTGAATATTAGCCGAACTACGCTATGGCGTTATCGGAAGAAGTGGGATATTTAAGAAAATGAGCTTCTTTCATCATGATTTATGCCCTCTTTGTGTTTCTCCCATAGGAAGAAATGAAAAATGGCTTAATCAAAGAAGTCTAATCAGTATGAATATGACGTGATTTATGTTTTAATACGCACAGTTTGAGATGAGCCTCATACAGTATATGACTTGATTCATATACGACTAGCCCCTAACCATGGGGCTTTTTATTGCCTGTCTTTTAAGCTCTATGCTCTTTAATTTGGTTCGATGTCATAAACCCAGTTTCGTGCTTGTTGATCCGTCGTGGTTTCACAAACGTAGTAATCATGATCCCACGCATCTTGATGGAAAATTTCCATTTTTCGGTAAGTGACTTGTTTATTATTTTCGATACAGACAAAGCTGTCACCTTGGTCTTTAACACTTGAACCGTTAAGAAAACCACCTATGCAGAAAAATCGGGATTGTTTGGGCATTTGTTTAAATCAACTTTTTAAATCACTAAAGTATAGGTGATTATAATAATATAATTGCACAGTAAGTTATAAATAGCTCTACTTTCACAATCTCTATTAATTAATGATTTATTCAGTTATGACAATATGATTAGATAATTTTTCTAACCTATTCTTATTTAAATAAGTCTCTAAACTTCCTCAACTGCCTTTAAAAATTTAATCGCATTTATTACACTATTAAAAATAAACTTACTTTCTATTTTATTTAAGA